>JBBSHH010000022.1:0-27746 GCA_038253225.1 Mycobacteriales bacterium | reverse complement strand
GGCAGGGGTGGGTTGCGGCCCGTCCACGCGTGCGAGTGCTTCCCGGGTAGCGCTGTGTGAAAGGACTGTCATGGCGTCCTCGACCGAACGCCCGGTGCCCGATTCGCACCCGGCCTCCGGCCCTGCCGCTGACCGGGGCTACGACGAGCGACGACTGCACGAGCTGGGCTACGCGCAGGAGCTCAAGCGCGGCATGTCCGGCTTCTCCAACTTCGCCGTGTCGTTCACGATCATCTCGATCCTGTCCGGCTGCCTCACGCTGTACCTGTTCGGCATGAACACCGGCGGACCGGTCGTGATGACGATCGGCTGGCCGCTCGTCGGCATCATGGTGGTGGTCGTCGGGCTGGCGATGGCCGAGGTCTGCTCGAGCTACCCCACCGCTGGCGGCCTGTACTATTGGTCGGCGAAGCTCGCCGGGCGTAACGCCCCGGCGTGGTCGTGGTTCACCGGCTGGTTCAACCTGCTCGGCCAGGTCGCGGTGACCGCCGGGATCGACTTCGGTGCGGCCTTCTTCACCACCGCGTTCCTCAACCTGGCGACCGGCCTGTCGGCGTCCCCCGGGCACGTCATCACGGTCTACGCGGTGATCCTGTTCCTGCACGCGCTGCTCAACACGTTCGGGGTGCGGCTGGTCGCGCTGCTCAACGACATCAGCGTCTGGTGGCACATCGTCGGCGTCGTCGTCATCGTGGCGGCGCTCGCGATCGTGCCCGACCACCACCAGTCGACGTCGTTCGTGTTCACCAAGTTCGTGAACAACACCGGCTGGGGCGCCTCCTGGTACGTGTTCCTCCTCGGCCTACTCGTCGCGCAGTACACCTTCACCGGCTACGACGCGTCCGCGCACATGACGGAGGAGACCCGGGACGCCGCGCGCAGCGGGCCGCAGGGCATCGTCATGTCGATCGTGGTGTCGCTGGTCGCCGGTTGGGTCTTGCTCATCGGCCTGACCTACGCGATCCAGGACTACAACAAGGAGCTCGCCTCGGCGACCGGCGTGCCGCCGGCTCAGATCTTCATCGACGCGGTCGGGCGTACCGGCGGGGAGCTGTTGCTGCTCATCGTCGTCGGGGCGCAGTTCTTCTGCGGGATGTCCTCGGTGACCGCCAACTCCCGGATGATCTACGCCTTCTCCCGGGACGGGGCGCTGCCCGCGTCGGCGTTCTGGCACCGGATCAACCCCCGCACCCGGACGCCGACCAACTCGATCTGGCTCGCCGCCGTGGGTGCGTTCATCCTCGGTCTGCCCTACCTGTGGAGCCCGGTGGCCTACTTCGCGGTGACCTCGATCGCCGTCATCGGCCTGTACATCGCCTACGTGCTGCCGGTCTTCCTCCGCCTGCGGGCGGGCGACCGGTTCCAGCCGGGCCCGTGGCACCTCGGCCGCTGGAGCCGGCCGATCGACATCATCGCGATCGTCTGGGTGGTGTTCATCGCGGTGCTGTTCATGCTGCCCCAGGTGAGCCCCGTAACGCGCAGCTCGTTCAACTACGCCCCAGTCGCCGTCCTCGCCGTCCTCGGCTTCGCCGGCATCTGGTGGATCGTCTCGGCGCGCAGGTGGTTCACCGGTCCCAAGGTGCAGGGCAGCGCCGAGGAGCTGGCCGCCATCGAGCGCGACCTGGAACGCGTATGACGTCTGGTCCGGGCCGGCTCAGCCTCGAAGAGCTGCGGGTGATGGTCGACGCCGGCAGCCTTGACACCGTGCTGCTCGCGGTGACCGACATGCAGGGCCGGCTCCAGGGCAAGCGGTTGGCCGCCCGGCACTTTCTCGACGACGTCGTCGAGAACGCCGCCGAAGGCTGCAACTACCTGCTCGCGGTCGACGTCGACATGAACACCGTCGACGGCTACGCGATGTCGTCGTGGTCGCAGGGGTACGGCGACTTCGTCCTGCGACCCGACATGGACACGCTGCGGCTGGTGCCCTGGCAGCCGGGAACGGCCCTGGTGCTCGGCGACCTCGAGTGGGAGGACGGCAGGCCGGTGGTGGCCTCGCCGCGACAGATCCTGCGCCGGCAGACCGACCGGCTCAGGCCCTACGGCTGGCAGGCGCTGGCCGGCACCGAACTCGAGTTCATCGTGTTCCGCGACACCTACGAGGCCGCGTGGCGCAAGGCCTATCGTGAGCTCGAGCCGGCCAACCTCTACAACGTCGACTACTCGCTGCTCGGCACGGCCCGGATCGAGCCGCTGCTGCGCCGGATCCGGACCTCGATGGCCGGCGCCGGCCTCTCGGTGGAGTCGGCCAAGGGCGAGTGCAACCTCGGCCAGCACGAGATCGCCTTCCGCTACGCCGAGGTGCTCGAGACCGCGGACGGGCACGCCATCTACAAGAACGGCGCCAAGGAGATCGCCGCCGAGGAGGGCATGAGCCTCACGTTCATGGCCAAGTTCAACGAGCGCGAGGGAAACTCCTGCCACATCCACCTGAGCCTGCGCTCGGTCGACGGTGATCCGGTCCTCGCCGGTGAGCGGCACGGCTTCAGCCCGTTGATGGAGCACTTCATCGCCGGACAGCTGGCCTGCCTGCGCGAGCTCACCCTCCTGCTGGCCCCGAACGTCAACTCCTACAAGCGCTTCGTCCCCGGCAGCTTCGCTCCGACCGCGGTCGCCTGGGGTCGGGACAACCGCACCTGCGCGCTGCGGGTCGTCGGGCACGGCCCCTCGCTGCGGGTCGAGAACCGCGTGCCCGGTGGTGACGTCAACCCCTACCTGGCCATCGCCGCGCTGCTCGCCGCCGGTCTGCACGGCATCGAGCAGGAGTTGGTGCTGGAGCCGGAGTTCGTCGGCAACGCCTACACCTCCGACCGGCCCCGGGTGCCGGCAACGCTGCGCGAGGCCGCCGAGCTGTTCTCGGCCAGCCCGGTCGCCCGCGCCGCCTTCGGCGACGAGGTCGTCGAGCACTACACGAACATGGCGGTGGTGGAGAACCGCGCGTACGACGCCGCGGTGACCGACTGGGAGCGGTTCCGCGGGTTCGAGCGAATGTGAGGGGCGCCGCGTGACGGTCGCGACGCACGACGTCGTCAACCCGGCGACCGAGGAGCTGGTGCGCACCGTCGAGCTGGCCGGGGTGGTCGAGACCGACGCCGCGATCGAGCGGGCGGCGGCGGCGTACGACGGCTGGCGGGCGGTGGCGCCCGGTGACCGGGCCCGGCTGCTGCGGCGCCTCGCCGACCGCGTCGACACCGCGCTGGAGGAGCTGGCCCGGCTCGAGACCGTCAACACCGGCAAGCCCATCGCCGACGCCCGGGGCGAGATGGCGATGGTCCGCGACACGTTCGACTACTACGCCGGAGCGCCGGAGCGGCTGCTGGGGGACACGGTCCCGGTCGACGGCGGCGTCGACATGACCTTCCGCGAGCCGCTGGGCGTCGTCGCGCTGATCGTGCCCTGGAACTTCCCGCTGACGATCGCGGCCTGGAAGCTCGGCCCGGCGCTGGCCGCCGGCAACACCGTCGTGCTCAAGCCGGCCGAGCTGACCCCGCTGACCGCGCTTCGGTTCGCCGAGCTGGCCGCGGAGACCGATCTCCCGCCGGGTGTCGTCACCGTGCTGCCGGGCCGAGGCACGGTCGTCGGCCGGCGCCTGGTCAGCTCGCCGCGGGTGGCCAAGGTTGCGTTCACCGGCTCCACGGCGGTCGGCCGGGAGATCATGGCCGCAGCCGCCGGCACCGTGAAACGAGTCACCCTCGAGCTCGGCGGCAAGTCCGCGAACATCGTCTTCGCCGACGCCGACCTCGAGGCCGCCGCGGCCAGCGCGCCGTACGCCGTCTTCGGCAACGCCGGCCAGGACTGCTGCGCCCGCTCCCGGATCCTGGTCCAGCGGCCCGTGCTGGAGGAGTTCCTGGCCCGGCTGGCGACCGCCGTGGCGATGCTGCGGGTCGGGGACCCGACCGACGAGGCGACCGAGATGGGCCCGCTGATCTCGGCCGGCCAGCGCGAGACCGTCGCGTCCTACGTGCCGCCCGGCGCGCCGGTGGCGATCCGCGGCACGGCCCCGGCGGGGCCCGGGTTCTGGTACCCGCCGACCGTGCTGGCCCCGGTGGACCCGGCCGACCGGGCCGTCACCGAGGAGATCTTCGGGCCGGTGGCGGTCGTGGTGCCCTTCGACACCGAGGCCGACGCGATCCGGTTGGCCAACGCGACGATCTACGGCCTGTCCGGGTCGATCTGGACCCGCGACGTCGGCCGGGCGCTGCGGGTGGCGCGGGCGGTCGAGGCCGGCAACCTCTCGGTGAACTCCCACCGCTCGGTCCGGGTCACCACGCCGTTCGGCGGTTTCAAGCAGTCGGGGGTGGGCCGCGAGCTCGGGCCGCACGCGCTGGAGGCCTACACCGAGGTCAAGAACGTCTTCCTGTCCACGGCGGACCATAGGTGACCGGTCGGCTGGGCGGCAAGGTCGCGGTCATCACCGGCGGCTCCGGCGGCATCGGCGCGGCCACCGCCCGGCGGTTCGCCGCCGAGGGGGCCGACGTCGTCGTCGCCGACCTCGCCGACGAGCCGGGGACCGCGCTGGCGGCCGAGGTCGGCGGCCTGTACGTGCACGCGGACGTGACCGCGGCGGACGACGTGCAGGCGATGTACGCCGCCGCGCTGGAGCGCTACGGCCGGCTCGACATCTGCTTCAACAACGCCGGCATCTCCCCGCCCGACGACGGCTCGATCCTCGACACCTCGCTGGAGGCCTGGCGGCGGGTGCAGGAGGTCAACCTCACCAGCGTGTTCCTCTGCTGCAAGTACGGCATCCCGCACCTGGTGGCCGGTGGCGGCGGTTCGGTAGTCAACACCGCCTCGTTCGTCGCGGTGATGGGCGCCGCGACCTCGCAGATCTCCTACACCGCCTCCAAGGGCGGGGTGCTCGCATTGACCCGCGAGCTCGGCGTGCAGTTCGCCCGTCAGGGAGTGCGGGTCAACGCCCTGTGCCCCGGCCCGGTGAACACCCCGCTGTTGCAGGAGCTGTTCGCCAAGGACCCGGAACGCGCCGCGCGCCGCCTGGTGCACCTGCCGATGGGGCGCTTCGCCGAGGCCGCGGAGATCGCCGGTGCGGTGCTGTTCCTCGCCGGCGACGACTCCTCCTACGTCACCGCGTCGACGTTCCTGGTCGACGGCGGCCTCACCGGCGCCTACGTCACCGCGCTGTAGCGCCGGCGGCGGCGGCCAGCGCGTCGAACAGCCGTGGGTCCGCTCCGGCCTCCGGGTGCCAGAGCACGCCGACGGCGAACCGGTCGCCGGGCAGCTCCACCGCCTCCACCGTGCCGTCGTCCGCCCAGCCGGTGACCCGCAGCCGCGGACCGGGGTCGTCGACCCCCTGGTGGTGATAGGAGCGCACGACGGTGTCCGGGCCGAGAACCGCGCCGAGTCGGCTGCCGTGGGCGAGCCGGACCGGGTGGTCGCCGTAGACCCCGGGCGCCGGGCGGTGCCGGTCGTGCCCGACCACGTCCGGCAGGTGCTGGCTCAGCCGGCCGCCGAGCGCGACCGTCATCAGCTGCATGCCCCGGCAGATCCCGAGCAGGGGCAGCTCGCCGGCCAGCGCGGCGTCGAGCAGCGCCAGCTCGCCGGCGTCCCGGTCGGGGCGCACCCCGCTGGTCTGCGGGTGCGGCGCCGCGCCGTAGCGGGCCGGGGAGATGTCGGCGCCGCCGGCCAGCAGCAACCCGTCCAACCGGTCCAGCACCGGGTCCCGCTCGCCGTCGTAGGGCGGCAGCACCACCGCCCGGCCGCCGGCCCGCTCGACCGCCTCGACGTAGCGGTAGGGCAGCAGGGTCGCGGTGGTGTCCCAGAACCCCCAGCGAGCGACCTCGACGTAGGCGGTGATGCCGATGACCGGACGCACGCAGCCAGGGTACGGCGGCCGCCCCCGTAGGTTGGGCAGCGACAACCGCCGCCGACCCGCCGGAGACGCCATGATCCTCGTGACCGGAGCGACCGGCAGCGTGGGCAGCGAGCTCGTCGTCCGGCTGTGCGCGGGCGGCTCGCCGACCCGGGCGCTGGTGCGGAGCCCGGAGAAGGCCGACGCCCTGCGCGGATACGACTGCGAGATCGCCGTCGGCGACTACGGCGACGCCGCCGAGCTGGACCGGGCGATGTGCGACGTACAGGCCGTGTTCCTGGTCGCACCGCCCAGCCCCGACCTGCCGGCGCAGGAGCGCAACGTCCTCGACGCGGCGCTGCGCGCCGGCCGGCCGCGGGTGGTCAAGCTCGCCTCGATCGGCGTCGGAACCCCGGAGTTCGGGCGGCTCGCCGACATCCACACCGAGGCGCTGGCGGCGCTGGAGCGCTCCGGCCTCCCGCACACCGTCCTGGTGCCGAACCTGTACATGCAGGACCTGCTCGGCTTCGCCGCCCCGGTGCAGGAGTCGGGGCTGCTCCCGGTGCCGGGTGGGGACGCGGCGGTCAGCCACATCGACGCCCGCGACATCGCCGCGGTGGCCGCGCACGTGCTCACCGGCCCGGGCCACGACGGCGCGACCTACGCCCTGACCGGGCCCGAGTCGCTGACCTACGCCGAGGTGGCCGCCGAGCTCTCCCGGGTGCTCGACCGGGACGTGAGATACCTCGACGCGACCCCGGAGCAGGCCCGGGCCGCGACGCTGGCCTCCGGGGGGAGTGAATGGTTCGCCGACGGGCTGGTCGAGATGCTGGCCGCCGTCCGGCAGGGCAAGGCCGCGAAGGTCACCGACGAGGTGGCCCGGGCCATCGGCCGGCCGGCCCGCACGATGGCGCGGTTCCTGGCGGAGCACCGGGCGGCGTTCCGCTGACCCGATAGCCTGCCGGGCGTCCCGCCGCCGAGTGTGAAGGTCGCCGCCGCCGTGCGCATCGCCAGGTTCTCGATCGGGGATGAGGTCGACTTCGGCGTCGTCGAGGGGCCGCCCGGTGCGGCGGAGGTGGCGCCGATCACCGGCCACCCGTTCGCGCCGTTCACGTTCACCGGGTACCGCTACCCGCTCAGCGAGGTCCGGCTGCTCGCGCCGATCATCCCCAGCAAGGTCGTGGCGATCGGCCGCAACTACGCCGAGCACGCCGCCGAGATGGGCGGCAAGATCACCGCCGAGCCGATGATCTTCCTGAAGCCGTCCACGGCGGTGATCGGCACCGGTGACGCGATCGCCTGCCCCGCCTCCTCCGGCCGGGTCGACTTCGAGGGCGAGCTGGCCGTCGTCATCGGCGGGATCTGCCGGGACGTGCCGGCCGCCGCGGCGCTCGAGAAGGTGCTCGGCTACACCTGCGCCAACGACGTCACCGCGCGGGACCAGCAGGCCACCGACGGGCAGTGGTCGCGGGCCAAGGGCTACGACACGTTCTGCCCGCTGGGTCCCTGGATCGAGACCCAGCTCGACCCGGGTGACCTGTCCATCGTCACCGCGGTCAACGGCGAGACGCGGCAGGACGCCCGGACGGCCGAGCTGGTGACCACCGTGCCGGCGCTGATCGAGTACATCAGCCGGGTGATGACGCTGCTGCCCGGGGACGTCGTGCTCACCGGCACCCCCGCCGGGGTTGGACCGCTGCACCCCGGCGACGTCGTCGAGATCACCATCGAAGGGGTCGGCACGCTGGCCAACCCCGTCGTCGCCCGTGGCTGAGCCGACGGTGGCGCCGGTCCGGCCGGCGGCCGAGGTGACGCCGACTCGGCCGGTGCGGGTGCGCTTCGCGCCGTCCCCGACCGGCGACATGCACATCGGGGTGATCCGGACCGCGCTGTTCAACTGGGCCTACGCCCGGCATACCGGCGGCGCCTTTGTCTTCCGCATCGAGGACACCGACCGGGTCCGCTCCACCGAGGAGTCCTACGCCGGCGCGTTGGACGTGTTGCGGTGGCTCGGGCTCGACTGGGACGAGGGCCCCGAGGTCGGCGGCCCGCACGCGCCGTACCGGCAGAGCGAGCGGCTGGAGATCTACTCCGGGATCGCCGCCCAGCTGCAGGAGCAGGGCTCGGCGTACCCCTGCTTCTGCACGCCGGAGGAGGTCACCGCCCGGACCGCCGCCGCGGGTCGGCCGCCGGGCTACGACGGCCACTGCCGGGCGCTCGAACCCGACCGGGTGGCGGCGTACGAGGCCGAGGGGCGGCGGCCGGTGCTGCGGTTCCGGATGCCGGCGGGCGAGACCAGCTTCGTCGACCTGATCCGCGGCGAAGTCACGTTCGACTCCGCGCACGTGCCGGACTACGTGCTGCTGCGCGCCGACGGGCATCCGCTTTACACGCTGACCGCGCCCGCCGACGACGTGCTGATGCGTATCACCCATGTGCTGCGCGGTGAGGACCTGCTCTCCTCCACCCCGCGGCAGCTCGCGCTGTACGCCGCGCTGGGCGTCCCGCCGGCGGACGTGCCGCGCTTCGGTCATCTGCCGTTCGTGATGGGGGAGGGCAACGCCAAGCTCAGCAAGCGCAACCGGGAGGCCTCGATCGCCTTCTATCGCTCGGAGGGGTTCCTGCCGGAGGCGCTGTTGAACTACCTGGCCCTGCTGGGCTGGTCGCTAGGCGGCGACCGGGAGGACTTCACGCTGACCGAGATGGTGGCGGCGTTCGACCTGGGCCGGATCGGCAGCAACCCGGCCCGGTTCGACCTCAAGAAGCTCACCGACCTCAACGGCCGCAAGATCCGTGCGCTGCCGGCCGCCGACTTCGCCGCCCGGGCGACCGTTTTCCTGCAGCGTGACGGCGTACTCGGCACGCCACCGTCCGCGGCCGAGCAGCTGCTGCTGGTCGCCGCCGCGCCGCTGGTGCAGGAGCGCATCGAGACCCTCGCGCAGGCCAGCGGAATGCTGCGCTTCCTCTTCGTCGACGAGCGGCACTTCGCGATCGACCCGGCGGCGGCGGCCCGCGCCACCGCCGCCGAGACCGCGCCGGTGCTGGCCGCGGCCGCGGCGGCGCTGTGCGGGCTGGCCGACTGGCGGGCTCCGCTGATCGAGGCGGCGCTGCGCGCGGCCCTGGTGGACGGGCTGGGGCTCAAGCCCCGTACCGCGTTCGGCCCAGTTCGGGTCGCCGTCACCGGCAGCACGGTCTCGCCGCCGCTGTTCGAGTCCCTCGAGCTGCTCGGCCGGGAACGCACCCTGCGCCGGATGCAGGCCGCGGCCGCCGGCTGAGCAGGCAGGCCCGGGCGTCCGGTAACATTCCCGGCGGCCTCGACGCCGCTTCGGCGCCGGGTCCGATGGGGTATGGGGTAATTGGCAGCCCGGCTGATTCTGGTTCAGCTAGTCTAGGTTCGAGTCCTGGTACCCCAGCGACGCTCCGTCGAGCGTTTGCGCGGCCCCGTTGTCTAGCGGCCTAGGACGCCGCCCTCTCAAGGCGGTAGCGCCGGTTCGAATCCGGTCGGGGCTACGACCGTCGACCAGCCCCGGCGCAGCACGTGCCGCCGGGCTCAGGTCAGCGCCCGGGTCAGCGCCTCCGCCGCGGCCAGTACGCCGGCCGCGTGCAGCCGGCCGGGGGAGCGGGTCAACCGGTCGATCGGTCCCGACACCGACACCGCCGCCACCACGGCCCCGCGGGCCCGCACCGGCGCGGACACCGAGGCCACCCCCGGCTCGCGCTCGGCCACGCTGGCGGCCCAGCCACGGCGCCGTACGGCGGCGAGCGCGGCCGGCCGGAACCGGGCCCGCTCCAGCAGCGCCGACACCGCCTCCCGCGGCTCCCAGGCCACCAGCACCTGCGCGGCCGAGCCGGCGGTCATCGGGAGCAGGCTGCCGACCGGCACGGTGTCCCGCAGCCCAGCCGACCGCTCGGCCGCCGCCACGCACCGGCGGGCGTCGCCCTCCCGGCGGTAGAGCTGCGCGCTCTCGCCGCTGCGGTCGCGCAGCCGGGCCAGCACCGGCCCGGCCAACGACGGCAGCGGGTCGGCCGCTCCGGCCGCGGCGAGCTCGCCGATCCGTGGCCCGAGCACGAACCGACCGTCCGGATCCCGGGCCACCAGCCCGTGCGTCTCCAGGGCGACGGCCAGCCGGTGCGCGGTCGGCCGGCTCAGCCCGGTGCGCGCGACCAGCGCGGCCAACGCCGCCGGGCCTTCCGCCAGCGCGGCCAGGATCGTGACGGCCTTGTCCAGCACCCCGACACCGCTAGAGTTGTCCACGAATTGATACTGACGTACCAATATGTGAGACGCAAGGAGAGACCGTGGGTCGGACGCTGATCGAGAAGGTCTGGGACTCGCACGTCGTACGCCGGGCGGCCGGCGAACCTGACCTGCTCTACGTCGACCTGCACCTGGTGCACGAGGTCACCAGCCCGCAGGCGTTCGACGGACTGCGCCTCGCCGGTCGGACGGTGCGTCGGCCGGATCTCACCGTTGCGACGGAGGACCACAACGTCCCCACCACAGAGCTCACCGCGCCGATCACCGACCCGGTCTCGCGGACCCAGATCGAGACGCTGCGCCGCAACTGCGCCGAGTTCGGCGTACCGCTGCACCGCCGTGGCGACCCGGGGCAGGGCATCGTGCATGTCATCGGACCGCAGCTCGGCCTCACCCAGCCGGGCATGACGATCGTCTGCGGCGACAGTCACACCTCCACCCACGGCGCGTTCGGCGCCCTCGCCTTCGGTATCGGGACCAGCGACGTGGAGCACGTGCTGGCCACCCAGACCCTCGGGCTGCACCCGCCCCGGACGATGGCGGTCACCATCGACGGCACCCCGCCACCGGGCACGACGGCCAAGGACCTGGTGCTCGCGCTGATCGCCCAGATCGGCACCGGCGGCGGTCAGGGGCACGTGATCGAGTACCGCGGTACCGCCGTCACGGCGCTGTCGATGGAGAGCCGCATGACCCTGTGCAACATGTCGATCGAGGCCGGCGCACGGGCCGGGCTGGTGGCACCCGACGCCACCACCTACGACTACCTCGCCGGCCGGTCGGCCGCCCCGCGCGGCGCCGCGTGGGAGCGCGCAAGGGCCCACTGGTCGACGCTGCGCGACGACGACGACGCCGGCTTCGACCGGGAGGTGGCGCTGGACGCCGACCTGGTGACGCCGTTCGTCACCTGGGGGACCAATCCCGGCCAGGGAGTGCCGCTCTCGGGTCGGGTGCCCGAGCCGTCGTCGTACGCCGAGGAGAGCGATCGGGCCGCGGCCGAGCGCGCGCTGCGCTACATGGACCTCGCACCGGGGACCGCGATGCGCGACATCGCCGTGGACGCGGTGTTCGTCGGCTCGTGCACCAACGGCCGGATCGAGGACCTGCGGGCGGCGGCCGACGTGCTGCGCGGCCGCCGCGTCGCGGCCGGCGTCCAGGTGCTCGTCGTCCCGGGTTCGACCGGGGTGGCCGCGCAGGCGCAGCGGGAAGGCCTGGACCGCGTCTTCGTCGCGGCCGGGGCGCAGTGGCGCACCGCCGGCTGCTCGATGTGCCTCGGGATGAACCCCGACGTGCTACCGCCCGGTGCGCGCTGCGCCTCGACGTCCAACCGCAACTTCGAGGGGCGGCAGGGGCCCGGCGCCCGCACCCATCTGGTGTCCCCGGCGGTCGCGGCGGCGACCGCCGTCCGCGGCCGGCTCACCGCCCCCGCCGACCTGGAGGCCTGACGTGGAAGCGTTCCGCACCCACACCGGCACGGCCATGCCGCTGCGGCGCAGCAACGTGGACACCGACCAGATCCTGCCGGCCAGCTGGCTCAAACGTGTGAGCCGCACCGGGTTCGGCCCGGGCCTGTTCAGCGCCTGGCGGGGCACCGCCGGCTTCCCGCTGGACGACCCGGCGTACGTCGGCGCCACCGTGCTGCTCGCCGGCAGCGACTTCGGCACCGGCTCGTCCCGCGAGCACGCGGTCTGGGCGCTGCAGGAACACGGCTTCCGGACGGTGATCTCACCGCGGTTCGGCGACATCTTTCGCAGCAACGCCCTGAAGAACGGCCTGCTCCCGGTGCAGCTCTCAGCCGCGGCGGTGACGGAGCTGATGGACGCGGTGGAGGCCGCCCCGCAGACCCCGGTGACCGTCGACCTGCTGGCCCGGGAGGTGCGCACCGACCGGGTCCGGGAAGGCTTTCGGCTCGATGAGGACACCCGCCGGCGACTGATCGAAGGCCTCGACGACGTCGCGCTGACCCTGCGGCACGCCGACGACATCAGCCGGTTCGAGCAGCGGCGACGCGCCGAACTGCCGGTGACCACGCGCGGAGGTGACATCGAGGGCTCGGAAGTGCCGCCCACCGACAGCCGGTGGGAGCGCGCCCCCGGTGCGGACGCACCGGACCGAAGCGGCACCACCGGAGCGCCGTAAAGCCCTTGTCCAGCGGGGTTTTCGGGGTCTTGTCCCGGCTGAATCATCCGAGTCCGGCGGTCCGCCGGCCGGCATCGACCTCCGATGTGCCGACCCGGCCGGCAGAAAAGGCTTGCGACACCGGAAGAAATCGGACCCGCATCGTTGTATAGAACGGTTTTCGCGCCTACCGTTGGCGATCAAGTCGAAGCATGGGGCCTCGACGGGGTCACGGAGGGACAACGTGAACAAGGCCGAGCTGATCGATGCAGTAACGGAGCAACTCGAGGTGGAGAAGAGGTATGCCGCGCGCGCCCTCGAGGTGGTCGTCGACACCATCCAGCGGTCGGTGGTGAAGGGCGAAAAGGTGGTCATCACCGGCTTCGGCGTCTTCGAGCGCCGCGAACGTGAGGCCCGTACGGCGCGCAACCCCGCGACCGGGGCATCGGTGCGGGTCAAGAAGACCGCGGTGCCGAAGTTCCGCCCCGGTACCAGCTTCAAGGCCTACGTCAGCGGTGCCAAGAAGCTGGCGAAGCTCCCCCCGGCGGCGAACGGTGCCGCCGGCCGGGCCGGCTCGGGGGCCCGCAGCGCCGGGTCGACCGCCGGCAAGGTCGCCGCCGCCGCGACGGGGACCCGCCGTACGGCCAGCAAGAGCACCACGAACGCTGCGACGCCGATCAAGGCTTCGGGCCCCAGCGGTGCCAAGCGCGCCACCGGTGCCGCCACGAAGTCGGCCGGCACCCGTAGCCGTAAGAGCGCCGCCAGCGGTGGCAGCGCGACGAAGACCAGCGCCAAGACCAGCGCGGCCAAGAGCAGCGGTACGCGGTCCAGCGGCGCCGGGACCGGCACCAGAAGCTCAGGCTCGAAGTCGTCGTCGGCGGCGAAGTCGTCGGCAGCGAAGACGTTAGCCACCAAGACGTCAGGCTCGAAGTCGTCGGCAGCGAAGTCGTCGGCAGCGAAGACGTTGGCCACCAAGACCCCGGCGACCAAGCGGTCGGCCGCGGCCAAGACCGCGGGCTCGGCCACCGGTACCAAGACCGCCTCCCGCAAGACCGGCGCCGCGAAGGGTGCCGCTGCCGGCGGCACCGCCACGGCGACCAAGCGCGGCGCCGCCAAGAAGACCGCCGGCGCGAGCACCGGCAGCGCAGCGCCGGCGCGCAAGAGCGCGGCTCGTAAGACCGCCGCCAAGAGCTGATCGAGAGGTGCGGGGCCGGCCACCCGGGTCTGGGGGGTCGCCCCCGCACTTGTCAGGAGTCCGACGCCCCCCCGCCGGTCAGTCTGGCTGCTCGAACGTCGCCAGCGTGAGCGCGTCGATCCGCAGGTCGGGGGCCAACCCGGACACGGTCAGCCGCACCCGCTGCCCGAGCCGCAACAGCCGCAACCCGGACCGCTCGAACGCCGACCGGTCGAAGGAGAGCTCGCTGCCGTCGTCGAGCAGCACGGTGCCGGAGCGGGTGGTCGCGGCGAAGCTGCGCACGGTTCCTTGCACGGCGGGCACGCTACCCGCGTCGACCGCTACGGCGAGCTCTCAGCGGTGAGATCCGGCCGTAGCTGCGGTAGCAGTCGGGCGGTGCGCGCCCCGACCCCCAGCCGAGCGGCGGCGTCGAGGTCGGTGGGCAGGTCGACGTCGCGGCGCAGTCCGGCGAGGCGGTCGACGTCCAGCGGCACCGCGCCGGCGGCGACGTGCCGCCGGAACGATCCCGGCCCGTACGCCGGCAACAGCGCTACGCCGGCGCCGGCGCACAGCAACGCCGTTCCGGTCCCTTGCGCGTCGGCGACGACCGCGCGCGGGTGCGCCGCTGCCCGTTCCAGCGCCAGACCCAGCTCACTCGGGCGTAGCGCCGGGAGGTCACCGCCCAGCGCTGCGACGCCGTCGCCGGGCGCGATCGCGGCGGCCCGCCTCGCGCCGAAGGCCAGCGCAGCGTTGAGACCCGCGGCCGGCTCGTCCGGCACCACCGCTGCGCCCGCTGCGCCGCTCTCCGTCGCGGCGCGCGCGTCGTCGGTGACGACCAGCACCGCCCGCACCGACGGGCAGCCCAGCGCCGCCACAACGGTGTCCACCGCCATCGCCACGACCAGCTCGCGCCGCAGCTCGTCGGACAACCCGACAAGGCGCGACTTGGCGAGCGGCAACGGCTTGAGCGCAAGCACCACGGACCATCGGCGGGCAGGCATCGCGGTCATCCTGCCAAGCCGGCGGTGGCGGCCTCGACAGCGTTCGTCGCGGCGGGCGACACTGGCCAGGGCGTCGCCGGCTCGGGACCGGCACGGAGAGGAGCACGGGTGCGGCGCGCGCGGCTCGGCGGCTGGCTTCGGCTGGCCGTCGTGGTCATCAAGCCGATGGTCCTGCTGCTCACCACGCACAGCTGGCGCGGAGCGGCGGAGCTGTCCCGCAGCGGCGGGGTCATCGTGGCGGCCAACCACATCTCCTACGCCGACCCGTTCCCGCTCGCCCTGTTCGTCTACGACGCGGGTCGGCTGCCGCGGTTCCTGTGCAAGGCGGAGGCGTTCCGGCTGCCGTTGGCGGGCCGGCTGCTGCGCGGCGCCGGGCAGATCCCGGTCTACCGCCACACCCCGAGCGCCGCCGGTGCGGTCCGGGCCGCGGTCGCGGCGGTGCGCGCCGGCGAGTGCGTGGTGATCTACCCGGAGGGAACGCTGACCCACGACCCGCAGCTGTGGCCGATGGAGGGTCGGACCGGGGTGGCCCGGCTCGCCCTGGAGACCGGTGCCCCCGTGATCCCGGTGGCGCAGTGGGGTGCGCAGGAGATTCTCCGGCCGGGCTCCCGGCGGCTGCGGTTGCTCCCCCGCCACCACACCACCCTGCACGCCGGCCCGCCGGTCGACCTGTCCGCGTACGCCGGGACCCAGCCGACCCGGGAGGTGCTGCGGGCCGTGACCGACCTGGTGATGGAAGGTCTGCGGGACGCACTCGCCGAGATCCGCGCAGCGCAGCCCCCGGCGCAGCTCTACGCGCCGCCGGGGCCGGCCGGCGTCGCGCAGCGGCGGCCGGCGTGACCCGGGCCGCGGTGCTCGGCGCCGGCTCCTGGGGGACGGCCTTCGCCGGCATCCTCGCCGACGCTGGCACCGAGACCACGCTGTGGGCGCGTCGGCCCGAGCTGGCTCTGGCGCTGACCGCGACGTCGGAGAACCCCGACTACTTGCCGGGGTTCCGGCTGCCGCCGCTGGTGCGGGCCACCGCCGATCCGGCCGACGCGCTGACCGGTGCGGACCTCGTCGTGATCGCGATTCCCTCGCACACCCTGCGGGACAACCTGGCCGGGTGGGTGCCGCTGCTGCCCACCGGCGCGCTGCTGGTGAGCCTCATGAAGGGCGTCGAGCGCGGCACGACCAAGCGCATGTCCGAGGTCATCCGCGAGGTGGCCGACGTGCCCGCGGAGCGGGTGGCGGTCGTCACCGGACCCAACCTGGCGCACGAGATCGCCGCGCACCAACCGGCCGCCGCGGTCGTCGCCTGCACCGACCTCGCCGCCGCGGAGTGGCTGCAGGGGGCGTGTCACACGACGTACTTCCGCCCGTACACCAACCCCGACGTCGTCGGCGCCGAGCTCGGCGGCGCGGTGAAGAACGTCATCGCGATCGCCTGTGGGGTCGCGGAGGGGATGGGTTTCGGCGACAACACCAAGGCGTCGCTGATCACCCGCGGACTGGCCGAGACGAGCCGGCTCGGGGAGGCGCTCGGCGCGGACCCGCTGACGTTCATGGGTCTCGCGGGTCTGGGGGACCTCGTCGCGACCTGCACCTCGCCGCTGTCGCGCAACCGGACGTTCGGCGAGCAGCTGGGCCGCGGCCGGGTGCCGGCCGACCTGCAGCACGAGACCCGGATGGTGGCCGAGGGCGTGCGGTCCTCGCAGTCGATTCTCGAGCTGGCCGGCAAGCACGACGTGGCGATGCCCATCGTCGAGCACGTCGTCGCGCTGGTGCACGGCGGCGAGCGACCGGCCGACATCGTCGGACGGCTGATGGGTCGGGAGGCCCGGCCGGAGCGTTCCGATGCCGAGCCGCGCCGGCGGCCCGCGTCCGCCGGGTCGCCGTGACACAGCGCCCGTACGGGCCGAGCACCCGGGCCGTGCACGGACCGCCGCCGCCGGTCCCGGCCCAGACCCCGCTCGGGCTGCCGGTCTACCGGACCGCTGCGTTCGCCTTCGGCACCGCCGCCGAGTACGCCGACGTGCTCGGTGGCCGGACGCCGGGCTACAGCTACAGCCGGGTGGACAACCCCACCGCCGACGCGTTCGCCCAGGGCGTGGCCGCGCTGGAGGGCGCTGGGCTCGCGACCGCGGTGGTGGGCCAGCCGTTCGGGTCCGGGATGGCGGCGATCAGCGGTGTGCTGATGGCCTTTGCCGCTGCGGGCGCGCACGTTGTCGCGCCGCGGGAGGTCTACGGCGGCACCTACGCCGTGCTGCGCCGGGTGCTCGGGCGCTTCGGCGTCTCGGTCGACTTCGTCGACATGACCAACCCGGAGGCGGTGCACGCCGCTGTACGGGCGGAGACGTGCCTGATCTGGGCGGAGACGCTGGCCAACCCGACGATGACCGTCGCCGACCTGCCGGCGCTGGCCGCGGTGGCGGGCGCGGCCGGCGTGCCGCTGGTCGTCGACTCGACGTTCGCCACCCCGCTGCTGTGCCGGCCCCTGGAGCACGGTGCGGACATCGTCGTGCACTCGGCCACCAAGTACATCGGCGGCCACAGCGACGTGACCGGCGGGGTCGCGGTCGGCCGGCCGGAGCTGCTGCACCGGGTGCGGGAGGTGCGCATCGAGCTCGGATCGGCGCTGGCGCCGGACGAGGCGTTCCTGCTGCACCGCGGGCTGGCCACGCTGCCGCTGCGGATGGAGCGGCACTGCGCGAACGCGCTGGCCTTCGCCGAGTCGGTCGCCGCTCACCCGCGGGTACGCCGGACGGACTACCCCGGGCTGCCGACGCACCGGGACCACGCGCTGGCCGGGAAGCTGTTCGACGCCGGTCGCTACGGCGGCGTGGTCACCGTCACCCCGGCTGGGGACCGGGCGGCCGGGCTGGCGCTGTGCGACGCGCTCCGGCTGGTGGCCCGGGCGTCGTCGTTGGGTGGCACCCACAGCAAGGCCAGCCACATCGCGACCACGACGCACCGCCAGCTCGACGACGCGGCGCTGGCCGCGGCCGGGATCGGGCCGGCCGCGGTCCGGTTCTCGATCGGCCTGGAGGACGTCGAGGACGTCGTCGCCGACGTCACCGCGGCGCTGGACACACTGCCCGGCGCAGCGCCGCCGCGAGCGGCGCTGCCTGCCGGGTGACCCGCCCGACGGCGGATAGGTTGCCGAAATGGCTCCTCCCGGACGGATCAGGCTCGCGGTGGTCTTCGGCGGGCGTAGCAGCGAGCACGCGATCTCCTGCATCTCCGCCGGCAGCGTGCTCGACGCGATCGACCGGGAGCGCTACGACGTGGTCGCGATCGGCATCACCCCCGCCGGCCGGTGGGTCCTCGCACCGGACGATCCGAAGGCGCTCGCGATCACCGATGCGCGGCTGCCCGCGGTCGACGCCAGCGGCGCCGCGCTGACGCTGCCCGCCGACCCGACCGCGGGCGGCCTGCTGGCCCTCGGCGCCGCCACCGGGCCGGCGACGCTCGGGGGGGTGGACGTCGTGCTGCCGCTGCTGCACGGCCCGTACGGCGAGGACGGCACCATCCAGGGGCTGCTCGAGCTGGCCGGGTTGCCCTACGTCGGTTCGGGCGTGCTCGCCAGCGCGGTGGCGATGGACAAGGAGTTCATGAAGCTGCTGCTGGCCGCGCGCGGGCTCCCGATCGGGCGGTACGTCGTACTGCGTGGCGGCGACCCGCTGGACGCGGCGGAAACCATGGGCGTGCCGGTGTTCGTGAAGCCGGCGCGGGCCGGCTCCAGCATGGGGATCAGCCGGGTCAGCCGGCCGGAGGACCTCGCGGCGGCGGTCGAGGTGGCCCGCGAGCACGACCCGAAGGTCATCATCGAGGCGGCGGTCGTCGGGCGCGAGCTCGAGTGCGGGGTGCTGCAGGGCTGCGACGGCGCGCCGCCGGAGGCGTCGCTGCCGGCCGAGGTCCGGGTCGTCGGCGGCCACGAGTTCTACGACTTCGAGGCGAAGTACCTCGACGAGGCGACGGAGTTCGACGTCCCGGCGAAGCTGCCGACGACCCTCACCGCGGCGGTGCAGGCGCTGGCGGCGCGCGCCTACACCGCGCTCGGCTGCGAGAGCCTGGCCCGGGTGGACCTGTTCCTGCAACCCGACGGCACGCTGCTGGTGAACGAGGTGAACACGATGCCGGGGTTCACGCCGGCGTCGATGTTCCCGCGGGTGTGGGCCGCCTCCGGGCTGGACTACCCGGCGCTGGTGGACCGGCTGGTCCGCACCGCGCTGAAGCGGCCGGCCGGGCTGCGCTGACCGGAAGGCCGCCACGGCGGGCTCAGTCGCGGGTCATCGGCTGCGGGTCCGGGGTGCGCGGCGCAGTGGTCTTGAGCTGCTCCAGCCGGCCGCCGATCTCCTGCAGCCGCTTGCGTCCCAGCGCCTTGCGCACCTCGGGGAACCACTCCTGCTCTTCTTCCTCCACGTGGTGACGCACGTTCTCCATCAGCACCCGAACCTTGGGGTCGAAGTGCTCGTCGTGCGGGTCGAGCTTCTGCAGCTCGGACAGCGTCCACACCACGATGTGGTGCTCCTCGAGGCTCTCGAGCACGTGATCCTCGGTCTCGGGAACCTCCGCTCGCGCGTCCGGGTAGAAGATCTGCTCCTCGATGTGCGCGTGCACCGACAGCTCCGCGATGACCTCGTCGACGATGCGGCGCTTCTCCGCGTAGGCGTCGTCGCCGGCCTTCTCGAACTGCTTGAACAGCTTCTCCACGCTCTTGTGGTCGTTCTTCAGCAGCACGATCGCGTCCACGCCTGTCCCCTTCGTCGGTGGTGTCCGCGGTCCTGCCTCCTGCCGGGACGGGCAAACCCCCTCGACGTGGCGACCGTCCGGTCAGCGCGTGCCGGTCGCTCAGCGCGTGCCGGTCGCTCAGCGCGTGCCGGTCGCTCAGTGCGTGCCGGTCGGCCGGGGAGTGGGCCGCCGCGACGCGGTCGCGCTCGGCGAGGCTGTCGGCGGCAGCGTCGTTCGGATCGCGGCACCCATGTCGACCAGGAAGCCGGCCTGGGCGTCGTAGGACTTCGGGACGTCGAGCTCGACGTAGACGGCCCGGTCGACGGTGACCCATTGCACGCTGCGCCCGCCGATGTGCTGGTACCAGGCGACGTCGTCGACGGCGACCGGGATGACGTCGGGCGGTCGGTAGCCGGGCGGCCGCCCGACGCCGCAACGCAGCACCACCGGCGGCGACCCCCAGGCGGCGACCCGCGCAGACGCCGGCGACGTCCGCCGGCGGAGCTGGCCGCCGAGCCGCTCGGGCAGCGCCCGGGCCAGCGCCGCACACGCGGCGCCGGTCGCCGCAGCGCCGCTGGCAGCGGTCACCGGGACGGCGACCGGGACGGGACCGGGCGGCGGCGAACTGCACCCCGCCGCGAAGCCGAGCAGCAGCAGCACCGGCAGGCCGGTGCGCGTGGAGCGGACCGTCAGAGGTGAACCACCGGGCAGGTCAGCGTGCGGGTGATCCCGTTGACGCTCTGCACCTGCGCGACGACGAGCTTGCCGAGCTCGTCGACGTTGTGCGCCTCGGCCCGCACGATGACGTCGTACGGTCCGGTCACGTCCTCGGCGGTGGTCACTCCGTCGATGTCGGCGATGGCCTCCGCGACGGAGGCCGCCTTGCCGACCTCGGTCTGGATGAGGATGTAGGCCTGCACGACCACGGGCTGCCTCCTGAGCTCGGTGCGGCGTAGCGCGGACGCTATCGCGTCGGAAGGGGTGATCCGCATCTCGGTGGCGGACGTGGGCGAGTTCGGCCTGATCGCCCGGGTGGTGGCCCGGCTGCCGCAGGGACCGACGTCGCTGCTCGGCCCCGGTGACGACGGCGCCGTCGTCACCGCCCCGGACGGACGGGTGGTCGCGAGCACCGACCTGCTGGTCGAGGGCGTCCACTTCCGCCGCGACTGGTCCACGGCGTACGACGTGGGCCGGCGGGCCGCGGCGGCCAACCTCGCCGACATCGTGGCGATGGGGGCGACACCGACCGCGCTGCTCGTCGGCCTGGCCGCGCCGCCGACGCTGGCGGTCGAGTGGGCCGAGCGGTTCGCCGACGGGCTCCGCGACGAATGCGACCCGCTGGGAGCCTCGGTGGTCGGTGGCGACGTCGTTCGCTCCGAGGTGCTGACGCTCGCGGTGACCGCACTGGGCGACCTGGGCGGCCGGGCGCCGGTGACCCGCGCGGGCGCCCGGCCCGGCGACTCGGTCGTGGTCGCCGGCCGGCTCGGTCACTCGGCCGCCGGGCTGGCACTGCTGCGCGCCGGGCACCCGGACGACCCGGTGGTGGCGGCGTATCGCTGCCCGAGTCCGCCGTACGCCGCCGGGCTGGCCCTCGCGGCCGCCGGTGCGACCGCGATGATCGACGTGAGCGACGGGCTGCTCGCCGACCTCCGGCACCTCGCGGCGGCGAGCGGGGTGCACATCGAGATCGAGACCCGGCGCTTCCCCCGGGACGCCGAGCTGGGCCGGGTCGCCGAACTGCTCGGCCGCCACCCGTTCGAGTGGGTGCTCATCGGCGGTGAGGACCACGCGTTCGTCGCCTGCCTGCCGGCCGAGGCGGAACTGCCGGCCGGCTGCCGGTGGGTCGGGCGGGTCTTCTCGGGCGCCGGCGGGGTCCGGGTGATCGGCTGGCAGCCGCGGGGCACGCGGATGGGGTTCGACCACTTCGGTGCGGAACAATGACCGGATGACCGCCGCGGCGCCGCCCCGGGTGCTCACCGTCGCCGGCTCGGACTCCGGCGGCGGCGCCGGTATCCAGGCCGACCTCAAGACGATGCTGTCGCTCGGCGTGCACGGGATGTCGGTCGTGGCGGCGGTCACGGCGCAGAACAGCCTCGGGGTGCAGGGGTACTGGGCACTGCCCGTGGCGGCGGTCCGGGCGCAGCTCGACAGCGTCCTCACCGACATCGGCGTCGACGCCGTCAAGACCGGGATGCTCGCCTCGACTCCGCTGGTGGAGGCCGTCGCCGAGGTGCTGGCGGGGGTCGCGGTGCCGGTCGTCGTCGACCCGGTCGGGACGAGCAAGCACGGCGACCCGCTGCTCGCCGCGGACGCGGTCGCGGCCGTCCGGGACCTGCTGCTGCCGCTCGCGACGGTGGTCACGCCCAACCTCTACGAGGTGCGCCAGCTGACCGGCATCGCGGTCCGGGACGAGAGCGACCTGCTCGCCGCGGCCGAGGCGCTGCTGGGGCTCGGTCCCGGCTGGGTGCTGGTCAAGGGCGGCCACCTCGAGGACGCCACCAGCGCGCAGGCCGTCGACCTGCTCTACGACGGGCGGAGTCCGATCTGGCTACGGGCCGACCGGCTCGACAACCGGCACACGCACGGCACCGGCTGCACGCTCGCTTCGGCGGTCGCCTCCTACCTCGCCCTCGGCCTCGACGTGCCGGAGGCGGTCAAGGCCGCAAAGGACTACGTCACCGGCGCGATCGCGGCCGGCTTCCCGCTGGGCGCCGGGATCGGGCCGGTCGACCACGGCTGGCGGTCCCGGCCGTGACGGACCCGGTCGAGCTGCGGCCCGAGCCGATCGACTTCCCCGGGGCCGCCGCCCTGGTCGAGGCCGTGCAGCGGGAGTACCTCCGGCGCTACGGCGGCCGGGACCGGACCCCGGTCGACCCGGGCGAGTTCGCTCCGCCGGACGGCCTGTTCGTCGTCGCCTACCTCGGGGGCGCCCCGGTCGGCTGCGGCGGGTGGCGGCGGATCGCCGGCCAGGTCGGTGAGATCAAGCGGATGTACGTCGAACCGGCCGCGCGGGGTCGCGGGCTCGCCCGGGCGCTGCTCGCCGTCCTCGAGGCGGCGGCGACCGGCGCCGGCTGCACCGAGATGCGGCTGGAGACCGGGAACGCCCAACCCGAGGCGATCGAGCTCTACCGCTCCAGCGGGTACGAGCGCATCCCGGGCTACGGCTACTACCGGGAGTCGCCCAGCAACGTGTGCATGGCCAAGCCGCTGCGCCGCGCCGCCTGCGCGTGACGGGGACGGGGACCGCGCTGGCCACGCTGGCGGTCGGGGCCGGCGCTCTCGCGCAGTCGGTGAGCGGGATCGGGTTCGCCCTGGTGTGCGGTCCGTTCCTGGTGGCGATCCTCGGTGCCGGCGAAGGCATCCGGGTGGCGGTGCTGCTCTCCGCCGTGGTCAACGTCGCCCTGCTCGTCCTCACCCCGCGTGGGGTGCGCTGGCGCGACTGTGCGCTGCTGCTCGCGCCGGCCGCGCTGTCCACCCCCGCTCTGGCGCTGCTGCTGCGCCGGCTCGACCCGCGCGCCGCCGCGCTCGCGGCCGGTCTGAGCACCCTGACCGGGGTCGCGCTGCTCGCCAGCGGTCGGCGTTGGGCCCGGGCCGCCGGCGCTGCCGGCGCGGTCGCGGCCGGGGTGGCCAGCGCCGCGATGAACGTGACCGCGAGCATCGGCGGGCCGGCCGCGGCGCTCTACGCAGAGAACGCCGGCTGGCCGCCACGGCAGACGGGGCCGACGTTGCAGCTGTACTTCCTCGGCCTCAACCTGGTCGCCCTCGCGAGCCTCGGGGTGCCGCCGGTGCCGGTCCCGCTCGTCGCCGGGCTGGTCGTCGGGGCGTTGCTCGGCGCCGCCGTCAGCCGGCGGCTGCCGGCCGGAACGGCCCGGCGCGCGACGCTGGCGATCGCTGCCGCCGGCGGCCTGACGGTCGTGGTGCAGTCCCTGACCTGAGCCTGGGATGCGCCGGCGGTCCGGGCGCCGACGGGCTAGCGGACGACCTTCCCGGCCTTCAGGCAGGACGTGCAGACGTTGAGCCTCTTGCGGGTCCGACCGAGCATCGCGTGGACGGTCTGGATGTTGGGGTTCCAGCGCCGTCGGGTGCGCCGGTGGGAGTGGGACACCGACATGCCGAAGCCCGGTCCCTTGCCGCAGACATCGCACACCGAAGCCACCGAGACACTCCAAGTCGAGGATTCGAACCGTAGGTCGCGACCCGGCGCAGGCCAGGGCAACCCGCACAGGCTAACGCTCCACGCCCGGGGCGGCCAAAACCGGCCACCGCCGAGCGGGGGTGGCGCCGCTCGACTGCCGACTAGCCTTCGGTCATGCCCGCCGACGCCGCCGACGCCGTCGTCCGGCAATGGTGCGCGGCGGGGGTCGCCGGGCTGGACGCGGCCCGCGCGGAGATCGACGCACTGAACGTCTACCCGGTGCCCGACGGTGACACCGGCACGAACCTGGTGCTGACGATGCGGGCCGCCGCCGCCGCGCTGACGCCGGCGGGCACCGGCCCGGGCGGTGCTGCGACGGAGCTGGCCGCGATGGCCGCCGGCGCGCTCGTCGGTGCCCGAGGCAACTCCGGGGTGATCCTGAGCTCGCTGCTGCGGGGCCTGGCGGAGGTTTTTGGCCCCGGCTGCGCCGCCGAGTCTCCCGGCGGCGGCGCCGCACTGTCTCCCGGCGGCGGCGCCGCGCTGCTCGCCGCCGGTCTGGCCCGGGCCGTGGAGCTGGGGTACGCCGCGGTGGCCGTCCCGGTCGAAGGCACGATGCTCACCGTCGCCCGCGCCGCCGCGGCCGGGGCCGCCGACCCGGCCGGCACCGAGCCGCTGGCGGTCGCCGCCCGGGCGGCCGCGGTGGCGGCCAGGGCGGCGCTGCGGCACACCCCGGAGCAGCTGCCGGTGCTGGCGCGCGCCGGCGTGGTGGACGCCGGCGGCGCCGGCTTGTGCGTGCTGCTTGACGCACTCGCCGCGGTGACGGCCCACGGTGCCCCGAGCGCGCGCGACGGCGCCGGTCACCCCACCGAGCGCGCGGTCGTGGCCGGCCCGGGGCCGGCGGCGTCGTTCGTGGCCGACCGGCCGCCCTACGCCTATGAGGTCCAGTACCTGCTCGACGCCGAGCCGGCCGCGGTGCCCGCGCTTCGAGCCGCCCTGGCCGGCCTCGGCGACTCGCTCGTCATCTCCGGCACCGGCCACCTGTGGTCGGTGCACGTCCACGTCGACGATGTCGGCGCGGCGATCGAGGCCGGGCTCACGGCCGGCCGGCCGCGGCAGGTGTCGGTGGCGCGCTTCGCCGACCCGCCTGGCACCTGCCCGCAGCACCTCGGCGACCCGGCCGGCCGGGTCGCCCGGACCGTGCTCGTGCTCGCGCCCGACGCCGGCCTGGAGCAGCTGTTCACCGCCGCCGGCGCGCTGGTGGTGCCCGCCGGCGGCCCGCTCGGCAGGCCACCCCCTTCCGCCGGTGAGCTCGTCGCCGTCATCCGCGCCAGCGGTGCGGCGGAGGTGGTGGTGCTGGCCGGCGACGGCCCGGCCCGCGCCGCCGCCGCGGCCACGGCCGCCAGCGCGCGGGCCGCCGGGCTCACCGTCGCGCTGCTCCCGACCCGGTCGCCGATGCAGGGGCTGGCGGCGCTGGCCGTGCACGACCCGCAGCGCCGCTTCGAGGAGGATGTGGTCGCGATGACGGCGGCCGCCGGCGCGACCCGCGTCGGGGCGGTCACGGTCGCCACCGAGGCGGCGCAGACCAGCGCCGGGGTGTGCGCGGCCGGGGACGTCCTGGCGCTGTTGGACGGTGACGTGGTGCTGCTCGCGGCCGACCTGCGCACCGCCGCCTGCGGGCTGCTGGAACGGCTGCTGCTCGGCGGCGGGGAGCTCGTCACGATGGTCGCCGGGCCGGGCGCCCCGGTCGGGCTCACCGGTGAGCTCGCGGCGTACGTCGCCAGCCGCTGGCCCGGGGTCGAGACCACCGTGCACGCCGGTGGCCAACCGGACTGCCCGCTGCTGCTCGGCGTGGAGTAGCCGGTGGGCACGCTGCACGCACCGCTGCGGGCGGTGGTCGGGGACAAGACCGCCCGCGCCCTGGCGACCGGGCTGGACCTGCACACCCTCGGCGACCTGCTCCGTCACTACCCGCGCCGCTACGCCGAGCGGGGCGAGCTGACCGGCCTGGACAGCCTGCCCGTGGGGGAGGAGGTCACCGTCCTCGCCGAGGTCGCCAAGGTCACCCGACGGCCGATGAAGCAGCGCCGGGAGCTGATGCTCGAGGTGCTGGTCACCGACGGCAGCGCCGTCGTGAGCCTCACCTTCTTCGGCAACCGGCAGCTGTGGCGCGAACGTGAGCTGCGACCCGGCCGGCGGGGCCTGTTCGCCGGCAAGGTCGGCGACTTCAAGGGCCGGCGACAGCTCGCCCACCCGGACTACGAGCTGCTCGACGACAGTTCCGACGACGGCTCGACCGAGGCCTTCACCGGGGCCTTGATCCCGGTCTACCCGGCCACCGCCGCGCTGCCGTCGTGGAAGGTCGCCCAGGCGGTCCGCGTCGGTCTCGACGTGCTGGACCCGCCCGGTGACCCGTTGCCGGCGGAGTTGCGACGCCGGCACCGGTTGCTCGACCTGGCGGCGGCGTTCGCCGCGATCCACCGGCCGGCGAGCCGCGCCGAGGTCCAGCGCGGCACCGAGCGGCTCAAGTGGGACGAGGCGCTGGTCCTGCAGGTCGCGTTGGCGCAGCGCCGGGCGGCGGCCCGGGCGACGCCCACAACCCCCCGCCGCCCCCGGCCGGGCGGCCTGCTCGCCGGCTTCGACGCCCGGCTGCCGTTCCGGCTCACCGCCGGGCAGCGCGACGTGGCCGCCGCGATCGCGGCGGACCTGGCCGAGCCGCACCCGATGCACCGGCTGCTGCAGGGCGAGGTCGGTTCCGGCAAGACGGTCGTCGCGCTGCGGGCGATGCTCGCCGTCGTCGACAGCGGCGGCCAGGCCGCGCTGCTCGCCCCCACCGAGGTCCTCGCCCAGCAACACGCCCGCTCCATCCGCGAGCTGCTCGGTCCACTGGCCGCGGCCGGTGAGCTCACCGGCGCCGAGCTCGCCACCCGGCTCGCGCTGCTCACCGGCTCGCTGCCCGCGGCGGCCCGCCGGCAGGCCCTCGCCGAGGTCGCCGACGGCACCGCCGGGCTGGTCGTCGGCACCCACGCGCTGCTCGAGGAGGAGGTCGAGTTCGCCGACCTGGGCCTGGTGGTGGTCGACGAGCAGCACCGCTTCGGTGTGGAGCAGCGGGACGTGCTGCGGGCCAAGGGCAGCGCCCCACCGCACGTGCTCGTGATGACCGCCACGCCGATCCCGCGCACCGTCGCGATGACCGTGTACGGCGACCTCGAGGTCTCCGCGCTCATCGAGCTGCCGCAGGGCCGCTCACCGATCCAGACCTTCGTCGTGCCCGACGCCGACCGCCGCTACGTGGAGCGGATGTGGGGCCGGATCCGCGAGGAGGTCGCGGGTGGCCGGCAGGCGTTCGTGGTCTGCCCGCGCATCGGCGACGCGGCCGGCGACCCGGTCGGCTCGGCCGGCGACGCCGAGGAGGAGCCGGGGGAGACCGGGCCGGTCGACGAGCCCACCGGGGGGGCGCAGCGCCGGCCCGCCGCCGCCGTGCTCGACTGGCTGCCGCGCCTCGCCGCCGATGAGCTGGCCGGGGTGCGGGTGGCCGCTCTGCACGGCCGGCTGCCGGTGGAGGACAAGGACCGCACCATGCGCGAGTTCGCCGCCGGGCGGCTCGATGTGCTGGTGGCCACCACGGTCATCGAGGTCGGGGTCGACGTGCCGAACGCGACAGTGATGGTCGTGCTCGACGCGGACCGGTTCGGCGTCTCCCAGCTGCACCAGCTGCGCGGCCGGGTCGGCCGCGGCAGCGCCCCGGCCTGGTGTCTGCTGCACACCGAGGCCCCGGCCGGTACGCCGGCCGCGGAGCGGCTGGCGGGGGTCGCGGCGACCCTCGACGGCTTCGAGCTGGCCCGGCTCGACCTCGAGCACCGCCGCGAGGGTGACGTCCTGGGCGCCAGCCAGTCGGGCCGGCGCAGCTCGCTCAAGCTGCTGCGGCTGCTCGCCGACGAGGACCTCATCCGGGCCGCCCGGGAGGAGGCGAGCGCGCTGGTCGGCGCCGACCCCGCGCTGGCCGGCGCCCCGGCGCTGGCCGCCGCCGTCGTGGATTTGCTCGACGACGACCGGGCCGGCTACCTGGAGAAGGCGTGACCGGCGGGTGACCCGGATCATCGCCGGGGTCGCCGGGGGCCGGCGGCTCGGCGTACCGCCCGGCGCCACCCGGCCGACCAGCGACCGGGCCCGGGAGGGGCTGTTCTCGACCCTGGAGTCGCTGCACGGGCCGCTGGCCGGCGCCCGGGTCCTCGACCTCTACGCCGGCTCGGGCGCGGTGGGCCTCGAGGCGCTCTCCCGCGGCGCGGCCGCGGTCGTGCTCGTCGAGGCCGACCCGCGGGCCGTGCGCACGCTGCGGGCGAACGTCGCGGCGCTCGGGCTGCCCGGCGCCGCCGTGTGCGTCGAGCGGGTCGAGCGGCTGCTGGCCGCCGCGGGCGAGCCGGCTGCGGCCTACGACGTCGTGTTCGCCGATCCGCCGTACGCCCTCGACGTCGGCCCGGTCCTGGCCGCGCTGGCCGCCGGCCGGTGGCTCGCGGCCGACGCGGTGGTGGGGGGGGGGG
>JBBSHH010000021.1:0-27816 GCA_038253225.1 Mycobacteriales bacterium | reverse complement strand
TCGACCGCGCCGGCAACGACCGGCGCCGCAACTCGGTCCGCCCACACTCGGCGATCACCGCATCCACCACCCCCGGCGGGAACACCTTCATCAACAAGCCCACCGACACCAAATCCGGCAGCCGACGATCCGACTTCGACTACATCCACCCAGAACGAGGCATCCCACCAAACTACACCGATGTAACTCTAATTGAACGGTATTGCGGCTAACCGCGGAGAACGGGGGAAGCTGACGGCGCATCGCGGCTACCACCGGGTGCGGGTTCGGTCGGGCCTGCCGCGGAGTGAGCGTCGGCTTTCAGTTGGGACGGCACGTGTCGGTGCTTCGCCGTGGGCGCCACGTCCGGCGTGGCGTCGCCCTGCGCGCCGCCGCGGTCGCCGCCGCGGCGTTCGCTGTCGTGCTCGCCACCGCCGGGCCGGCCGCGGCCCATCCGACCCTGCTGACGACGGTCCCGGCGGCCGGGTACAGCACCACCTGGCGGACCGGTCCGCCAGGTGGTGCTGGCCTTCGACGAGCCGGTCACCGCCACCGGCGGCGCGGTCACCGTCACCGCCGCCGGTCACCGGGAGCCGACCAAAAAGCTGCAACGTAAGGGCGGTGACCGCCAGCTCGTGCTGCCGCTGGTCGCCCCGTTAACGTCCGGTCAGTTCCGGGTGCACTGGCAGGTCACCGCCGCCGACGGCGACGTGGTCGACGGTGGGTTCGCCTTCGGGGTCGGCACCGGCGCCCCGACGGCCACCGGCGGCGGGAACGGCGCCGGGGTGGCCGGTACCGCGGCGCTGCGCTGGCTGCTGTTCACCGCGCTCGCGCTGGCCGCCGGTGGTCTGGTCGGTGAGGGGCTGGTCCGCCGCCGCGTCGAACGCGCCGGCCCACAGATGGTGTACGCGCCGCTGCGGTCCGCCAGCGCCCTCGGATTGGGCGCCGCGGCCGGCCTGACCGGGCTGGTCGCGCCCGCCGCCGGCGGCTGGGCGGCGCTGACCCAGGTACCCGCGGTCGAACTGACCGCGGTGCAAGCCGCCGCGTTCGCGCTCGCCGTGGTGATGGTTCTTGTGCGGCCGCTACGCCGGTGGACGGCCGCGCCGCTGGCCGTGGTCGTGATCGCGGAGGGGCTGCGTGCACACCCGGACGCGTACCGCCCCGGCTGGGGCGCCGCCCTGACCGTCGTGCATCTGGCCGCCGCCGCGGTGTGGGTCGGGGCGCTCGTGCATGTCGTGCGTTCTGCCGGCAGGTGGCGGGAGCATCCGGGTCAATGGCGGATGCTGCTGCGCGCCTACGCTCGGATCGCGCTCACCTTGTTCCTGTTGGTGATGGCCACCGGCACGGTCGCCAGCCTGCTCGTGCTGCGCACTCCGAGCGACCTCATCGACACCGGGTACGGCCGGGTGCTGGCCGGCAAGCTGCTGCTGGTCGCGGTCGTCACCGCACTGGCCATCTTCGGCCGCCGCCGCGTCCGGAGCACCACCCCGGCGGCTACGTCGGCGCCGGGCCGGGCCACCCGCACCGAGCGGTCCGTGCTGCTGCTCGTGCTCGCCGTCACCGCGCTGTTGGTCACCCTGCCAGCCCCCCGGCCGGTGGCGACCGCGTTGACCCTGCCGCCGCCACCGGCCGGTCCAACCACCGGCTTCGGCACCCTGCTCGGGCAGCTCAACCTCAGCGCCACAGCCAGCGCCGGGCAGCTGCAGCTGCAGCTGGCCACGCCGGGCACCGACCCCGGTGAACCCGGCGAAGACGCGGTCGCCCACGCCCACGTCGTCGTCACACTCCACCCGCCGGACGCTCCCCCGGTCACCGTCGCGGTCCGTGCGTGCGGCCCCGGCTGTTTCCTCGCCGGCACACCATGGCAGGACGGCGTCAACCAGATCACCATCACCGCGGACGTGGCCGGCTGGCACGGCGGCGCTGCGACGTTGACCGTGCCGTGGCCGCCGGTCGATGCCACCGCGCAGCTGCGCGCGGCGCTCGCCGCGGTGCGCGGCACCGGCACCATCGCGCTGATCGAGGGCGTCACCAGCGACACCACCGGACCGACCAGCGTGCACCAGCTGCACGTCACGGGCGCGTATTTCCTGGACAGCGAACCGTACGGCAACGGGGGCGCCCCGACCGCGACCGCGCTGCCGCCCCGCGGCGGCGCGCCGCGGCTCGCCGTCGCCTACCCGGCGGTCGGGGTCTACATCACCTTCACCCTCGACGGCCATAACCGCCCGGTCCGGGAGGTCGAGGCGACGCCGGACCATCTCATCACCCGCACGTTCACTTACCCGACCCGATAGTACTATCGCCGCTAGTACACCCGTTCGGCGCCGACCCGGAAGGTGCGTCCGTTGCCCCGCAAGACCTCCAAGCCGGCCCCGAACCGGCGCGCTTCCCGCCGCAGGCCGGCGCGCGGCCCGGCCAGCCGGCGCAGGCCGCTGCCCCGCCGCAAGGACCGGCCATGGGGCTGGATCACCGCCATCGCCGTGGTGATCGTCGCAGCTGCCGCGTTGATCAGCTATGCCGCGACCCGTCCGGGCGCCACCGACATCGCCGGGATCCGCAGCTACCCGAACCTGCCGCGTAACCACGTCGGCGGCACCGTGCACTATCCGCAGACCCCGCCGGCCGGCGGCAACCACGCCGCCGTGCCGCTGACCTGCGGCGTGTACGACCGGCCGGTGGCGAACGAGAACGCGGTCCACTCACTCGAGCACGGTGCCCTGTGGATCACCTACCGGCCCGGGCTTCCGGGCGGCCAGCTCGCCACCCTGAAGGGCCTGGTGCGGGGCAACGATCATCGGCTGCTCTCCCCCTACCCCGGGCTGCCCGCGCCGATCGTCGCGACCGCGTGGGGCAAGCAGCTGTCCGTCACCACCGCCGACGAAGCGCGGCTGGCCAAGTTCGTCAGCGCCTACACCCAAGGCCCGACCACGCCGGAGCCCGGCGCCGCCTGCCAGGGCGCCGGCACCCCAACCGGCTGACCGGCAGCCACCATGACGCGCAGCTACCGTCCCGCCCCGCTCCCGCTCCGGCACTCCCATCTTCACCGCCGGTGCTCTGCTGCTCCGCGGCCGAACCGGGCCGGCCGGCGAGCAGCCGGGATGCGCCCCCGGCCTTCGGTTCCTCGCCTGATACCGCTGGTCGTGCTGCCGATCCTGCTGGTCGCCGCGTGCGGCTCGGCCCCGGGCCGCGGCGGCCTGCGCGCGCAGGGACCGGCGGCGACGCCGAGCACCCCGGCCCGGGTGGCGACGCCGAGCCTCGAGCCGTGCCCGGCCGCCGCGCCGGCAGCCCGGACGCAGCTGCCCGCGGTGACCTTGCGCTGTCTGGGCGGCGGCCCGGCCGTGCCGCTGGGGCATCTGCCGGCGCGGCCCTACATCGTCAACGTGTGGGCGTCGTGGTGCCTGCCGTGCCGCCGGGAGGCGCCACGGCTGCGAGCCGCCGCCGTCGCGACCCGCGGGCAGGTGGGATTCCTGGGCGTCGACACCGCCGACCGGCGTGAGTCGGCGCTGTTCTTCCTCGACTATTTCCACATCCGCTACCCGCAGCTGCTGGACCCGAACAGCGACGCGCTGCACCGCCTTGGGGCCCCCGGGATACCGACCACCCTCGCGGTCGACGCGACCGGCCGGATCGTCTACCGGCGGATCGGGGAGATCAGCGCCGCGCAGTTGTCCGCAGCGCTGCATGCCGCCGACCCCGGCGTTCACACCGGCGCGGGAGGCGGCGGATGAGCGCGGTGCTCGCTGCGACGTCGGTGGGCGACGAGCTGTCCAACATCGCGGCGACCGGGTCGTTGCTGCTCGCGATCCCGGTGGCGCTCGCCGCCGGAATCGTGTCATTCCTGTCGCCGTGCATGTTGCCGCTGGTGCCCGGCTACGTCTCCTACGTCACCGGGCTGTCCGGCCGCAGCCTCGCCACCCCGCCCGTCGTCACCCCGCTCGTCGCCGCCCCGGCCGGCGCCGCCGGCGTTTCGCCCGCAGGCTCGGGGATCGGCGCCGGTGCGCCCGCGGTGATGGCCGGCGACCGGCGGCGGGTGCTGGCCGGCAGCGTGCTGTTCGTCGCCGGGTTCACCGCGGTGTTCGTCTCCACCGGCAGCCTGTTCGGCGGGCTCGGCGCGCTGCTGTACACGCACGCCGCCGGGCTGCAGCGGATCCTCGGGGTTGTCGTCATCGCCCTCGGGGCGGCGTTCCTCGGCTGGCTGCCCGTCCTGCACCGCCAGGTGCGGGTGCCGTGGCGGCCGGCCCGTGGGGTGGCGGCCGCGCCGCTGCTCGGCGCGGTGTTCGCGCTCGGCTGGACCCCGTGCGTCGGCCCCACCCTGGCGGCGGTACTGACACTGGCCGCCGGCTCCGGCACCGCCGGCCGCGGCGCCCTGCTCGCCGGCGTGTACAGCCTGGGATTGGGTTTGCCGTTCATTGCCGTAGCGCTCGGGCTGCGCCGGGCGCTGGCCGCGGTCGAGATTATCCGCCGGCACCAACGCGCCGTCGTCCGAGGCGGCGGGGCCCTGCTGATGCTCACCGGCGTGCTGCTGGTCACCGGCGTGTGGACCACGCTGATGATCCAGCTGCGGGTGTGGGTCACTTCCGTGTATTTGCCGATCTGAGCGCGATGACCGACCCCACCGCCACCGTGCCCGCCGCGCCGACCGCACCGTCGGCAGCCGCCGCGGTGACGCTCACCCTGACCGGTGTGACCCGCGAGTTCGCCGGCCGGCGGGTCCTCGGCCCAATCACGTTAACCCTCGACGCCGGTGCGCTCGCCGTCGCCCACGGCCGCAACGGGGCCGGCAAGACCACCCTGCTGCGGGTCGCCGCCGGTCTGCTCACCCCGACCGCCGGACGGCGGGCCTGCGCCGGGCGGGCGGTGTACCTGCGGCCCGGCGGTGGTGCCCGGCACGCGCTGACGGTCCGGCAGGCGCTACGGCACACCGCCGCGCTCACCGGCACCCCCGCCGCCATCCTTGCCGAGGTCGGCCGCGTCGCCGGGCTGACCGGTGCGCTGGCCGAGCGTCGAGTAGGCGAGCTGAGCGCCGGTGAGCATGCCCGGCTCAGCGTGGCGCTCGCCCTGGTGGCGGCCCCGACGCTGGCGTGCCTGGACGAACCCACCGCGCACCTCGACCCGGACGGCGTCGCCCACGTCCGGGCCGCAATGCGGCTGCTGATCACCCGCGGCACCAGTGTGCTGCTGGCCAGCCACACCCCCGAGCAGTTCCGCGACCTGGCCGACGCCACGCTGAGCATCGACGACGGGCTGCTGCGGGAGGCCCCAGAGTGAGCGAACCCGGCTGGAACGGGCCCCGGCACGGCTGGCTGGTGCTGCGCCGGGAGCTTGCCGTGGAGGCCGCCTCCCGGGAGACGCTGGTCACCGTCACCCCCTACGTGGCGGTGCTCGTGCTGCTCGGCGGGCTGGCGTTCGGGCCGCGTCCCGCCGTGCTCGCCGCGACCGCACCGGGCCTGGTGTGGCTGGTGGTTCTGATCACCGCGATCCCGCTCGCCCCGACCGTCGCGGTCGCCGAACAGCAGGACGACGCCTGGGACCTGCTGCGCTCGCTCACCACACCCTCGACCCTGTTGGTGGGCAAGGTGGCGGCGGTGTGGCTGTGGCTGCTCGCCGGCTGGGGGCTGGCCACCGTGCTGACGGTGGCGCTGTTCGGGGCCGGGGCGACCGGTGCCGGGATCGCCGGCGGGCTGATCGGCACCGCCGGCATTGCCACGGTCACCGTGCTGCTCGGCACGCTGTTGCCGGCCGCGACGCGCCGCCCGGCGCTGCTCGCCGTCCTGCTGCTGCCCGCCACCTTGCCGGCGCTGGTGGCCGGCACCCAGACCGCCACCGCCGGCGTACCGGCGAGCGCGTGGCTGATGCTGCTCGCCGTCTTCGACCTGCTCACCGTGACCGTTACCTGGGCGGTCTTCCCCGCCCTGCTGGAGGACTGACATGAGTGCTCACCCCACCGCGCACAGCAGGCCGGGGAGGACGACGCGACGTGCCGTCGGAACAGTTGCCGCCGCCGCGGTGACGATGCTGCTGCTCCTCGGCCTGCTCGTCGCCCCGCCCGATGCGGTGCAGGGCCAGCCGCAGCGGCTGATGTACCTGCACGTGCCGGCCGCCTGGGTGGCCTACCTCTCGTTCGCCACCGTGCTGGTGGCCAGCCTCGGCTACCTGTGGCGCCGGGACCTGCGTTGGGACACCCGGGCGCAGGCCGCCGCCGAGATCGGCACCGGGCTTACCGCGCTCACCCTGGCGCTGGGCAGCCTGTGGGGCCGCCCGGTGTGGGGGGTGTGGTGGGCCTGGGACCCGCGAGTGGTGTCCACCGCGGTGCTGCTGCTGGTCTACGTCGGCTACCTCGGCGTGCGCGGGCTGTCCGCCGACCCGCACATCAACGCCCGCCGCGCCGCTATCATCGGGGTGCTCGGCTTCGTCGAAGTGCCGATCGTGCACTTCTCGGTGCTGTGGTGGCGCAGCCTGCACCAACCCCCCACGGTGCTGCGGCCGGGGGGTGCCCGGCCGATCGCCGTGCCGATGCTGGCCGCGCTGCTCACCGGCGTGGCCGCGTTCACCCTGCTCGCCGCCTGGGTATACCTGCGGCGCCTCGAGCAGCTGGCCACCCGGTGTGTGCCCACCATCGCGGACGCATCCGATGCTGCACCACCGCCGAACCCGATCCACGTTCACGCCGGAGAGACGCGATGACCGGCTGGGGCTGGGTGATCGCCGGCTACCTGCTCACCGCGCTGGTCTGGGCCGCCTATGCGGCCTGGACCCGGCCGGGGCGGTCCCGGTGACCGGCACCGTTGCCGCCACCGGCACAACCGTGGCGCCATTATCGGCGCCGTCGAGCGCCCGGCGGTGGCGCCTCGCGGTGCTCGTCGCGGGCACCCTGGCCGTGGTGGCGCTGCTCGCGGTGTCCGGACTGAACCACACCCTGGTCTATTACCGCACCCCCACCGAGCTGATGCACGACCGGACACTGGTCGGCAAGCAGGTCCGGGTCGGCGGCCTGGTGCAACCCGGCACCCTGCACCGGGCCGGACCGACGGTGACGTTCACCCTCACCGACGGGGCGACCAGCATTCCGGTGCGGTTCACCGGACCGATCAACGGGGTCTTCGCGGCCGGTCGGGACGCCCTGGTCGACGGCAAGCTCACCCCCGGCGGCACCTTCGACGGCGACCAGCTGATGGTCAAACACGACGACACCTACCGCGGCCCTAACGGCAAGCACTACACCCCACCAACGGTCGGCCGGAGCATCCGATGACCGCCCTCGTCGGCCGCGCCGCGCTCGCCGCCGGCCTGCTCGCCACCGTGATCGCCGCGATCTGGTGGGCACAGCTGGCGCTCCGCCTGCAGCGCGGCAGCGCGGCCCCCACCCGGCTGGCCGAGCTGGCCCCGGCCACCACCAGGTTCGCCTGCGTCGCGGCCGCCACCGCGGCCGGCGCGATGGAGTGGGCCCTGCTGCGCCACGACTTCTCCATCCGCTACGTCGCCGAGAACGGCTCCCGCGCCGTCCCGACCTACTACACGGCGATCAGCCTGTGGGCGGCGCTGGCCGGGTCACTGCTGCTGTGGCTGCTGGTCCTCACCGGCATCACCGTCGCGGTGGGCCGCAGCACCCGCCGGAAAGTGACCGCGCTGCACGGGTGGGCGCTGGCCGTGCTGAACACGGTGGGTGGGTTCTTCTTCGCCCTCGCCCTGTTCGCCGGGCACGCCTTCGACACCGTGTCCCCGGTTCCGGCCGACGGGCCCGGTCCGAACCCGCTGCTACAGGACCACCCGCTGATGGGGGTGCACCCGCCGCTGCTGTATCTGGGCTACGTCACCCTCACCGTGCCGTTCGCCTACGCGCTCGCGGCGCTGATCACCGGGCAGACCGGTCCGGTGTGGGTGGCGGCGGTGCGCCGCTGGACGCTGACCGGCTGGGCCGCGCTCACCGTCGCGGTGATCATGGGCGGCTGGTGGTCCTATGCGGTGCTCGGCTGGGGCGGCTACTGGGCGTGGGACCCGGTGGAGAACGCGGCGGTGGTGCCGTGGTTCGTGGCCACCGCGCTGCTGCACACGATGATGGTGCAGGCCCGCCGGGCCACCCTGCGGCTGTGGAACCTCTCCCTCGCGTTGGGCAGCTACCTGCTGGTGCTGGTCGGCACCTTCCTCACCCGCAGCGGCGTGATCGCCTCGGTGCACTCGTTCACCCAGTCCGCGATCGGCCCGGTGCTGCTCGGCTTCATCCTGGTCCTGCTCATCGTCTCCGGGGGATTGCTGGTGTGGCGGTCGGATCGGCTCGGCGTGCCCGAGCCGCTCGGCGCCCGGCTGTCCCGGGAGAGCGTGTTCCTGGTCAACAACCTGCTGCTGGTCGCGCTGGCGTTCACCGTGCTGATCGGCACCGTGTTCCCGCTGCTCGCCGAGGCGGTCACCGGCGCCCGGCTGTCCGTGGGGGCGCCGTACTTCGACCGGATCACCGTCCCACTGATTCTGGCGGTCCTGGTGCTGATGGGGATCGGGCCGCTGGTGCCCTGGGGGCGGGCCGACCTGCGCACGGTGGGCCGCCGGCTCACCGGCCCGGCGTTGGCGGCGCTTGCTGCCGGTGGGCTGTTGGGTCTGGCCGGGGTGCGCGGCTTGCGGCCCCTGATCGTGTTCGCGGCCGCCGTGTTCGTGGTTACCACCATCGCGGTGCAGTACGTCGGTTCGGTGCGGCTGGTCCACCGCCGCCAGCAGCTCCGCCCGCATGCGGCCGCGGGACGGGTACTGGCGCGGCGGCGCCGTTTCTACGGCGGCATGCTGGTCCACCTGGGCGTGGTGCTCGCCGCCGTCGCCGTCGCCGCCTCCTCCAGCTACACCCACGCCGCCCAGGCCACCCTGCACGTCGGGCAGACCGTCGCCGTCGGGGACTACACCGCGACCCTGGTCGGCATCGACCGGCACCGCGACGCCCGCCGGATGTGGGTCAGCGCCCGCCTGCGGCTGTCCCACGCCGGCCGGCCGGCCGGGGTGTACGCACCGGCGTTGAGCTTCTACCCCAACAGCACCGACGCGATCGGCACCCCGTCGGTGCGGACCACCCTGCGCGAGGACGCCTACCTCACCCTCAACCAGACTGGCGACGCCCGCACCTGGGCGGTCATCAACCTGTCCGTACACCCGCTCGTCGTGTGGCTGTGGATCTCCGCGGTGGTGATGGCCGCCGGGGCGCTCGTCGCGGGCTGGCCGGAACCCCGCCGTCGCCGTGACGTGCCGACCCAGCGCAGCCCACAACCGGCTTACGCCAAGGCCACTCCGTGACCGCCGCCACCGACACCACCGGCGCCGCGACCGCGCGACCGGCGCGGCGGGGGCGACGCCGGCTGCTCGGCGTGTTCATGGTCGCCGCCCTCGCCGCCCTCGCGGCCGTCGTGTTCAGCGTCGGGTTCGGCCGCGACCCGTCGGTGGTCCGCTCGGTGCTGATCAACCGGCCGGCGCCGCCGCTGCACGGGGCCACCCTCGACGGTGCCTCGCTGGATCTGCGTAGCTACCGCGGCAAGATCGTGCTGGTCAACGTGTGGGCGTCCTGGTGCGCCGCCTGCCGGACCGAACACCCGGTGCTCGCCGCCACCCAACGCGGCTACGCCGACCGGGGCCTGCAGATCATCGGCGTCGACATGAGCGACAAGCTGCCCGACGCCCGTCGGTTCCTCACCGAGATGGGCGGCGTCACCTACCCGAGTGTGCAAGACCCGAACGCGCAGATCGCCATCTCCTGGGGCACCTTCGGCGTCCCGGAAACCTACGTCATCGACCGGACCGGGATGATCCGGGAGAAGGCCGTCGGTGCGGTCACCACCGGCTGGGTCATTGCCCACGTGGTCCCGTTGCTCGCCGCGTCATGACCCGCCAGCGGACCCGACGACTGCTCGGCGCGTTCGCCGCCGCCGCGGTGGTGCTGCTCGCCGTCGCCGGCGCCTGGCACGCCGCCACCCCCTCGCGGACGGTGAGCCTGCACGAGCGGGCGGTCGCGGTGGAACGCACCCTGCGCTGCCCCACCTGTCAGGGCCTGTCCGTCGCCGACTCCCCCAGTCCGATCGCCGCCGGGATGCGCCAACAGGTCGAGCGGCGGCTCGCCGCCGGTGCCTCCTCGGCGCAGATCCGCGGCTACTTCACCGCCCGCTACGGCGACTGGATCCTGCTCGACCCGCCGCGGCGTGGTGTCGGCTGGCTCGTGTGGGCGTTGCCGCCGCTGCTGCTGCTGCTCGGCGGCCTGCTGCTGCGTCGCACGCTGCGCCGGCGACCATCCGGGACCGCCAACGCCCCGGAAGACGTGGCAGCCGCGGCCGCGTTCGCCGCCGACCCGCCAATCGCCGCCGACCTGCCCGAACCGGTCGCCGCCGCGCTCACCGACCTACACGCCGCCCGCATCGGCGCCGACCTCGACCCGGCCGGCCAGGGCGGCGTCCACGACGCGCTCGCCCGGCTCGCCGGCGCGCTGTACGACCACCCGGTCACCGCCGCGCCGACGCAGCCCGCCGCGCCGGACGCGGGTGAGAGCGCCGCCGTCGACGATGCGCAGCGCCTCGGTTCGGCGTCGCGGCGAGTCCGGGGCCGGGCGGCCCGCTATGCCCTACCGGTCGCGGCGCTGCTGTTCGCCGGGCTGCTCGGCGTCACCCTGGCCCGCACCATCGGCACCCGCCCGGCCGGGGCGGTGCCGACCGGCCATTTCGCCACCGCCCCACCGACACCGTCCGGCCCCGGGCTCGCCGCACTCCAACACGGCACCCATGCGCACCCGACCGATCCGCGGGCCTGGCTCGCCTACGCCACCGCACTGGATCAGGCCGGTCGGCTCGCCGCCGCCGAACCCAACTACCGCAAGACCCTCGCCCTGGACCCGGGCGACGCGGCGGCCCGCGAACAGCTCGCCTGGCTGCTCACCCGCGGCGGCAGCCCCACCGACGCGCTCACCATGCTCGCACCGCTAGCCCGGCAACGACCCGACGACCCGCAGGTCGTACTGCTGCTCGGACTCGCGCAGCGCGGCGCCGGGCAGCCGCAAGCCACCGCGACGCTGCGCCGCTACCTGCGCCTCGCACCCGGCAGCACGCCGGCGCCGATGGTGCGCGCCTTGCTCGGCCGGGCACCATGACCAGGCACACTTCCTTCGCAGTTCTCGCCGCCGCGGCGCTCGCCGCCACCGCCGCCAGCGGGTGCGGAGCCGGCCAACCCGTCGCCGCCGGGACCGCGCCGCCCGGCAGCACGCTGCGGGTCGGGCTCGTCGAATGGCGGATCGTCACCTCCAGCCGCGCCGTCACCGCCGGCGCCGACCAGATCACGGTCACCAACACCGGCACCACCGGACACGACCTGCACATCACCGGACCCGGCGTGCACGCCCACACCCCCACCCTGCCACCCGGCGGCACGGCCACCCTCACCATCACCACCCGCGCCGGAACCACGCTGACCCTCACCTGCGAACTGCCCGGTCATGAAGAGGCCGGCATGCACACCACCATCGCGGTCCGGCGATGACCCGCCAACGACCCGCACCGCGTGCCCGCCAGCCCGGCCGACCACCCGTGTCAGGTCACAGCTGCTCTCCGCAGCATCCGCAACAGGCTCCCGGGCCGCCGCGTGCGTGCGCACCGGCTGTGCGAGTCACCCGCACAGGCACCCTCACCGCCGGAGGTGGCACAGAGACGACGCAGTTCCCGCCGGCGGCCGCACCGCGCCGCTGACTCAACGGAAGGAGCTGACAGATGGCCGGCTTGCGCCGCTATGACGTCATCGCCCGGAGATACGACACCGTGTCGCTGGAGCGCTGGCTCTACGCCACGCCACGCACCCGCGCCTTGGATCTGCTCGGCGCCCACCCCGGCGACACGGTGCTCGACCTGGGCTGCGGCACCGGGCTGAACTTCCCGCGGCTCATCGCCATGGTCGGCCCCGGCGGCCAGGTGATTGGGGTGGACGCCAGCGCCGGCATGCTGTCGGCCGCGCGGCAACGGATCCGGGCCGCCGGCTGGCCCAACGTCACGCTCATCCGCGGTGACCTCACCGATCTCCCCGCCCTCGTCTCCACCGTCGGCCGCGGTGACGCACGGATCGACGCCGTCACCGCCACCTACGTGCTCAACCTGCTCACGGACGACGCGCCGGCATGGCGCGCACTGCTGACCCTGGCGGCCGGCATCCCGGTCCGGGTCGCCCTCACCGACATCGGCCCGCCGGACACAGCGCCGCGCTGGCAGCGGCCCGGCTGGCGGCTGCTCGCCCGGCTCGGCGGCGCGCGTCCACGAGAATCCTGGCGCACCCTCGCCCGCCACGCCGATACGTGACCATGGAGACAAGCCACGGTGGGCACGTGCGCGTCGCGGCCGGCAGGCTGCGCCGGCCCACGCTCGACACCAACGAGACGGCAGGATCTGAGCCTGAGATGACCAAGCCGGCGGCACAGTTCGCCAACCCGCGGTTCGCCAAGATGTACCTGCGGATCAGCGAGCATGCCGAGCACCGCGGCGTCGCCGAACACCGGCGCACCCTGCTCAGCGGCCTGTCCGGCACCCTATGCGAGGTCGGCGCCGGCAACGGGCTGAACTTCCGCTGCTACCCCAGCACCGTCACCAACGTCCTCGCGGTCGAACCAGAACCGACACTGCGTGCCCACGCCCAACGGGCCGCCGCGGCCGCCCCCGTCCCCGTGCAGGTCATCGACGGGCACGCGGACGCCCTACCGGTCACCACCGACAGCTGCGACGCGGTCATCGCCTCCCTCGTGCTGTGTTCCGTCCCCGACCTGGCGGGCGCGCTCACCGAGATCCACCGGGTGCTGCGCCCGGCCGGCGAGCTGCGGTTTTACGAGCATGTCCGGTCCCCCGGCCGGTTACGCGGGCGGCTCCAGGACGCCATCACCCCGATGTGGGCGCGCTGCGGCGCCGGCTGCCACCCGAACCGCGACACCGCCGCGGCCATCGCCGCCGCCGGGTTCACCATCACCGCGCTGGACCGATTCGCCTTCCGTCCGCAGGCATACGCCCCGCCGCTGACCCACATCCTTGGCCACGCAACGGCCGCGCCAGCGGCTCGCTGACCCCTGCCAGCCATGCGGGAGCACGCAGAACAGCCCCCCAGGCACCTGTCTGTGCGGGCTGCTGAGGTGTTGCCGGGAACGGGATCGCCGAGGAGGTGTGCCTGGGCCTCCCCGGGGGACAGCCGGGAAGCCCCGCCGCGGCGGGGTACCCGCCGAGCAGCGCGACCGAACCGGAGGCGATCACGGCGACGATCGCGATCGCGGCTGGCGGGCAGAGCCCGGTGCCAGCCGTCATCGCGCCGGACGGGCTCGGCCGACGTGCAGCACCGGTCCCCGGTGGCCGCCTCGGCGATATGCGGCTCGGGGAAGTTCACGGCCGCTCCCCCGGCACTCCGCCGTGGGTTGGGCAGGGCGCCGCCGCGTCGCCGGTAGCACCGTCCGGGGACGACCCCGATTGAAGATCACGCCGCACACACGATGACGAATGAGCGGCGGTCGGCCAGCCGCGACGTCCTTCCGGTCGTGACCGGGAGAAGGAGCGACGCGCCTTCGACCCGACCAGATGGCCATGGAGTCGAAGATCCCGCTTACCTGCCAAGGCGGACCCGGGGACCGGGCGCCGAAGCGCCCGCATGTCGGCCGCCGGTGACGGTGCTACTCCCGTTCACCAAATCACCCTACCGAGGTGTGACGCGGATCCGGGTACGCCGAACCGGGGTAGCGTCAGCGGCGCGCCGCCTCGATGAGCGGGCAGACGCGTGCCGGGCCGCGGTCGTCGAGGGTGCGGGCCGCGGTGAGCGAGGCGCGCAGCGCTGTCAGCTCCGCGATAGTGCGGCCGATCCCAGCGATCCGCCGGTCGAGCAACGCCCGCACGGTGGGACACGGCCGGCTACCGTCGCCGGCGGCGGTCACCACCTGCGCGATGTCCTCAAGGCCCAGCCCGAGCGTGCGGGCCTGCCGGATGAAGGTGAGCCGGGCGACGTCATCGGCGGTGAACAGCCGGTAGCCCGCCGGGCTGCGCGCCGGCCGTGGCAGCAAGCCGCGGCGCTCGTACAGCCGTACCGCCTTGGGCGTGAGATCGCTGGCGCGGGCCGCCTGCCCGACCGTCATCACCGCACCCATCCCCACGACACCTCCCGGCTCAGCCTTGACCTTGCCCTTGGGTCCATCTTCTACCGTCCCCGCATCCGCCAACTATCCCGGAAGGGGAACCGCAATGGCGTTCCGTGAAGGCCAGGTCTACCGCTGTTCCGACGAGTCCTGTGCTTGCGAGGTGACGGTGACCAAGGGCGCGCCGCCGACCTGCCGCGGGGAGCAGAACCCGACCTGCTGCTGCGGCAAGGCGATGCAGCTGGTCAGCTGACCAGCTGCATCCGCCCGACCATCCGTTTTGTGGGACTGAGATGAACTTGCCCGGCCGGGCGAAGGTGCCGCCGAAACCCTTTCCCTTGCGTGGTGACGGCGGCGCGGTAGGCGGTGTTCGGCGTGGTGCCATGGAGTACGGCTAGCAGCAGTCTTCACCGCGCCAGGCATCGATTCCTTCGCGGACGGCGGTGGCGGCGATGAGCAGGCCGATGATGGGGTCTATCCACCACCAGCCGAGCCTGGCGGTGAGCGCCAGGCCGGCGAGGACGGCGGCGGCCTGGGCGGCGCAGAGCAGATTTTGCGTTCCCTCTCCGGCGGTCGCGTCGGAGTTCAGTCGGGTTCCCAGCCGCTGTTTGGCGACGCCGAGTGCCGGCATGACTAGCAGGCTGGCGGCGGTGACCGCGATCCCGAGCAGACTGGTCTGGGCGGTGTGCCCGGTGGCCAGGTCTCGTATCGACTCGACCGCGAGGTAGGGCGCGAGGGCGAAGAAGCTGACCGCAACGGCCTTTTGGGCTCGGCCTTCGGCGGTGTCGGACAGGGTGCGGGTGCCGGTGAACCGCCAGATCACGATGATGCTGGCCGCGCCTTCGATGACGCTGCCCAACGCCCAGCCGAGCAGCGAGATCGAGCCAGCCTGGATCCCGGCGATCAGCCCGAGCACCCCTTCACCGGTCATCCAGATCAGCGACGCCCAGGACAGCAGACGTGCGGCACGTGCGGCTCGTAGCCAGGCCGCACGCTTCCCCGCCGCCGCCGATGTGGCAGCCGGGCAGCACCGGTCATGGGTGGTGTCGTTGCGGGTGGGTGTCCGGGCCGTCGGGAGCTGCGGGTCGTGCCGGTTCACGGTCATGCGGTCCTCCCTGTGGTGTTGCCGCGTAGGTTTGCGTTCACGCGTGTGCTCCGGCCTCGTGCGCACCGTGGCCGGCAGGTTCGAGTTGGAAGGTGGAGTGCTCGACGTCAAAATGCCCGGCCAGGCAGTGCTGGAGCCGGTCCAGGACTTGAGGGGCGAAGCCGTTGGCGAAGCAGACGTCCTCGACGACGACGTGCACGGACAGCGCCGGCAGGTCCGAGGTGACCGTCCACACGTGTAGGTCGTGCACGGCGCTGACCTCGGGCAGTTCCAGCAGGTGCGCCCGCAGGTCGGCCAGGTTCACGTGGGCGGGGGCGGCCTCCAGCAGGACCCGCCCGGAGTCGCGCAGCAGCCCGAAGGCGGCCCGGACCATCAGCGCGACCACCAGCAGGGAGGCGATCGCGTCGGCGCGGGTGTAGCCGGTGGTCAGGATGACGATGCCGGCCACCGCGGTGCCGATGAACGCGTACAGGTCGGTGAGGATGTGCTGGAAGGACCCTTCGACGTTCATGCTCGACCGGTTCGCCTTGGCCAGCACCCAGGTGGCGGCGAGGTTCACCGCCACCCCGAGCAGGGCCACCACCAGGACCGCGGCGCCGCCGACCGGCGGGGGGTGGATCAGCCTGCGGATGGCCTCGAAGCACACCACGGCGGCGACCACCAGCAGGGTGATGCCGTTGCCGGCGGCGGAGAGGATCTCCGCGCGTTTGAACCCGAACGTCCACACCCCCGCCGCCGGGCGGGCAGCGAGCCGGATGGCCCACAGCGACGCGCCGATCGCGGCGGCGTCGGTGAGCATATGACCGGCGTCGGCCAGCAACACCAGCGATCCGGCGGCCACCGCGACGGCCACCTCGACGGCCATGAACCCGATGATCAGCGCCAGCGCGATCCCCAGGTAGCGGACGTTCGCGTTGGCGACCACGCCATGGCCGTGCCCGGCGTGCCCGTGCGCCTGACCGCCGGCGGCCGGCTTGGCGGGGTGCTGACCCGTGCTGGCCGGCCCGGGGTTGTGCTGGTGGCCGGGCTCGTGGTCGTGGGAACTGTTCACGGGTCCGGCCGGTCTGCGACGTGTACCGCGGTGGTGTGGCCGAAACTGACCAGCGGGGTGCAGCACTTCGCCGCCGGCGTGGTATTCGCCGCGGTCGCCGGGGAAGTCCTCCCCGACCTGCGCCGCCAAGGCAACCTGACCGCGGTGGGGGCCGGGTTCACCGTCGGCGTGCTGCTGTTGCTCGCCCTGGGCGCCTACACCCGACGCCGGGAGGCCGCCACCACCCGCCGCAGGACCGCCGCCGGTGCCCTACCGGTCGGGCTGCTCGCCGCGGTTGGCATCGACCTGCTCATCGACGGTCTGCTCGTCGGCCTGGGTGTCACCCTCGGGTCCAACCAGGGCCTGATCCTGACCATCGCACTGACCATCGAAATCCTGTTCCTGGCACTGTCGGGTCTGCGCCGAGCTGCTCGATGTGGGCATCGGGCGGACCCGCGCCGCCGGGATCTCCGCCGCACTCGGACTGGCCACCGCGGTCGGCGCGGTCGGCGGGGCCGCGCTGCTTGGCGGAGCCGGCGCGACCGTGCTGGCCGCCGTACTCGTCTTCGGCGCCGCCGCCCTGCTCTACCTGGTCGTGGAGGAGCTGCTCGTGGAAGCCCACGAGCAGACCGACACCCCACTGCTCGCCGGGATGTTCTTCCTTGGCTTCATCGGCCTGTATCTGCTCGCCGGAGCCGGCGGCTGATCCTTGCCCCCCGCCCGCGGCCGGGCGGCCTCGCTCGCCAACCCAACATCCGCGTCAACGTCGTGGTCCCCGGCAACATCGACCCCGACTTTCGTCGGTTCATGGACGACGACACCCAAGAAGCGTTCGACCGCGAAGTCATCAGCCGCGTCCCCCTCGCCCGCGCCGGCACCTCCGACGAAGCAGCCGCCGTCTCGCTCTTCCCGCTCAGCGACGACGCCAGCTACGTCACCGGCAGCCAATACGCCGCCGACGGTGGCCCTCACCAAACGGTGAACCTGATCGATCCATCCCGACGGCCCGGCGGACATGGGACGGCACCGCTGGCAGCAGCGCGATCTTGTGTCGTAGCGGGATGGACCTAGGGAACTAACTCACCGCTCGACTCATGAGGCATAGTGATGATATCGCCGCCACGGGTCGTCCCGTACGGTTGCGGCTCGCTTCTAGTGGATCAACGGTCCGGTGACGACCGGCAGTACGGCGCCGCCGACGATGCCCAGCCCGAGCGCCGCGACACCGGCCGTGTAGGCGCCTACGGCGGGCCAGCGACCCGCTGGGCGCAGCAGTCTCAGCCGGCTCTCCGCAGGGGCGCGCAGAAGCGCGGGCGCGAGCCAGCGCAAGTAGTAGAACAGGCTGGCGACGGTGTTGAGCACGGCGAGGACGGCGAGCCATCCGTAGCCGCCGTCGATGGCGGCGGTGAAGACCTCGAGCTTGCCGAGGAACACCCCGGTGGGTGGGGTGCCGACGAGTCCGAGCAGGCAGACGATGAGGACCGCGGCGAGGCCGGGGTGCTGGCGGGCGAGTCCTCGGTAGTCGGCGAGAGTGCGGGCGTGTGGCAGCTGCGCGACGACGGCGAACGCGCCGAGGTTCGTGACCGCGTACGCAGCCAGGTAGAACAGCAGCGACTGCGTGGCCAGGTCGCTGCGGGAGGCGACGGCGACGGCCATCAACAGGTACCCGACCTGGCTGATGGTCGAGTAGGCGAGCAGTCTGTTCACCGAGGTCTGGAAGAACGCGGCAAGGTTGCCCAGCGTCATGGAGGCGGCGGCGAGGATCGCGACGAGCAACGGCCAGTCGATGGCGCTGGCGGGGATGGCGACGGTAAGCAGCCGCAGCAGCGCGGCCAGGCCGCCGATCTTCGGCACGGTGGTCACGAAGGCGGCGATCGGGGTCGAGGTGCCGTCGGTGACGTCGGGTACCCAGAAATGCGCCGGCACACCGCCGATCTTGAACAGCAGCCCGGCAACAACGGCGAGGACGCCGACCGCGACGGCGCCGTGCGGGGCGGCGGCGAGTGCGGTGTGCAGGAGGGGATAGCTGGTGGTCCCGCCGACGCCGTAGAGCAGGGTGACGCCGGTGAGCATCAGGACGCCGAGGAGCGCACCCATCAGGTAGTACTTCAGCGCCGCCTCGGTGGCGAGCGAGTCCTTGAGAAACCCGGCGAGGGCGTAACCGGGGACGGAGGCGAGCAGGTAGGCCGCGAACAGCAACAGCAGGTCGCTGGCACCGGACAGGATGATGGTGCCGAGCGCGGCGAGCTGCAGCAGCACGTAGAACTCGGTCTCCCGCTTGTGCCCCTGCACGGTGACGATGGACAGGCAGAGCACGAGCAGGGTGGCGGCGAGCACGACGACGCGGACGGTGTGGGTGGCGACGTCGATCGCGTAGCTGGTGCCGAAGTCGACGGTGGCGGCCTGTGTCATCGCCAGCCCGGTGGCGGCTAGCCCGGTCAGGCAGGCGCACGCTGCCATCAGCCGCACGATCCACTGGCGGTGGCGGGGCAGCCAGGCACCGGCGAGCAGCCCGATCACGGCGCTGGCCGCGAGGGCGATCTCGGGGATGAGCGGGCCGAGGCGTTCGTTCACCCGGCGACCAGCTGGGTCAGCGTGCGGGCGGCCGGTTCGATGACGTCGAGCAGGAACCGCGGCGCGACCCCGATGGCGACCGCGAGCGCGAGTAGCGGTCCGATGCTGGCCGCCTCGCTGGCCTTCAGGTCGGAGAAGACCCCTGGGGTGCCGGGGGCGTCCGGCAACCGCAGCGGGCCGAGGAAGATCCGTTGCAGCGCCGAAAGGAACAGCGCCGCGGTCACCAGGATGCCGAGGACGGCGAGGGCGGTAGCGATGGTGGCCGAGGGCAGGCTGCCGGTGAAGATCTGGAACTCGGCGATGAACCCGGACAGGCCGGGCAGGCCGAGGGAACCGAACGCGGCGAGCGCGGTCAGGCCGGCGAACATCGGGGTCCGGGCGGCCAGCCCGGAGTAGGCGGCCATGTCGTAGGTGTGGCCCCGGTCGTAGAGCACGCCGGTGAGCAGGAACAGCGCGCCGGTGAGCAGTCCGTGGCTGACCATCTGCGTCACCGCGCCGGTCACGGCCAGGGAGCGGGCCTGGGTGTCGGTACCGGCGAGGATGCCCGCCGCGCCGACGGCGAGCAGGATGTAGCCCATGTGGTTTACGCTGGTGTAGGCGATCATGCGTTTGACGTTGGTCTGGGCGAGCGCGACCAGCGCCCCATAGAGCACCGAGACGACCCCGACGACGACGAACACCAGCGCGTACCGGCGCCAGCTTTCGGGCAGCATCGGCATCGCGATCCGGACGAACCCGTAGGTGCCCATCTTCAGCAGGACGCCGGCCAAGATCGCCGACCCGGTCGCGGGGGCGTCAGTGTGCGCGGGCGGCAGCCAGGTGTGGAACGGCACCGTCGGGGTCTTCACCGCGAGCCCCAGTGCTACCGCGAGCAGCACCAGCCCGCCGTACAGCCCCTGCCCGGTGAGCGGGTTCGTCCGGATCAGGACGACCATGTCGAAGGTGTGGGGGGTGGCGGCGAGGTAGAGGCCGATGAAGCCGAGTAGCAACGCCAACGAGCCGACGAAGGTGTAGAGGAAGAACTTCGTCGCGGCGGCCCGCGCGGCCGCACCGTGGCCCCAGCCGGCGATGACGAAGAACATCCCGACGATGGACAGGTCGAAGAACAGGAAGAACAGGATGAGGTCGAGTGCGACGAACAGGCCGAGGCAGACGGTCTGCAGGAACAGGAACAGGCACACGTAGCTCTTGATCCGGCGGGTCTCGCGCAACGAGTAGATCGCCACCGCGAGGAACAGGCCCGCGGTCAGCCCGACCAGCGGCAGGGACAACCCGTCGACGCCGATGTGGTAGCCGACGCCGGCGTTCGGGATCCACGGGACGTTCTCTGTCCAGCCGAACCCGTCGTGCGGGTCGTAGCCGACCCAGGCGGCGACCACCAGGGCCAGGTCGACGGCGCTGACGGCGATCCAGGGCCACACGAACGCACCGCGACCCGCACGTGCCGGGACGGTGAGCAACGCCAGCGCCGCGACCGCGGGGAGGAAGACGATGGCGGAGAGCATCCCGGTCACCTCACGAACACGAAGACGAGCGCGAGCACCGCGAACACCACGGTGGCCTGGGCGTAGTAGGTGTGCAGCTGCCCGGTCTGCGGTCGGCGCGCCAACTGCCCCAGTCGCCGCGCGCCGCCGGCGACCCCGACCACGAGCTGGTCGACCCCGCGGTCGTCGGCCCACGCCGCCACCCGGGCTACCACAACCCCACCATGAGCCAGCCCGTGCACGGCGCGGTCAAGGACCCGGTCGTCGAAGGCGGCAAGCGTCCGCGCCGTCGTCAGGGTGGGACGGACCAGCAGCAGATGGGCGGCCCGTTCCAGGTCCAGCCAGCGGGTCAGCCACCCGACGGCCGGTGCGGGGATCGGGGCCGGTCGGGCACCCCACCACCAGGTGAATCCGCTCGCCGCCAGCGCCAGCGCCGCGGACAGCGTGAGCTCCCACCAGCTCGAGGACGGCTCCCCGGTCGCGCCGAGCGCCCGGCGCAGCGGATCGGCGACCGGTGGCAGCGCCAGCACCCCCAACGTCGCCGCCAACAGCGACAGCACCAGCAGCGGGGGACGCATCGACGGGGCGAGCTGGCGGGTGCCGTGGCGTTCGGTGTCGTAGCCGAGCGTGGCATCGCCCGGCAGCGGCCGCCACACGTACCAGACGGCCTTGGCGCTGTAGACGGCGGAGACCGCCGCCGCCGCCAACCCAACCGCGTAAAGGGCCGGGCTGCGGTGCAGCGCGGCGGCGAGTAGCTCGTCCTTGGTCACCCACAGCGACGCCGGCGGCAGTCCCGCCAGGGCGATCGCCCCGACGGTGAAGGTCACCCCGACCAGCGGGTGCTGGCGAGCGGCGCCGCGCAGCGCCGGTAGCGCCTTGGTGCCGAGCGCGGTCAGCCACGCGCCGGCGGCGAGAAACAGCAGACTCTTGACCGCGGCGTGCGCGACCAGCTGCATCACCCCACCGGCGAGGCCACCGGCGCCAGCAGCGAGCACCACGTAGCCGATCTGGGCGCAGGTGGAGGCGGCGAGCAGCTGTTTGAGATCGGTCTGCGCGACCGCGACCAGCCCGAGCACCAGCGCTGTCACGGCGCCCATCCACGCGACCGTCGGTTCACCCCATCCGGAGGCGGCCAGCAGCGGTTGGGTCCGCAGCAGCAGGTATGCACCGGCGGCGACCATGGTCGCCGAGTGCAGCAGTGCTGAGACCGGGCTCGGGCCCTCCATCGCCCGCGACAACCAGAACGAGAACGGCAGCTGCGCCGACTTTCCGAATGCGGCCAGCACCACTCCCACGGTGATCACGGTCAGCCACGGCGACCCGGCCTGGGGCAGGTCGGCCAACGCGAGCCCGCCGACGCCGCCGGCGGCCGCGGCGCCCGCCGCGACGTACAGCCCGAGGTCAGCCGCGCGGGTCGTCACAAAGGCGGTGTTCGCCGCCGTGACCCGGTGCGGCTCGCGCCACCAGTACCCGATCAGCGCGTAGCTGGTTGCGCCCATCACCTCCCACCCCATCAGCACCAACGCCAGCGTGGTCGCGGTGACGGTGACCAGCATCGCCCCGGCGAAGACGAGCATCAGCCCGAAGAACCGGCTCCGGTTCTCCTGCTCGTCGAACTCGCCGACCGAGAAGACCAGCACAGCAAGGCTGACGGCGGTGACCGTCAGCACCATCACCGCGGACAGTCCGTCCACCCGCACCCCGGCCGGGATACCGTCGAACAACGGCGCCGATGCAGCCGGCCGGACCACCGCCGCCGCACCCGCCAGCGCCACGGTCACCGCGGCGATCGCGACCCCGAGGACCGGTGCGGCCCGGTTCGCCCAGCGCCCGGCGACAGCGAGGCCCGCCCCACCGGCGAGCGGCACGGCCAGCAGCAGCCACGCCAACCATGGGGTGCTGATCACTGGCCGAGGTCCGCGGCCATGTCGGTCATGTCCACATCGCAAGCCCGGAAGATCGCCGTGGTGGCGGCGAATCCCATCGCCATCTCCACCGCCATCGCGATGACCACCGCGACCACGATCACCTGACCGGCCGCGCTGGCCGGGGCGACGTAGTGCCAGAACGCGCCGGCGGCGACCGTGACACCGTTGAGCATGAGTTCCAACCCCATCATGATCATCACGATGGACTGTTGGGACAGCGCGCCGTACAGGCCGATCGCGAACAGCCCGGCGGCCAACAGCAGGAACAGCTGAAGACTCATCGACCGACGCCTCCCGGCACCGGGTCGTCGGCCGACCGGCGGCTGAGGTCGTCACCGAACCGGTCGTAACGACCCCGGTGGGTGGCGAGCACCACGGCGGCGACCATCGCCGCGAACAGCACGAACCCAAGGGTGACCATGGTGAGCATCTGCGGACCCATCAGCGCCATCCCGAGCTGGAAGGTCGGGTCGGCCGGCTCTGCGCCGCCGCGCTGCGGCCAGGGCGCGAGGAAGATCCCGGCACCGAGCAGGACGAACACCGCGATGCTGATCGCGAGCGACCCGCGCTTGTTGTGGTACATCGCCATCGGCATCAGCCCGGCGGGGTTCATCATGTAGGCGACCATGAACACGGCCATGATGACCATCTCCATGGTCATCATCAGCACGACGACCACGCCGAGATAACCGAGCCCGAGCAGGATCAGCAGGCCCCCGGTGGCCAGGAACGACACCAGCAGCGCGATGGTGGCCCGGGCCATCGAGGTGAACCGGAACACCATGAACCCGCTTGCGGCGGCGAGCAACGCCAGCACCCAGAACACGACGTCCGTCACGGCGCACCGCCCAGCGTGAGTACTACCAGCGCCGCGGCCAGCGCCTGGAGAATGGTCAGCGGGATGAGCACGACCCAGGCCAGCTCGAGGTAACGGTCGGCGCGCAGGGTCGGCAGCCGCCGCCGAACCCACACCAGCACGGCCAGCACGGCCAGGGTCTTCAGCGTCGACCACACCCACTCCGGGAGCAGGGGGCCGTCCCCGCCGCCGAGGAACAGCGGCACGGCCATCCCCGCCCCCGCGGTGAGCAGCAGCCACCGGCCTGCCTCGACCATCAGCCGGTCCACCCCGGACAGCTCGGCCAGTACCCCGCCGGCGAGGTCGGTGCCGGCCGGGTAGGCGAACGGGCCGAGGAAGCTGAACGCGTAGACGCCCGCCAGGTAGACGACGAACGCGACCGGCATCCAGACGACGAACCACAGGTTCCGCTGGGCGCCGACGATGTCGGCGACGTTCAGCGACTGCGCACCGGTCGCCGCGGTGATCAGGGCGAACATCAGCGGCAGCTCGTACGCCAGCCCCTGGGCGACGAACCGGTATCCACCGACCATGCTCAGCACGGAGTTGGCGCCCCAGCCGGCCATCCACAGGCCGGCCCAGGTCAGCACCTCCATCGCGTTGAACCACACCACGCCGACCGACATCCGGCTCGCCGTCATGCCCCCGAACGGGATCACCACCGCGGCGAGCACCCCGGCGACCGACACGGTGAGCAACCCCAGCCGCCACAGCAGCGCGTCCGGGGCCAGCGTGGTGCGGCGCTGCCCGACCAACAGGCGCGTGGCCTCGACCAACGGTCCAGCTGCACCCGCTGCGGCCACGGGGCGCCCGGCGGTCCGCGCAGCGAGCAGCGCGTCGCCGGTCACCGCGGCGAGGGTGAAGACGAGCAGCACGGCCGGGACGACCAGCACCGACCACAGCGGCGCGCTAACCACCATGGCTGACCTCCACCCGGGCGGGTAGCTCGTCGAGGTCCGGATCCAGGCTCGCCACGATCAACCGGACCGCGGCAAGCTCTGCGCCCTCGAGCAGTCCGGGTAGCACCGCCAGCAGTTCAGCCGCCGGTGCCCCCGGGCTGCCGAGCCGGCCACGGGGTGGCTCGAGGGCAGCCGGATCCAACGGCGCGTCGTCGTCGAGGGCCGCCGCGGCGGCGGCGAGTTCGCTGCACCAGCGGCGATAGCGCGCGGTCACGTCCCCGCCAGCGCGCAACGCGGGGCCGCGCACCGCGGCGGCAACCGCGTCATCGGGGCTTAGCACGCCCAGACCCCGCGTCGACCACGCCAGCAGCCGGGAGCGAGCGACGCGCCGGCTGAACCGCTCGACCGCCGGCCGCGGTGCCGCGGACCGGCCGCCGGACAGCGTCTCATCCCGGAGCCGTCGGGCGGCCACCGCGGCGTCGTCCCAGCCGGCGACCGCGAGCAGCCGTCCCAGGCTGTCCAGGTGTGCGGCGACCCGCCGCAGTGCCGCCTCCCCCACGCTGACCGGCTCGCCAGCCGCTGCGCGGCACCACGGGTCGGTCCAGAACGATCCGGTCTCGCCGCCAGGGCCGGGCGCGTCGACCGCCGCCTGCTGAACGACATCGCCCTGCACCGTCAGGCGAAGCACAAGCCCGGCCGGCCAGTTCGGTAATACCGGGCCCAAGAACACGTGCAGCTGATCGAGCTTCAGACCGTCCCGGTCCTCACCTCGCTCCGCCGTCGGCAACCCCGCCGGCATCTCCGGGCCGGACATGCCATGGTCCTCATCCCCCCCGCTTTCTCCGCCTGCGTGGCCGCCCTGATCCGGCCGGGCCGGTGCGCTAGGGCGGGCTGCGGCTGCGAGCGCGCGCTGTCCGATGCCGTCGGCGAGTGCGCTTCGGGCAGCGTCCAGCACGGCCGCGACGTCACCCGGATGGGTGGCGTGCCCGCGGACGCGGGGTGCCGGCATCGCCCGCCACACCTCGTCCAGCACCTCCGCGAGCACGTCGGTGCCGGTACCGGCGACGAGTAGCACGTCGGTGTCGGCCGGGGTCAGCGCGGCCGGCCAGCCCCGCCGGCGCAGCTCTTCCTCGGCTGCCAGCCGCACGGCGGTACCCCCTGGCGTCGTGACCGTCAGCACGTGCGGCCGAGCGGCGCCGACCCGCAGCAGTACACCGGTCAGGTCCACCGCAGGGCGCCTTCCCGCCAGGCGTAGGCGACGCCGGCGAGCAGCACCGTGAGGAAGGTGAACATCTCGATCACGCTGCTCGCGCCCATCGCCGTGATCACCCGAGTCCACGGGTACATGAAAATCATCTCCATGTCGAAGGCGAGGAACAGCATCGTGATCGTGTACCAGCGCACGTGGTAACGGCTGACCGCGTGCTCCAGCGGCGGCAGCCCGCCGGTGAACGGCGTCGCGGACAGCGGTGACCGCACGATGCTCAGCAGTTGCCCGGCGCCGTAGACGCCAACAACGACGAGCAGCACCAGGGCGACCAGCGCCAGCGCCGCCGTGAACCCGCTCATGACGACTCGTTGTCGCCGGCGCCGGGGGCGAGCCCGGCCAACCGCAGCACGCAGTGATCGAGCAGCGCTTCGGGAAAGCCGTCAGCGAGCCGGTAGAACACCACCCTGCCCTCCTTGCGGAACGCGACCAGCCCGGCGGTGCGCAGCATCCGCAGCGCGTAACCTATTGCGTCGTCGCTGACCTCCAACGACATCGCCAGGTCCCCGACGCACAGCTCGTCCACCTTGCGCAGCGCGAGCATGACCCGCAGTCGCGTTGCGTCTGCGACGAGCGTCAGCTGTGCCGCGATGGCCGCCGCCGTGTCCACCGCCGGCAGACTCGCCCGCACCCGGGCGACCCGGGCCGGGTCGATCGGATGGTCAGGCACCGTCGACGTCATCGCTCACGCTGGCACCTCCCGCCGCGGCTACCGTATCCGCACGGCCGTGCGGCTGTCCAGACGTCGATGTCGGATTAGCGGACTCAGCCCACGCAGGCGACAGCCGTCAGCGCCGGCTGCGTCCGCCGTATCGTCCCGAGCGCGACCCTGGTGCTCACCACGCCGCTGCTCGGGCTCGGCTCGTCGCAATTCGGGTCTCCGGCTGCGATCGCGGCCTGCGGCGCCCTGCTGTCTGTCGAGGGCATCGTGGCCGGTGCTGTCCCGGCCGTTTCGCAACACCTGGACGGAGCCGCCTCAACCCGAGCCCACCTGACGCCAGTCCGCCGACATCCCCGCCGCCGTCGTGATCGAGTTGGCAACCGCACCCGACGCCGGTCTGTCCGCACGATCATGTTCCGTAGGCCGATCGTGCCGGCGATTCGGTGATCGCCGGCGCCAAGCGAACACCGGCTCTTGTTCCACGCACGGCCGGCTCGGTCAGCAGCAGTCTGAACCGCCCCGGGTTTGGTAGACGGTCGGTTATCCCGGGATTGCCGGGTTGGCTGTCTGATTCTGTTCTCGGTCGAGAAGCTCGTCAACGGTGACGGGTTCCTCGCAGCACGGGCATAGGCCACCAGTGCCGACGCGCCGGCAGGGATGGTTGCAGTCCGGGCACCATTGCTCGGCGAGGTAACGAGTCTCGCATTCGGGGCAGGTGTAGACGGTGATCGAGCGCCAGTTGCTCCGGTGGCCGGTCGGGCGGGGGCCGGGTCGGTGGTGGGTGCTGGTTGCCGGGCTCGCCACGCGGCCTGGCGGCATGACGGGCTGCAGAAGCGTTGCCGCCGGATTGGGGTGAACCCGGTGGAGCAGACCGGGCACGCCACCGGGCCAGCTGCGGTTGTCGTCACCATGTCGTCACTCCACGGGCGTCCGGGGCGGCGGCGTGGTAGGCCGCTTCGAACTCGATCGGCGACACATGCCCAAGGGCCGAATGCAGCCGGGTCTCGTTGAACCAGTGCACCCAGTTCAACGTCGCCAACTCCAGGTCGTCCACGCCGCGCCAGGGTCCTTCGTGCCGGGTGCATTCGGTCTTGTAGAGGCCCACGACGCTTTCGGCCATCGCGTTGTCATAGGAGTCCCCGACGGTGCCGATCGAGGCCAGCGCTCCGGCCTCCAACAGCCCGGGTGGCGTAGCGGATCGAGGTGTATTGACCGGACTCAACCGGTGGTCGCAACACCGGCTTGTTGTGCCAACAGTAGATGCTCGTTCAGCGCTTCGGCTGGGGTCTTCCATCCGAGTGTCTTGCGTGGCCTTCCATTGAGCGCGGCGGCGACGGCATCAATCTCTTCGACGTTCCAGCGGGCGAGGTCGGTGCCCTTCGGAAAGTATTGGCGCAGCAGGCCATTGGTGTTTTCGTTCGTGCCGCGCTGCCACGGGCTGTGCGGGTCGGCGAAGTAGACCGCGACGTTGGTGTCGATCTTCAACTGGGCGTGTTGGGCCAGTTCCTTGCCGCGGTCCCAGGTCAGCGTGCGGCGCAGTTGTTCGGGCATCGTGACGATCTTCGACGCGATCGCCTCGCGCAGGGCCTCGGCGCCATAGCCGGCCAGGGCGGGACCGTTCTTCACTCGCGGCTCGACGCCGTAGCCCTCCATCCGCGGCAGGTGCAGCAGCATCGTGAACCTCGTCGTGCGCTCCACCAACGTGCCGATCGCTGACCGGTCGGTGCCGATGATGAGGTCGCCCTCCCAGTGGCCAGGCACGGCACGGTCTTCGACCTCGGCGGGCCGTTCGCTGATCATGACCTCGGCGGTGACATGGCCGCCCGGCCGCTGCCGGGCACGCGAACGAGGAACGCGCAGCGCGCGACCGGTCCGCAGGCAAGTGACCAGCTCGCGCCGCAAGGCTCCGCGGCTTTGAACGTAGAGCCCTTG
>JBBSHH010000020.1:0-29009 GCA_038253225.1 Mycobacteriales bacterium | reverse complement strand
GGCGACAGCCAGGCCGGTGCGGGCCGCGTCGGTCAGCGGGCCACCGCGGGTGCGGGCCTGCTGCACCGCGGTGCGGCCGCCGCCGGCCAGCCGGCCGGTCGCCCGGGCCGCCGGGGCGCGCAGGGTCGCTGCCCCGCCGCCTAGCCGGGCGCCGGCCTCCCGTGCCGCCGCCGCCGCCTGGGCGCTGCGCGCCGCCGCCAGCCGGGTCGCGGTGTCCATCCGGGCGGTGGCCGCGTTCGCCAGCCCGACGCCGAGCTCGGCGGCCGTCCCGAGCGCGGCGCCGGTGTTGCGGGCCGGCTCGAGGAACCAGCGCTGCGCCGGCGGCTCCGGCTGACGCCGGCGGCGCAGCATCGCGACGGCAGCAGCGAGCACAGCGGCCAGGATCCCGACCGCTGCCGGTACGGCGGCGGCGCGAACCCCGGAGCCGCCCCCGTCGTCGCTGTCGGCCGCATCGGGCCAGCGGGCCGGAGCCGCCGGCTGGGATGGCTGCTCCGCCGCCCGGGCAGCCTGCGGCGGCGACGTCACCGCGCCGGCCGGCTCGGGCGTCGGGCTGGTGCCGATGCGGCGCAGCCGAGCCGGTGCGGTGCCGCCACCGTTGGCGGCCGCCTCGGTGCTGCCCACCGCTGCCGCCGGCGAGGCCGGCTCGGAGTCGGCGGCGGCCGGCTCGGCGCGCTCGGCCGGCTCGGCCGGCTGCTCGCCGGCCGGTAGCAGGGACCCGGAGCTCTCCCGGGAGTAGTTGATGCCGTAGTGCCCGTAGAGCTGCGCCTCCTCCTCCGGAGTCAGCCCGACGGAGACGACGCCGGTGCGCGGCGCCGAGGCGATCGCCTCCCGGCGGACCGAGAGCCGAACCTGCCCGGCCTCGGAGGTCGCGTCCACCAGGGGCAGGAACTGCCCGGGCGCGCCGTCCTCGCCCTCGGTGGAGAGCCACTCCGGCGTGCCGGTGTCGTCGTCGGCGTAGACCTGCCCGCAGGTCCCCAGCGGCTCGCCGTCGGCATCGACGACCTGCTGACCGACCCAGTCCATCACGGTGTCGCGGTCCGGTAGTGCCATGTTCTTCCCCTTGCCTCGCAGTGAGTCGGCGGCTCAGTCGCCCGTCATCCCGACCGGTGGGGTGCACTGCCCGTCGGGGAGCCGTCTGGCTGGGCTACCCGGACCGCCCGCTCGGAACCGACCCCGCCCGGCAGGTTGTGCTGTCTTTGCGAGCACGTGGGCTCGGGCGAGCAGGTGGTCAGCCCCACCAGAAGGCGGCAGCGATCACAGCGTAGAGGACCAGCAGGGTGGCCCCCTCGAACCACGTCGACTCCCCGTCGAGGACCACCAGTACCGTGATGACTGTCGCAAGCGCCAGCGCGACGACGAGCAGCGGCGGCAGCACGAGCGTGAACGCCGTCGCGCCGATCAGCGGTGAGACGAGCACCAGCACCGGCGCCAGCACCAGGGCGATCTGGAGCGGACTCTGCAGGATCACCGACAGCGCGTAGTCGGTGCGGTTCCGGGCGGCGAGCTGGATGCCGACGACGTTCTCGACGGCGTTTCCGGCGATCGCCACGATGACCAGACCGGCGAACGCCTGGCTGATACCCAGCGCCTGGATGGCCGGCTCCAGCGCATGCACGAACCACTCGGAGACGAACGCGGCCGCCAGCGCGGCCACCCCGAGGACGCCGAGCGCGACCGGCAGCGGCCACGTCGACGCGTTCTGCTCGGCGCCGGTCTCGGTACCCTCCGCGGCGGGGCCGGCGACCCCCGCCCCGGCGGCCGGGCCCGGAGCCGACTCGTGGGCCGGCGCCCGGCTCAACGCCGCCGGCAGTGAGAGCCCGAACAGGCCGAGCAGCAGGACCGCGACCACCACCGACAGCGCCTGCTCGTGCCCGGCCGCCGGCGTGTGCAGCGACGCGGTCAGCGACGGCACCAGCAGCGCCCCGACCGAGAGCATCAGCAGCAGGCTGGTGGTGCGGGCCCGGTCGGCCGCGAACCGCTGGGTGCCGTGCCGGAGGCCGCCGACGACGAACGCCAGCCCGAGTACCAGCAGCACGTTGGCGAGGATCGAGCCGACGATGGCCGCCTGCACCACGCCGACCAGCCCGGCCCGGAGCGCGAACACCGCCACGAACAACTCCGGCAGGTTGCCCAGCGCGCTCTGCACAACGCCGGTCGCGCCGGCCCCGAGCCGGTCGCCCAGCGCGTCCACCGCCCGACCCACCAGGCTCGCGAGCAGGGCCAGCGCCACCGCACTCAGCAGGAACGGCAGCACCCGACCGGCCGGCGCGTAGCGCAGCCCGCCGGCGGCGGCGGCCGCGACCCCGCAGACGACGAACAGCCGGAGGTCCCCGCCGGTCAGGCCGTCCCGCTCGGCGCGCGGCGCGCGGCCGGAGCCACCCGCGGCGCTGCTGGACACGTGCCACCTCCGGCGCTACGACGGGTCACTCGCCGGCGGCCCACGGGCCGACGACAGTACCGTCGTAGCCTGCAGGGGGGCGCAGCGACGAGGAGGTCGGTCATGCCGGGCACGAACAGCGGCGGGGAGACGCGGGTCGCCCCGGAGGAGGCCGCCGTCGCGGCGGGGCAGGTCGGTCACGACATCGAGATTCCGTCGGCGCTGCGCGACTTCATGGCCCGCGACTGGGCCCCCCCGACCGAGTTGGACGTCGCGACCGCCGCGGTGGCGCCCTACGGCGCCAAGCGACGCGAGGCGCTCTGCGCCCGGTTCCCGGGCGAAACGCTGGTGGTGCCCAGCGGCGGGCCGAAGGTTCGCGCCAACGACACCGACTACCCGTTCCGGCCGGGCACCGACTTCTTCTGGCTGGCCGGCGAGACAGAGCCCAATGCGGTGCTGCTGCTCGCCCCGACCGGCGACGCGCATGTCGCCACGCTGTTCGTGCCGCCCCGGTCGGAGCGTTCGACGCCCGCCTTCTACACCGACCGGCGGTACGGCGAGCTGTGGGTCGGGCCCCGGCGCGGCCTGCGCGAGACCGCGGTGCTGCTGGCACTCGACACCCGCCCGGTCGAGGAGCTGCCGGACGTGCTGCGGACGCTCGCCGGACCGGTTCGGGTGCTCCGCGGCATCGACGCCGCTGTCGACGAGGCGATCGCGGTGTCGCCCGGGGCCACGCCGGCCGGCCAGGGCGGCGCCGACCTCGATCCCGACGCGGAGCTCGCCGCGGTGCTCTCCGAGCTCCGGCTGGTCAAGGACGACTACGAGGTCGCCATGCTGCAGGAGGCGGTCGACGCGACATTGCGCGGGTTCGAAGACGTCGTACGCGAGCTGCCGCAGGCCATCGGCACCAGCGAGCGCTGGATCGAAGGCACCTTCGACCGGCGGGCCCGGGTGGAGGGCAACGACGTCGGCTACGGCAGCATCTGCGCCGCCGGCGCACACGCCACCACGTTGCACTGGGTCCGCAACGACGGCCCGGTGCGCCCCGGCGAGCTGCTGCTGATCGACATGGGGGTGGAGTCCAGCTCGCTGTACACCGCGGACATCACTCGCACGCTGCCGATCAACGGCCGGTGGTCGCCGGTGCAGCGACGGGTCTACGCCGCGGTGCTGGCCGCGCAGCGGGCGGCGATCGCCGCCGTCCGTCCCGGCAACCGGTTCCTGGAGCCGCACGAGGCGGCGATGGCGGTGCTGGCCGGTCACCTCGAGGAGTGGGGCATCTTGCCGGTGCCGGCCGAGCAGTCGCTGGCCAAGGACTGCGGCCTGCACCGCCGCTACACCCTGCACGGCACGTCGCACATGCTCGGCATCGACGTGCACGACTGCGCCGCCGCCCGCAACGAGACCTACCGGGAGGGGACGCTGACGCCGGGCATGGTGCTGACCGTGGAGCCGGGGCTGTACTTCCAGCCGGACGACCTGACGGTCCCGGCGGAGATGCGCGGCCTCGGCGTACGGATCGAGGACGACGTGCTCGTCACCGAGGACGGTTGCCGGGTGCTCTCGGCGGCGCTGCCCAGCGACCCGGACGAGGTCGAGCGCTGGATGGCGGGTCTGCTCCCGGCCGGTTGATCCGGTCGACCGATCAGCCGGCCGCGGCCGCTCGGGCGGTGTAGCGGCCGGTGTCGAGCTCCAGATCGAGACGGATGCCGAAGCACTCGGACAGGGCCGGCCCGGTCAGCACCGCCGCGATCGCGCCGGCCGCGACGACCTGGCCGGTCCGCAGCAGCAGCGCGTGGGTGACCGCCGGCGGGATCTCCTCGACGTGGTGGGTGACGAGCACCATCGTCGGCGCGGCGGGGTCGGCGGCGAGCTGCGAGAGCCGTCGGACCAGGTCCTCCCGGCCGCCGAGGTCGAGCCCCGCGGCCGGCTCGTCGAGCAGCAGCAGCTCCGGGTCGGTCATCAGCGCCCGCGCGATCTGCACCCGCTTCCCCTCGGACAGGCTGCCGTAGCGGCGGTCGGTCAGCGCCGCGCACCCGAGCTGGGCCAGCAGCCCGCGGGCCCGGTCCTCGTCGACGTCGTCGTAGCCCTCGGACCACCGGCCGACGACGCCGTACGACGCGGTCATCACCACGTCGACGGCCCGCTCCCGGCGGGGGATCCGGTCGGCCAGAGTGGCGCTGGCCAGCCCGATCCGCGGCCGCAGCTCGAAGACGTCGACCGCGCCGAGCCGTTCGCCCAGCACCTCCACCACGCCGGCGCTCGGGTGCAGCATCGTGCCGGCCACCTGCAGCAGGGTCGACTTGCCCGCGCCGTTCGGACCGAGCACCACCCATCGTTCGCCCGCCCGGACCCGCCAGTCGATGTCGCGGAGCAGCGTCGCCCCGCCCCGGACCACCTCGACGCCGCGCATCCGCAGCACCACGTCCGCCGCCCGCTCGCTCATCCGCCCCGTCGCTCCTCGGTGTCGCCGCCGCGGTCAACGTAGGGCACCCGCCCGACCGTGGCGGTCAGCGGCTGTGCCGGACCGTGATGGCTATCCGCGGGCCGCTGGCCTTCGCCTGTTTGGGCACCGTGTGCTCCCACTCGTGCTGGCAGGCGCCGCCCATCACGATCAGGTCGCCAGGACCGGGCTCGAGGCGACAGCCGATCTCGGTGCTCCCCTTGGGACGCAGCAGGAACCGGCGGCGCGCACCGAGCGAGACCGTCGCGACCAGCGGGTTGGTCAGCACCCTCGCGTTGCGGTCCCCGTGCCAGGCGACGCTGTCACGGCCGTCGCGGTAGAGGTTGACCCAGATGCTGTCGAATGCGAGGGCGTACCGGTCGGAGAGGGCGGCCGCGATCTGCCGCAGCGCCGCCGGGATGGACTCGGCGGCCACGTCGGCCCGGCCGTCCTCGGTCGCGGCCGGTCGCTGCGCCTCGGCCGCCGGTGTACGGGGGTGCCGGGTCCAGCTCCGGACCGGCTCGTTGGCGTCGTCGACGGCCCAGCCGGCGGTGAGCCGCGGCTCGCGGACGAGGCGCTCGTACATCGTCACCTCCCGCTGGCGCCACCGGCCCGAGCTGGCGAGCTCCGCGAACAGCTCGTCGGAGCCGGCCAGCCAGCCCGGCACGTGGTCCACCCAGGACCGCTCGTCGAGCAGCAGCCGCCGCAGGCCGGCGAAGGAGACGTCCACCTCCGGCTCGCCACCGGCGAACAGCGACCCCTGCCACACCAGGTCGGGGCGCACGGCCCCCAGCCTAGGGTCGGTGCGGGGGCGCTGGCGGGCCGCCGGCCGGTCCGGGGCCGGCCGGCGGCGGGGGGCGGCGGACGCCGAGAGCGTCCGGTCCCAGCTCGAGGTCGAGCTCGTGCAGCAGCCGGCCCAGGTCGGCCAGCAACGCCCCGTGCACCCGCCACAGCTCCGGCTCGGTGGCCGGGTCGACCTGCAGCGCGGTGGCCACCGTGGCCAGCCGCTCCTGGCCGCCGGCCAGCGCCCGCCGCAGCTCGGCGCTGTCCGGGGCCGGGCCGGTGACGTCGCGGGCGACGACCGCGCCGAACGCCGTCACGGCCGCGGCCGCGTCGAGGAGCAGCATCGCCAGCGAGCGCCGGGCCGGGGCCGGCACCGCGGTGGCCGGGTCCGCCAGCTCGGCCCGGTCGGCTAGTGACCGGCAGATGCCGCGGAGCAGGATCGCGGCGTGCTCGAGCGCGGCGAGGCCCGCCGGCAGGCTGACCGCCGCGGTGCCGGTACGGCGGCGTCGGGGGTTGTAGCGCAGGCTCTCCTCACCCCGGGCCAGCGCCGCCTGCGCCCGCTCGATCGGCCGGTCCAGCCCGCGGGCCCCGTCCAGCCAGCGCTTGGCGCGGTCGTGGGACCAGTCCTGAGCGACCTCCTCGCCGACCCCGCGCAGCAGCAGCCCCATGTCTTCGGCGAGCTCGCCGATGGCGTCGCCGGCGGTCTGCAGGTACACCGGCGGAGCCAGCACCGCGTTGACGGCGACCCCCACCGCGGCGCCGACCAGCGTCTCGAGGATGCGGGTCTGCCAGACCACGGTCTGGCCGCCGACCGCCAGCACGAGCATCGCGCTGATCGGCACCTCCATCAGCTGCTCACCGAGACGCAGCAGTCGGCCGATGACGATGCTGACGAAGATGACCAGCCCGAGGCTCCACCAGCGCAGCCCGAGGGTGGTGGACACCAGCACCGCCACACTGACCCCGGCCACGACGCTGGCGACGCGCTGCAGGCCGGTCCGGACCGTGGCGTAGAGCGTGAGCTGGAGCACCAGCAGCGCCGTGAGCGGCGCAAGGATCGGCGGGCTGTGGCCGGGCAGCGTCTGCGCCACGACATAGGCGAGCACCGCCGCCAGCGTCGTCTTCGCGGTCCGGAAACCCGGCGGCAGGCCGGTTCGGCGCCAGTCCGGTGGCCGCAGCCCGACGGCGCGGGAGCGCAGCACCCGGACCGCGCGCTCGGCACCGGCGGTCCGCAGCACGGCGGCACCGTACCGGTCAGGACCCGACCGGCCCCGTTCGCGCGCCGGCGGCCGGCGGGTGAGACTGCAGGGCGTGCGCGCGGTCGTGGTCGGTGCCGGGGTCGTCGGGCTCACCAGCGCGCTGCGGCTGCGTCGGGCCGGCGTCGAGGTCGCCGTCTGGGCGGCGCGACGCTCGCCGTCGACCACCTCCGATGTCGCGGCCGCGATCTGGTACCCCTACCAGGCCGGGGCGGGCGGCGCGGTGGGCCGGTGGGCGGCCGAGACCTACGCCGAGCTCCGCCGGCTCGCCGCGGCCGGTGCACCCGGGGTCCGGCTGCGGATGGGAACCGAGCTGTTCCGCACCACCACCCCGGACCCGTGGTGGCGCGACGCGGTACCGGAGCTGACCCGGCCCGCCCGCGGGTCACTGCCGGCCGGCTACCTCGACGGCCACCGCTTCGCCGCGCCGGTGCTGGACATGTCGGTGCACCTGCCGGCGCTGGAAGGCACGCTCGAGACGCTCGGCACCGGGATCGAGCGCCGCCGGGTGACCGACCTCGCCGAGCCGCTGGCGGCCGCGGACGTGGTCGTCAACTGCACGGGCCTGGGCGCGCGCGAGCTGGTGCCCGACCCGGGCCTGACGCCGGTGCGCGGGCAGGTGCTCCGGCTCGGTCCGGTCGGCGTGGACGAGTGGCTGGTCGACGACAGCGACGGCCTGACCTACGTCGTACCCCGGGACCGCGACGTGGTCTGCGGCGGTAGCGCCGACCCCGGTCGGGAGGACGTCGAGGTCGACCCGGCCGAGTCGGCCGAGATCCTGGCCCGCTGCGTGGCGCTGGAGCCCCGGCTGGCCGCCGCGCCGGTGCTCGGGGCCGCGGTCGGGCTCCGGCCGGTGCGCCCGCAGGTCAGGGTGGAGCGGGTCGGGGCGGTCGTCCACAACTACGGGCACGGCGGGGCGGGCGTCACGCTGGCCTGGGGCTGCGCCGGCGAGGTGGTCCGGCTGGTCACCGGCGCACCGGCGCGACCCCGGGCTGCCCGGACCGGGCCACCTCAGATCGGCATCGCGATGAACGGCGAGGAGTAGTCGGGCGCGTCGCGCAGGGTCGCCGCCACGTCCCCGGCCGCCCACTGCGCCCGCTCCCGCTCCGCCTGCACCAGCAGCGGCAGCAGCCGGACGTCGCCGGCGGTGGGGATGCCGGTGATCTCCGGGCGGGCCAGCACGAAGGCCACCGCGGCCGAGACCAGCGCCTGCTCGTCGAAGGGCTCGTACCACGTCGCGTAGCGGGTGTGGTCGAGGTCCGGCCAGTTCCGGCGCGACACGGTCTTGATCGTCATCAGCCCGACGTCGGCGGCCGTCGCCGCTCGGACCAGCGCCTCGAAGTCCGCGGCGTAGGTCGGGTCGACCGAGAGCACGTGGTTCCACGGCGTCAGCACGGTGTCGAACGGGAACCGCCGCAGCGCCTCCAGGTGGGTGGCGGGCGCGCCGGTGCCGTGCCCGGTGATACCGATCGCCGTCGCCAGCCCCTCGTCGCGGGCCCGGACCGCAGCCTCCAGCGCGCCGCCGGGGCCGGTGGCCCGGTCGAGGTCCTTGATGTCGCCCACCGCGTGCAGCTGGATCAGGTCGACGGAGTCGACCTGCAGCCGCTGCAGGGACCGCTCGATCGAGCGATACGCGCCGGCCGCGTCCCGGTCCCCGGTCTTGGTGGACAGGAAGATCGAGTCCCGGATCCGTGGCATCCAGGGCCCGAGCCGCAGCTCAGACTCGCCGTAGCTGGCGGCGGTGTCGAAGTGGTTGATGCCCGCGTCCAGCGCGAGCTGGATCGAGGCGTCCGCGGTGTCCTGGTCGACATCCCCCAGGGCCGCAGCGCCGTAGACGAGCACCGAGGACTGGTGGCCGAGCCGGCCCAGGCGACGTGTCTCCATGCCCGCGAACCGTAGCGGCTCGCGGTTGCCGACCGTCCGCGGGTGGCAACCCTGACGGGTGACCGACCGCGCGGCCGACCGACCGCTGCTCGACGCGTTGCCGGCCCTCCGGGACCGGGTCGCCGAGCTGCGCTACCCCCTCGACCTCGCCGGCGCCACCGTCGCCCGCCGGGAGCAGGCCGCGGTGGCCGGTCAGGTCGCCGACTACCTGCTGCCGCGGCTGCGGCAGATCGACGCGCCGCTGCTGGTCGTCGTCGGCGGGTCCACCGGCGCCGGCAAGTCCACGCTGGTCAACACCCTCGTCGGTGCCCCGGTCAGCCCCGCCGGCGTGCTGCGGCCGACGACCCGGGCGCCGGTGCTGGTCTGCTCCCCCACGGACGCCGGCTGGTTCACCGACGACCGGGTGCTGCCCGGCCTGGCCCGCACCACCGGCGACGCCCGCGACGCCCGCAGCCTGCGGATCGTACCGGCCGCGGCCGTCCCGGCCGGGCTGGCGCTGCTCGACGCCCCCGACATCGACTCGGTGGTCGTCGCGAACCGCGAGCTGGCCGCCCAGCTGCTCGCCGCCGCGGACCTGTGGCTGTTCGTCACCACGGCCGCCCGGTACGCCGACGCGGTGCCCTGGGACCTGCTGCACACCGCAGCGGAGCGCAGCACCGCGCTCGCGGTGGTCCTCAACCGGGTCCCGGCGGAGGCGATCGGGGAGGTGACCAGCCACCTGCGCTCGATGCTGCACGACAACGCGCTCGACGGCGCCGAGCTGTTCGTGATCCCGGAGACCACGCTGGTCGACGGGGCGCTGCCGGCCGCCGCCGCCGGTCCGGTCCGGGCCTGGCTGGCGGCGCTGGCGGCGGACGCCGACAGCCGCGCCGGGGTGATCCGGGCCACGCTGACCGGGGCGCTGGACGCGCTGGACCGTCGCATCCCGGCGCTGGCCGCCGCGGCGGACGAGCAGCGCAGCGGTGCCGACCGGCTCCGGGCCGCGGTGGTCGCGGCGTACGAGCTGGCCGCCGGCGAGGTCGAGGACGGCGTCCGGGACGGCTCGCTGCTGCGCGGCGAGGTGCTGGCGCGCTGGCAGGAGTTCGTCGGCACCGGGGAGTTCATGCGCACGCTCGAGAGCCGGATCGGACAGCTCCGGGACCGGGTGTGGGCGGCGGTGACCGGCCGGCCGGTGGCGGGCACGCCGGTCCGGGACGCGCTGGAGAGCAGCGTGGAGGACCTGGTCGTCGACGCCGCGGACCGGGCGGCCGAGCGCAGCGTCGCGTCCTGGCGAGCCGAGCCGGGCGGTCGGTCGCTGCTCGCCGGCGCCGGCAGCGCCGGGCTCGGACGGTCGGCACCCGAGCTGCGCCGCCGGCTCGGTGCGGAGATCCGGGCCTGGCAGGGCTTCGTGCTCGGGCTGGTGGCCGAGGAGGGCGCGGACAAGCGGACCGCCGCCCGGATCGCCTCGCTCGGCCTCAACGGCGCCGGCCTGGCGGTGATGCTCGGCGTGTTCGCGCACACCGGCGGGCTCACCGGCGGCGAGATCGCGGTCGCCGGCGGCACCAGCGTCGCGGGGCAGCGCCTGCTCGAGGCGGTGTTCGGCGACCAGGCGGTGCGGACGCTAGCCGTGGAGGCACGGGTCGACCTGATGCGCCGCGTGCAGCGGCTGCTCGTCGACGACGCGGCCCGGTTCGAGGTGCCCCTGGAGGAGGCCGGGGTGGTCTCCGGCGCCGCGGTCCGGGAGGCGCTGGGCGTCCTGGTCCGGGCCCGCCGGGCCGAGGCGCGGACCTGATGTCGCGGCTGCTGACGCTGCGCCGGCCCGGTTCGACCGGCGGCGACCTCGACGAACGGCTGCGCGGGCTCGCCGCCGCGGTGGATGCCGGCGCCGGCCGGCTCCCGGCGGCCGAGCTGGCCACCGCCACCGCGGTGGTGGACCGGGCCGCGCAGCGGCTGGGCCTCGGCGTCGGGGCGGCGGTGGTCGCGCTGGCCGGCGCCACCGGCAGCGGCAAGTCCTCGCTGTTCAACGCGCTGGTGGGGACCGACCTCTCCGCGGTCGGGGTGCGCCGCCCGACCACCGCGACCGCCATCGCCTGCTGGTGGGGCGAGACCAGCGCCGACCCGCTGCTGGACTGGCTGGCGGTGCCGCGCCGGCACGCCGCCGGAGTCGACCCGGCGCTCGACGGCCTGGTGCTGCTCGACCTGCCCGACCACGACTCCACCGAGCGCAGCCACCGGGCCGAGGTCGACCGGCTGGTCGCGGTCGTCGACCTGCTCGTGTGGGTGCTGGACCCGCAGAAGTACGCCGACGCGGCGGTGCACGAGCGCTATCTGGTGCCGCTCGCCGGCCACTCCGACGTGATGCTGGTGCTGCTCAACCAGGCCGACCGGCTGCCGCCGACGGCGCGCGAGTCCTGCCTGGTCGACCTGCGCCGGCTGCTGGCCGCGGAGGGTCTCGCCGGCGTACCGGTGCTGGCGACGTCGGCTCGAACCGGCGAGGGGGTGCCGGAGCTGCGCCGGCTGCTCACCGACCGGGTCGCGTCCCGCCGGGCCGCCGCCGAGCGGCTGGCCGCGGACGTGGTCGCGGTCACCGCGGCGCTGGCCCGCTACTGCGGCGGCCGGGCGGCGGGGGTGCCGGCCGGCGCCAGCGCCGACGTCGCCGCCGCGCTCGCGGCCGCCGCCGGCGTCGACACCGTGGTGGCGGCGGTGGACCGTTCGCACCGGAGCCGGGCGGCCCTGGCCACCGGCTGGCCGCCGCTGCGCTGGCTGCGTCGGCTCCGGCCGGACCCGCTGCGCCGGCTGCACCTCGGCGGCGCGCCGGTCGAGGGCTCCCGGACCTCGTTGCCGCCGGCCTCGGCCGCCGCCCGCGCCGGGGTCCGCACGGCGGTCCGGGCGCTCGGCGCCACCGCCGGCGCCGGGCTGCCGGACCCCTGGCCCGAGCTGGTGTCGACGGCGGCTCGCCGGGACGAGGCGGCGCTGCCCGACCGGCTCGACGCCGCGGTCGCCGGGGCCGACCTCGGCCCCGACCGGCGGCCCCGCTGGTGGGCGCTGACCGGGGCGGCCCAACGGCTGCTCGCGACGGTCGCCCTGGTCGGGGGGCTCTGGCTGCTGGTGCTGTTCGGCTGGTCCTACCTCCAGCTGGGGGACCCGCCGGTGCCGCACGTCGGCCGGCTGCCGGTGCCCACGCTGCTGCTGGTCCCCGGAGTGCTGGCCGGGCTGCTGCTGGCGCTGCTGTCCCGGCGGCTGGCCGGGTGGGGTGCCCGGCGCCGGGCCCGGGCCGCCCGCCGCCGGCTCGAGGACCGGGTCGACCGGGTCGCCGCCGAGGCGGTGCTCGAGCCGGTGGAGGAGGAGCTGGCGGCGTACGAGCGCTGGTGCGCGGCGCTGCGCCGGGCCCGCGGCTGAGCCGCTGGGGGCCGGTCAGCGGGCCAGGCGCGGGTCCACCAGCAGCGACTGAAGCGAGCGGCCGACCCGGCCGGTCCGGTCGAACAGCGCCGACTCGGCGAGCGCGGTGGCGGCCGGCCCCAGGTAGGTGACCGAGTCGAGGCAGACCCACTCCCCCACCGGGTCGCGGACCAGGTGGACGGTGAGGTCGGGGTTGATGAACACGAAGTCTTCGATGGGCAGCACCGCGCTGACGCCGTTACCGAAGTCGGCGGCGGCCGCGGCACGCATCAGGCCGGTGGTGGCCCGGCCGGCGACGACCGGCACCCGCAGCCGCACCCACACCGTCGCTGGGCCGGGCACGGTCCAACCGCCGGCGACGTAGCGCAGCTCGGCGCCGGCGTTGTGGAACGCGGTCCAGTCGCCGTACGCCGGTTGCGGGTCGCCGGTCTCCGGCGGTCCGGGCGGTCCGGCCGACTCGGGGTGGCCGCCCGAGCGCAGCGGGTGTTCGGCGGAGCGCAGCGGGTGGTCGGCGGAGCGCAGCCGCAGCGCGGTCAGCCGGGCGACCTCGACGTCACCCGACCGGGCGGTCACCTCCACCAACGCCACCTTCCGCCCCGGTCGGCGGGTGTGGGCGGTCACGGTGAGCGGGGCGACCGGCACCGGCCGGAGCAGCTCGAGGGTGAGCCGCCGGATCACCAGCCCGGGCTGCGGCTCGTGCCGCTCGGCCGCGTCGGCGAGCAGCGCCGCCGTCGGACCACCGTGCAGCGCGGCCGGGTCCCACGGTCCGCGGGCCAGCTCGGTCGGCCGGTACGCCGGCCCGTCCGGCTCGAACAACGCGTCGCTCATCGCCTTTCCCACGCGGCCGGGACGGCGGCGGCGAGGGCCGCTGCGACATCGCCGACGCCGAGGTGCCGGCCGTCGGTGACGACGGGTCGGCCGCCGACGACCACCGAGGCGATATCCGCGGCGGTGGCCGCGAACAGCACCGCGGCGACGGCCTGCCCGCGGTCGAGGCCGGCCAGCCGTGGGCTGTTCAGCCGGACCGTGGCGAAGTCGGCCAGCCTCCCGACGGCGAGCTCGCCGGCGTCGGGCCAGCCCAGCGCCGCCGCGCCGCCTCGCGTTGCGGCCCGGAGCAGATCCGCCGGCCGGTGCATCCCGCGGCGGCCGGTCACCAACCGCTCGTCGAGCTCCACCGCCCGCGCCTCCTCGAACAGGTCGATGACGGCGTTGCTGTCCGAGCCCAGGCACAACGGCGACCCGGCCGCAGCCAGCCGTGCACCGGGCCCGACCCCGTCGGCGAGGTCCCGCTCGGTGGTGGGGCACAGACAGACCGACGTACCGGCGGCGCCGAGCCTGCCGACGTCGCCGTCGCTGAGGTGGGTGGCATGGACCGCGGTGCTGGCCGGTCCGAGGACGCCGGCGGCGGCGACCAGCTGGGTGGGGCTGGCGCCGTACACGGCGAGGGTGTCGGCGTTCTCCCGCGGCTGCTCCGAGAGGTGCAGGTGCAGCGGCGCCGCGCGCTGCGCCGCCCAGTCGGCGACGGCCGCCATCGAGGCCGGGTCGACCGCCCGGACGCTGTGGATCGCCGCCCCCACCCGGGCCGTCGCGGTGCCGGCGGGCAGCTCGGCCACCCGGTCCGCCCAGCCGGCCACGTCCCGGTCACCGAAGCGGAGCTGGACGCCGGACAGCGGCCCGCCGGTGACATCCGCCTGCAGGTAGATCGCGTCCAGCAGCGTGATCCGCACGCCGGCGTCCGCGGCGGCGGCCAGCAGTGCGGTGCCCATCGCGTTCCGTTCGGCGTAGCGGTGGCCCTCGGCGGCGTGGTGGAGGTAGTGGAACTCCCCGACCACCGTGATCCCGGCCAGGGCCATCTCGGCGTACGTCGCCCGCGCCAGCCGGTAGTAGGAGTCTGGGTCCAGCCCGGCGGCGACGGCGTACATCTGCTCCCGCCAGGTCCAGAAGTCCCCGCCGCCGCCCGCGGTGCGACCCCGCAGCGCCCGGTGGAAGGCGTGGGAGTGCGCGTTGGCCAGCCCCGGCAGCGTCAGCCCTGGCAGCCGGAGGGCAGCCGCCGGAGCCGGGACGCCGGGGGTCACCGCCACCAGCCGGTCCCCGGCCACCTCGAGCAGCACGTCCGCCGCGACGGTCGAGCCGAGGACGGCCAGCTCGGCGTGCCACCGGGTCACCGGCACGCCAGCTCCTCGATCACCGCGGCGAGCAGCCGGGTGCCGGTGAGGCAGTCCGCGGTGCTGGCCGTCTCCGCCGGGCTGTGACTGATCCCGGTCGGGTTGCGGACGAACAGCATCCCGGTCGGCACCGACCCGGTCAGGGCACCAGCGTCGTGCCCGGCCGCGGTAGCCAACCGGGGAGCCGGCAGCCCGGCGGCGGCGAGCACCGCGGCCAGCCGGTCGGCCAGATCCGGGTCGAAGCGGACGCCGGCGCTGCGCGACTCCTCGGTCACGGTGGCGTCGACGCCGTGGTCGTCGGCCGCGACCTCGACCGCACCGGTCCAGCGGTGCAGGAACGCCTCCAGTGCCGGGTCGTCGGCGGCCCGCGCGTCCAGCCACGCGGTCACCGCCGCCGGCACCGAGTTCGTACTGTTCGGTTCCACCTCCAGCCGGCCGACCGTCGCCACCGCAGCGGTGTCGCCGGCCAGCTCGCGGGCGGCCGCGATCGCCGCGGCGAGCACCAGCACCGGGTCGCGGCGGTCGACCAGCCGGGTCGTGCCGGCGTGGTTCCCCTCCCCCACCAGCCGCAGCCGCCAGCGGCCGTGCGGCCAGATACCGCTGCCGACGGCGAGCGGCGCACCGAGGTCCGCCAGCCCCCGGCCCTGCTCGACGTGCAGCTCGACGAAGCAGCCCAGCTGGGCGAGGCGAGCCGGGTCCGGCCCGAGCCCGGCGGGGTCGACCCCGAAGGCCTCCAGCGCCGCCTCGACGCTGACGCCGTCACGGTCGGTACGCCGGCGGACGGCGGCCGGGTCCAGCGCGCCGGTGAGCAGCCGGCTGCCGAAGGTCGCCAGCCCGAACCGGGCGCCCTCCTCGTCGGCGAACGCCACGACGGCCACCGGTCGCCGCGGCCGGACGCCGCGGCGCTGCAGCTCCGCTACGGCGACCAGGGCGCTGACCACGCCGAGGGCGCCGTCGTACGCCCCGCCGCCGGGCACCGTGTCGAGGTGGCTACCGGTGGCCACCGCCCCCGGAGCGGGCCGGCCCCACCACGCCCACAGGTTGCCGTTGCGGTCCGGGCGGGCGTCCAGGCCGCGGGCGGCCGCCGCGGCGACGAACCAGGCCCGGGCGGCCCGGTCGGCGGGGGTCCAGGCGAACCGGTTCCAGCCTCCGGCCGCCCGGTCCCGGCCGAGCCCGGCGAGCGCGTCGAAGCAGCGGGCGAAGTCGGCCGCGAGCGACGTCCCGGCCCGGTCGGCCGGCTGCGGCGGTGCGCTCACCTACGGCACCGGCGCCGGGTCGGCCACCTCGGCCCGACCCGGGGCGCCCGGCGGCCGGTGCCCGCGCCGCCGGCGGGCCGGCGCCCGCCGGGCCAGCGTCACTCCGGCGCTCGCGGCGCTGACGCAGCCGATGCCGACGACCTCGGTGGTGCGCAGCATCTGATGCAGGACGACGAAACCGACCAGCGCGGCCATCGCCGGTTCCAGGCTCATCAGGACACCGAACACCCCGGTCGACAGCCGGCGCAGCGCGGCCAGCTCCAGCGAGTAGGGAACCGCGGAGGACAGCAGCGCGACGGCCAGCCCGGCGGCCAGTACCCTGGGCTGCAGCAGGGCGCTGCCGCCGGCCCGCACCCCGACCGGGAGCAACGCGACGGCCCCCACACCGAGCGCGAGGGCCAGCCCGGCGGAGCCCGGAATGAGCCGACCGACGCGCTGGCTGGCGAAGATGTAGCCGGCCCAGAACACTCCGGCGAGCGCCGCCAGCCCCACCCCGGTGGCATCGGCGACGGCGCCACCGCTGGTGAGCAGCAGCACGCCGGCGCCGGCAAGCACCACCCACAGCCCGTCGAGCAGGCGCCGCGAGCCGGCGACCGCCACCGCCAGCGGACCGACGAACTCGATCGTGACGGCGGCGCCGAGCGGGATCCGGTCGAGGGCGGCGTAGAAGGAGAGGTTCATCGCGGCCAGCACGAGGCCGAAGACCACCGCGGCCCGCAGCGCCGCCCGATCGTAGGTCCGCAGCCGCGGCCGGACCAGCGGCAGCAGCACGGCGGCCGAGAGGCCGAGCCGGAGCAGCACGGTGCCGCCGGGCCCGACGGCGGCGAACAGCGAGGTGGCCACCGCCGCGCCGAGCTGCACCGATCCGATGGCTGCCACCACCAGGACCGGCGCCGGTACGGCGGCCGCCCGGCTGCCGGCCCGCGACGACGTCATCCGACCAGTCTCGCGCAGGCCGCCAACGGGCCCGTGGCCGGTCGGTCGGCCCGGCCGGAGTCACCGATCGTGACGCAACTATCACGAGCGTCGGTAACGGTTCGGCAACGCCGGCCGCCCGCTATCGCCACGGCCTCGCAGCAGCGATACACAGGTCGCCTCCATCGGACGCGGGGCGCGCACAGGCGCGCGTCCCTCCGGCGTCCCGATTGCAAGGGGGAGCCTTGAACTATCGACGAGTGATCGCCCTGGTCGGCGTGGTCCCGGTCCTGGCGGTCTTCGGCGCCATCGGCACCGGCGGTCCGGCCAGCGGCGCGGAGCCGCTGCTGCACAAGGTCGTGACCGGGAAGGTCGCCCGGCCGGTCCTGCCGGTCTACAGCCACGGCCGGCAGGTCGGCGTACGGCAGCTACCGTTCCTGTCCGGTGGCCTGCTCCGGGCCGCCGCGGAGGCGGCCGGCACCGGCGTGAGCGCCGCGGGTGAGCGGGTCGAGGCGGCTGACGGCGACCGGACCAGCACCGTCCGGGCCGACGTGGCGATCCAGCCGAACGCGCTCGGTTGCCGCAACCGCAACACCGACGGCGACGTCCGGGTCAACCAGGACTGCACGTTCCGCCGCCAGGCGGAGGAGGACATCACCCACAACCCGGTGAACCCGGCCAACCTGCTCGGCGGGCAGAACGACAGCCGGGTGGGCTACAACCAGTGTGGTATCGACTACTCGCTGGACAACGGCCGGACCTGGGGCGACCTGCTGCCACCGTTCCGGCAGAAGATCAACTTCCCGCACGGCGAAGCGGCCACCGCCGCCGACCCCAACCGGCACACGATCCTCGGCGGCCCGGGCACGCTGCACACCTACGACGCGGGCAGCGATCCGACCGTGGCCTTCGACTCCGCGGGTCGCGGCTTCTTCAGCTGCGTCGCGTTCGACGTCGCCAGCAACGCGAGCCTGCTCTACGTCACGACCTCACCGCGCGGCGCCGGCGGCTCCTACTTCTACAACCTCGCCGCGACGGACCGGCGCTTCGTCGTCGCCGAGGACAACAGCCCGCTGGCGTTCCACGACAAGAACTTCATCACCGCCGACGCGCACAAGACCAGCCCCAACCGGGACAACGTCTACGTCACCTGGACGGTCTTCCGGTTCAACGCCGCCGGCGCCTACCAGCGGTCGTCGATCTACGGCTCGATGTCGACCGACCACGGCTTCACCTGGTCGACACCGGAGGAGATCAGCGGCGTCAGCCGGAAGCTGTGCTCCTTCGGCAACGCCTTCAACCCCAAGTTGAACCCGCACGCCTGCAACTTCGACCAGGGGTCGGATCCGATCACGATGCCGAACGGTGACCTCGTGGTGACGTTCAACAACAGCAACACCACCACCGCCGACCAGCAGCAGCTCGCGGTGAGCTGCCGGCCGCGCGGCAGGTCGACGGCCGGCACGGCGCACTTCAACTGCACGGCGCCGTCGAAGGTCGGCGACGACATCGTCACCGGGCAGCCGCGGTGCGACTTCGGCCGCGGGCCGGAGGAGTGCGTTCCGGGGCCCTACATCCGCACCAACGACTTCCCGCGGATCGGCGCCAGCGACGCGAACGGCAACGTGTACGTCAGCTGGCAGGACTACCGCAACGGGGAGTACGACATTCAGCTGGCCCGGTCGAGCGACGGTGGCCGGAGCTGGTCGAGCACCAGCACGGTCAATCCCGACCGCGGCCTGGACCACTACATGCCCGCGGTCGACGTCGCGGAGGCCGCCGGCGACCGGATCGGGGTCAGCTACTACCGCAGCGAGCGGGTGCGCAACGAGAATCGGACGCCGGAGGACGGCTTCGTGCCGGGACGCGACGCCGGGGTCCAGGCCAGGATGTCGGACTACGTGATCGCGGGCGGTACGGGCCTGGCCACGCCGTACAACTTCGTCCGGATCTCCCCGCGCTTCGCCCCGCCGGACGGCCTGCAGATCGGCTTCAACGGCGACTACAGCGGGCTGACGATCAACGTCGGGACCCAGGCGCACCCGATCTGGTCGGACACCCGCAACGCCAACCCGGACCCGGTCAACGGTGTCGTCCACGACGAGGACGTCTTCAGCACCAGCGTCGGGCTCCCGGCCGGGGTCGCGCAGGCCTCCCGGGCGGTGACGGTCGGCTGACCCAGCGCCCGTCGGGTGCCGGCGACGGCCCCGCCCCATCCCGGGGCGGGGCCGTCGGCTGTCCGGGCCTGTCTGCGGTGGTCCCGCCCCCGCCGATCAGCCGGCCACCAGCAGGTCCGCGAGCTGACGGGCGTTGACCTGCGCGTAGCTCCGGTAGCAGTTGTTGAGCAGCACGTGGGTCTCCTGCGCCTGCTCGGCGAGCCCGCGGATCTTCGGCGCCCACTCGCGCAGCTCGTCCTCGCGGTACAGGTAGCCGAAGCGGTCGTAGATGTCGCGGCTGGTCCACTTCTCGCTGTGGCCATGAAACCGCACGACCGCCAGGTCGGACGTGGCGGCGGCGACCGGCGGGATCGAGCTGGGGTGGCCCTGCGGCATGTCGACGCTCACGTAGGCAACGGCGTACGAACGGAGGAAGTCGAGGGTCTCGGCGGCGTTGTGCTCGCTCATCCAGGTCGAGCTGCGGAACTCCACGCAGATCCGCATCGGCTCCGCCCGGCGCTTGCACTCCAGCAGGTAGGTCTTGTTGGCCCGCCCGATCGGGAACCACTGCGGGAACTGGAAGAGGATCGCGCCGAGCTTGCCCGCCGCGTGGAGCGGCTCCAGCGCCGCGAGGAACCGGTCCCACACCAGCTCCACAGCGGCGGGCTCGAGGTCCTTGAGGTAGACGTTTTTCGTGGTCTGCGGCCGGATCTCCTTGTACAGCGCGGAAGGCTTGGTCGGGTGCTGCGTGAGCAGCGAGAACGCCTTGATGTTGAACGTGAAGCCGGGCGGCGTCCGGGACACCCACAGGTCCGCGTTGCGCTCGTTCGGCGGCGCGTAGTACGTCGAGTCCACCTCGACCAGCGGGAACTGGCTGGCGTAGTAGGCCAGCCGCTGCTCCGGCGTCGTGACGTCCTCGGGGTACCAGCCGGCGGAGAGCAAGGTCTTGTCGGTCCAGGACGCCGTGCCAACCTTGATCGGGTTCATCGTGGCCAGAGCATGACGGACCCGGTGGCGGGGACGTCAGGGGGGCGGCGCGGGCAGCGGGATGGCGACATCGGACAGCGCCTGCACGGTCGGGTCCGGCTCCGCCCGCTTCGCGGGTCCGTCGGGCACCGATCGGTCCGCCTGACCGTCGGGCACCGGAAACCGCTTGACGATCTTGGCCGGGTTGCCGATGACGACGACCCGGGCCGGGACCGACTGCCGGACGACCGCACCACGACCCAGCACGCTGTCGCGCCCCACCGTGACGCCCTTGAGGACCGTCACCTGGCCACCGACCCAGACGTTGTCCTCGAGGACCACCGGAGCCGAGACGCCAGGGCCGGGCGGGGGCGTGCCGCAGCTCCGGTGCGAGGTTGTGGTAGTCGGTGTCGATCAGTGCGGCCCGCCCGACCAGGCAGCCGTCCCCGATCCGGACCGAGCGCCAGCACCCGATCGAGGTGCCGTTGAGCAGCGTGTCGCGCCCGACGACCACCTGTCCGCGGCCCTCGATCTTGACCCGCCGGGTGAGCCGCGAGCCGGCGCCGATCTGCACCCGCACCGGTCCGCGCAGGACCAGCTTGCCGGAGACCCGCACCCCCGGCGCGATCGTCAACCGCCGGTACCGCACCTGCAGCCACTGCCGCCGCAACTCGAACACAGCCGCTGACACCGGCTCCAACGCGGACCGGCGAGCCCAGCGCCACCGGCCCGGCGTGGTCGTCGTCGGCGCCTCAGGGGTCCGGAGAGCCCGCAACGCCCTCATCGTGTCGGCGCCCATAGTCCGCCCCTCCAGCTGCCGGCGACGCTCGACGAACCGATTCGCCTCTCATCACCCTAGCGGTTTGTAGCGGCACACCGTGTGACAAGCACCGGAGGTATGAGCCGGTCGAGCAACGCTCGGCCCCGGTCGCCGGGCGCTCGCCGGCGCCGGCGTGCCCCCGGTTTGATCCGAGCGAGGCGGAGGCGAAGGCTGGTGTCATGCCTGCCGAACACCTCCCGGGTGCGGCCAGCGGCCCGGCCGGGGTGCGGGGCAGCGGCGGTCGAGCAGCCGCAGCACGAACGGTGGCCCCGCCCCCCGGCTGGGGGACGGGGCCACCGAGCGAGGCGCTGGCGGGTCAGCTCAGGTCGAGCCGCCAGAGTCCGCGACCGTGTGTCGCCGAGACCAGGTAGCCCTGGTTCGGGGAGAGCACCAGGTCGTTCGTCGACGCGTTCGGCAAGTGGCTGCCGAGTCGCATCCACGAACCCGGAGCGAACCGGCCGGCGGCGAAGACACCGATGTCGGTACCAACGACGATCTTCTTGTCCACGACGAGGACATCGTTGGCCGGCACGTCCGGCAGGTTGCCGCTGATGTTCGTGAACGACCTCCCGCCGTTGGTGGATTCGAAGACGTGACCCACGCCGCCGCCAGGGATCCAGCGCCGGGAGAACGCGCCGTACACGACGTAGACGTGGCCGGTGTCAGCCGGGTCGATGTAGATGCCGGTCGGGATCCGGTTCGGCAGGTTCGCCGCCGTCACCCGGTGCCAGCGGCCGCCGTAGTTGGTGTCGAGCCCGGAGATGAACGGAAGCGACCCACCGGGGTTACAACCATTCCCGCACCAACCGGCGTACAGGGTCTTGCCGGTCACGGCGATGGACGTTGTCTGCGCTCCGGCGCCCAGGTCGTGCACCGGCTTCCAGTCGCAGTCGTCGCTGGTGCAGATCGTGTTCCAGCCCTTGCCCATGTTGTCCCAGATCATCTGTCCACCGGCGACCCAGTGGTTGATGTTGTACGGGTCGGCCTCGAACGGCGCGATGAAGCGCGGGTTCGGGTCGCAGGGCTGCGGGTCGTACTCGATCCCGATGAACGACGCGCAGGTCGGCGTGATAGTCGTGTACACCCGCCGGCTGCCATCCGAGCGGCCGCCGTTCTGCGTCCGCGCCATCGTCAGGTAGACGTATTCGTTGACTGCCCGGTCGGCGTTGTTCGGGTCCACGATCACGTCGCCACCGTCGCCGCCGAACGGGGAGACCATCTGCTGGGCGCCCGGCTTGAGCAGCGATACGCCGTTGTCCTGCAGGCCGCCGTAAATCGAGTCGCCGTTGGTGCCCGGCTGCTTGCCGATCCCGGCGTAGTAGTACTGCAGGGTGTGCAGCGTCGCGTTCAGGTTGGTCCACTTCACGACGTTGCGCAGCGCGGCGGGCCGGCTGTAGACGCCGCCGTCGTTGCCGAAGTACGCCGTCCCGTCATCGCCAACGGTTGCAGCGTGCTGGTCCGGGTGAGTGGTGCGCGGGCAGGTGTTCTGCTGTGGGTCGAGGCTGTGGCAGTCCTTGCCGAAGTTCCAGTACGGCCCGATGGTCACCCAGGTCTTGCCGGCATCGCTGCTCTCGTAGACCTCCTTGAGACCGACGTAGACGTGCGCCGAGTCCCGCGGGTCGACCTCGACGTACTGGTCGTACCACGTCTGGTTGCCCGGGTCGATGCCCGGCGCGTGGTGCGGGGAGTTGGCGAACGTCTCGTTGCTGGCGATCAACGTCCACGGCCCGGCCGCGGTCCCGTTCACCGACCGGTACACGCCCTTGAGGCTCAGTGTCACCGGACCCTCGACCACTGCGTACAGCGAGCCGTCCCCCGCGTAGTCGAGCGAGGTGCGGCCCATCGGGCCGGGGATGCCGACCGTGTTGGCCTTGCGCCAGGTGCCGGCCGCGCCGCCCTGGTTGGAGACGTAGAGCCCGTTGTAGGCCAGGTTCTGGTCGGCAGCAGCACCCCGCCAGCCCAGCGCGGCGATGACGTCCTGACCGTCGCTGCCGGGACGCACCCGAACGTCGCTCATCCAGGAGCCGCGGTACGGCGAGTTGGTCTCGTTCGGGTCGGGCTTGAGCACGGTGTTCCAGCGACCGGTCGGGTCGAGCGTGGAGCGCTGCAGCAGGCCGCGGCTGGTGGCGACGAAGACGTGCCCCCGGCCGTCGAACTCGATGTGGGAGACCAGGCTGTTGTTGATCCGGTTGCCCACCAGCTGCCAGGTGCTGCCGTGATCGGCCGAGCGGTAGATGCCGTCGCCCGCGTAGTTCTCGGCCGCGGTGTTGGCCTCGCCGGTGCCCACCCAGACGGAGTGATCGGCCGGGTTCACCGCGATGGCACCGACGGACAACCGGGTCTGGTTGTCGGAGACCGGCGTCCAGTGCTGGCCCTTGTCGGTGGAGCGCCACACGCCGCCGTCGCCAGCGCCGGCGTAGACCAACGCGCCGTCGGTGGCGAGCGCGCTCATCCGGCCGGAGACCAGGCCCCAGCCGGCACTGGAGTTGGACCAGAACGGGTCCCGGTAGTTGACCGCGTCGGAGTTGTACGGCAGGTCGGTGAGCTCCCGCCAGGTGCCGCCGAAGGACGGCAGTTTCGCCGCCTGCGCCCGGGCGGTCCGGAACGCCTCCGAGCTGACGGTCGCCGCCGGCGCGGTGCGGACCGCGGCGTACTGCGCCGAGCGGTCCAGGATCTCCTGGGTCTCGTTGTCCTCGCCGGATTCACCGGTGGCGGACATGGCCTTCGTGAGGCCCGCCGGACCGCTGCTGTTGCGGGGCGATCCGATGGCGGCCTGGCCGGGGCCGGCCGCCATCAGGAGCGCCACCGGGACGACAGCGCCAGCCAAGATCGCGCTCTTGCGCAATCTTGCTCGTGACATGAACCCTCCCAGGGTCACCGCGCGGAGCCGACCGGGTCAGCCGACGTCGACCACGCGGAACCCTCGCACTGTAGGGACAGTGCGCGCTGCCGGATACCGCTCGTTGACCAATAGTTGGCGCTCGAGCGGTTTCGGGCAGGCTTTTTCCAGCGCGGTTAAGCCAGCGGTGACGATGTCGCGACAGTGGGTGAGCGTGTTACCCAGGGCCTTGCCGGGGCCGGCGGGTTTGCCGACTGCGGTCCGGGCGAACGACGTCCCTTGTGCCCTCGGATCACTTCGGCGCGCCGGCAGAGATCCGGTTCTGCGTCCGCTGTGGCACCGCCATGACCGATCGGTCGACCGCCGGTCGGGTCCGCCGGTGCTGCCCCGCGTGCGGCTTCGTGCACTTCCCGGACCCCAAGGTCGGCGTCGGCGTTCTCGCCGTCCGTGCCGGTGAGCTGCTCCTCGTCCGGCGGTCGATGGACCCCGAACGCGGTCGCTGGGCGCTGCCGGGCGGCTTCCTCGACGCGGGCATGGAGCCGCGGGCGGCCGCCGCCCGGGAGGTCCACGAGGAGACCGGGCTGGTCGTCCGCGTCGGCGGGCTGGTGGACGTCTTCCACAACCCCGAGCCGGGCGGTGCGACGCTGTTCCTGCTCTACGAGGCGGCGGTGAGCGGCGGCGTGCTGCGCGCCGGGGACGACGCCGCCGACGCCGGCTTCTACGGTCCCGACCGGCTACCGGACCTGGCGTTCCCGAGCACGATCGAGGCGGTACGCCGCTGGGCGCAGGAGCCGGCGGCGGGCCGGGGCTGAGCGGGGGTGACGGGGGCGCGTAGTGGAGCGCTAGGGCAGGCGGCGGTCGAGCAGCCGCAGCACGTCGTCGTCGGTCAGCTGCCGGAAGTCGGCGTACCACTCCCCGACCGAGGCCAGCCGGTCGGGTGTCAGCACCGCCACGACCTGCGCACCCGCCGACCGCAGCCGCGCCACCGTGTCCGCGGCCCCGACCGGTACGGCGAGGACCAGCGGACCCGCGCCAGCGGCCCGCAGGACGCCGATCGCGGCCCGCGCCGTGCCGCCGGTGGCCAGCCCGTCGTCGAGGAGCACCACCGTCCGTCCGGCCACCTCCAGCGGCCGGTCGCCGCGGTAGCGGGTCACCCGGCGCGCCAGCTCGGCCCGCTCCCGCTCGACCGTCCCGGCCACGTCGGCCGGGCGCAGCCGCAGCCGGGCCAGCAGCTCGGCGTCCAGCACCGGCTCGCCGCCCTCGGCGATCGCTCCCACCCCGAGCTCGGAGCGCCCCGGGGCGCCGATCTTGCGGGCGACCAGCACGTCGTACGGCGCGTGCAGCACCGCCGACACCGCGGCCGCGACGGGGACCCCGCCGCGGGGCAGCGCCAGCAGCAGTGGCCGGTTGAGTCCGAGCCGCCCGAGCGGGACGGCGAGACGCCGGCCGGCGTCGGCCCGGTCGGCGAACGCGGGCCGGCGGGGTGGCTCACTCATGACCGCGGCCGGGAACGCCTGGCGGTCGAACCCGGCTCCTCGCCGGGGCTGCGTCGCGAAGGCCCTGTCGTCGTCGTCGCCCACCTCGCACTCCGCCCGGAGGCCGCACGGTACCCACCCTCCGGTGCGCCCAGCGGAGCTCCGTACGGATGTTCAGCCCGGCGGCGGCGATGCCGAAGGTAGGACGTGTCCTCAGTACTCGACTGCACCGCCGTCCCAGCTGCCGCACCGACCCGGACCGCCCCCGGCTGGCAGCACCGGTACGCGCGCGGCGTCGTGCTGCTCGACCTGTTCCTCGCCGGGGTCGCCGGGCTGGCCGCACCACTGATGCGCTTCGGCGACGGCCACGGCTCCGGCCACGCCGGCCGCTACCTGCTGGGGACGGTGCTGTTCCCGGTGCTGTGGGTGGTCGCGGCCGCGGCCAGCCGTGGGTACGAGGAGCGCTTCCTCGGCGCCGGCTCGGAGGAGTACCGCCGGGTCTTCAACGCCGCGGTCCGCTACGGCGCCGTCGTGGCCAGCGTCGCTTTCGGGTTCGGGTTGGCGATCCCCCGTGGGTACGTCGTCGTGTCGTTCCCGCTGGCCACCGTGCTCGCCTTGACCGGTCGAGCCGCGGCGCGGCGGGCGCTGCGGGCGGCCCGGCGGCGGGGGCGCTGCTCGCACCGGGTGCTGCTGGTCGGCACCGAGCGATCGATCTCGGAGCTGGTGCGCCAGGTCCGCCGCGACGTCGAGGCCGGCTTCATCGTCGTCGGCGCCTGCCTGGACCGCAGCACCGGCGCGGAGATCGACGGCGTACCGGTGCTGGGCAGCTCGCGGACGATCATCGAGTCGCTGCGCGCGTGCCGCGCCGACACGGTGGCCATCACCGCCTGGTCCATCCTCAGCCAGACCCAGATGCGCCAGCTCGCCTGGCAGCTCGAGGGCAGCGACGTCGACGTGCTGGTGGCACCGGCGATCACCGACATCGCCGGCCCCCGCATCCACATCCGGCCGGTCGCCGGGCTGCCGCTGCTGCACGTCGAGCAGCCGGAGTTCACCGGCGGCCGGCGGCTGCTCAAGGGCGGCTTCGACCGGCTGGTCGCGGCGTCGGCCCTGCTGCTGCTCTCGCCGGTGCTGCTGGCCATCGCGCTGGCGGTTCGGCTGACCAGTCCCGGCCCGGCGTTCTTCCGCCAGGTCCGGATCGGCAAGGGCGGCGCCGAGTTCGAGATGCTGAAGTTCCGCAGCATGCGCGCGGACGCCGAGGCGCAGCTGGCGGCGCTCCAGCAGGCGAACGAGAACGCCGACGGGCTGCTGTTCAAGATCCGCAACGACCCGCGGATCACGCCGGTCGGCGCCTGGCTGCGCCGGTTCTCGGTGGACGAGCTGCCGCAGCTGGTCAACATCGTCCGCGGCGAGATGTCGCTGGTCGGGCCGCGGCCGCCGCTGCCAGCCGAGGTGTCGCAGTACGCCGACGACGTGTCCCGCCGACTGCTCGTGCAACCGGGTCTGACCGGGCTGTGGCAGGTCAGCGGACGCTCCGACCTGTCCTGGGACGAGTCGGTGCGCCTCGACCTCGACTACGTCGAGAACTGGTCGCCGGCCCTGGACCTGCTGATCCTGTGGAAGACCTTCGCCGCCGTGGTGGCCCGCCGCGGGGCGTACTGAACCGCCCGGACCAGCGACCGCCGCGGGCAGGCTCGCCCGTGAGCCGGGGTCAGCTTGCGGTGCTAGCCGCCGGCACCGGAGCGGCGACTGGTCCGGCGGCGGGCAGCGTGACGGTGAACACGGCACCGCCGCCGACGGCGTCCGCGACCGAGATGTCGCCGCTCATCGCGGTCACCAGCTCACGGGCGATGTGCAGACCCAGGCCGGTGCCACGGGTCTCCCGGGTGGTGTGGTCGCCGAGCCGACGGAACGGCTCGAAGACCAGCTCCCGCTGGTCGGCCGGGATGCCCGGCCCGTGGTCGTGGACCCGGACCACGACCTTGCCGTCGACCCGGCCGACCGCGATGCTCACCGGCGCACCGGGGGGGCTGAACTTCTCGGCGTTGGACAGCAGGTTCGCCAGCACCTGTTCGAGCCGGGCGCCGTCGCAGCTGGCCCGCACGGGCCGCGGGCCCGGCCGGTAGTCCACCGCCCGGTCGCTGTGGGTCGCGAACGCCTGCACGACACCGGCGACCAGCGCGTCGACGTCGACCGGCTCGAGCCGGATACTGAAGGCGCCGCGCTGCAGGCTGGACACGCTCAGCAGGTCGGCGATCATCCGCTCCAGCTGGGTGGTCTGCTCCAGCATCCGGCTGTGGTAGCGGTGCAGCGTGGCCGGGTCGGGCGCGAAGTGGGGCCGCAGCAGCATCATCAGGTAGCCCTTGATGGGCGTCAGCGGGGTCCGCAGCTCGTGCGAGACGGTGGCGATGAAGTCGGTCTTCGCCTCGTCGAGCTCCCGGGCGGCCGTGACGTCGCGGGCGACCACGACGGCGGCCTCGTAACTGCCGGTGGAGGACCGCACCGCCGATACGGACAGAGCCACGTCCCGGGTGGCCGAGCCCCGGTGCAGCCGAACCTCGGCCCGGAAGTCGGCTGCGGAGCGGAGCCGCTCCTCGAGCCAGGCACCGGTCAACGGCTGGTCGTCGGCCGGGCCGGCGGGCAGCGCGTTCTCCAGCGGCGCTCCGACGGCGACGTCGGCGGGGGTGCCGGTCATCCGGACCATGGCAGAGTTCCAGGCCTGCACGGTGCCCGCGGCGTCGACGAGCAGGATCCCGTCGGAGCTGTTGTCGACGATCGCCCGCAGCCGGGTCTCCTGGTCGGCCAGCTCCTCGAACAACCGTGCGTTTTGCAGCGACGACGCCACCTGGTTGGCGAACGTCGCCAGCACCTTGATCTCCCGTTCGGACAACCGGACCACCCCGCGGAAGCCGACGAGGAACGTGCCGAGGTAGCCGCGGGATCCCATCAGCGGCGTGATGGCCAGCGTTTGCAGGTTCAAGGCCCGCAGCTGCTCCCGCTGGGCGTCGGAGCAGCTGCCGACGTCGACCACCTGCGGGCCGCTCATCGCCAGCGCCCGCAGCCATGGCGGCTCCGCGACGATGCCGGCGTCCGGGCCCTCGGCCGCCGAGTGGGTTCGGTAGGACCGGACCGGGGCGCCGCCCAGGTCGTCGACGAGCAGCAGCTCGACGTACTCGGCGGCGAGCAGCGCCTGCGTGCGGGCAATGACCTCATTGGCCACCCCGGACTGGTCCACCTGCATCAGCGCCGCGGTGCTCGCCTGCAGTTCGCGCCAGGTGTCACGATCCTGCTGGGCCAGCAGGTAACCGTGATAGCTCTGGTAGAGCAGCAGCAGGAAGATCGCGGTCAGGACGAACGTCGTCGGGTTGAGGTCGTCGAGGACGACCGCGAGCAGCCCAACCGCGCCGTTGCCGAGGAACATCACCAACCGCTGTTGGAGGTCCTTGCCGTACACCGAGCGGACCGACATGTGCTGGCTCAGCGCCACGGCGCCCGAGATGACCACGGTGATCCACAGGAAGTACGTCGCCGCCGCAGCGGCGAGGCCGGCCGCCGTCCGCAGCGAGTCCGGGTGGACCACCGACCAGGTCCCGGTCACCAGCCGGTAGACCCCGGCGCCGGCGAGAACCCCGACCGGGAACGAGGCCGCGTTGTACAGGGTCTTGACCGGCCCGCGGCGGATGACCGCCTGCCGGACGAGCAGCGTGGCGGTGCCGACGACGGCCAGCCACGACCAGCCGACCAGCGCCGCGCCCACGATCACCGACGCCTCGGCCCAGGTGAGGCTGTTGCGGTTGGAGCCGAACCTGATGTGTACCAGCGACACGTCTCCGGCGGCGACCACCACCGCGGCCAGCGCCAGGTGCAGCGCGGTCGGGGGTCCGGTCTGCCACGCCGCCGCGAACGCCCCCGCGACGGCGACGGCGCCGCCCACCACCACGATGGCGATGAGCAGGTGCAACCGCGTCGGCGTCCCGACCGGAACGGCGGTCGCCAGCCGGACGGCGCGGCCGCCGCCGGGGGGCGGGCCAGGGGCGGCTGGCCGCCGCAGGCCCCTCACCGGCTGTCCGGGCGCGGCGGCGGCGAGGCGGGCGGCGGGGCGGCGCAGCGCCGGCGCACCGCCGGCGCACCGGTCCGAGTCTCGGGCCAGGTCAGGGGCCGAGCGTGCACGTTCTCCTCCTCGGGACCGCCGGCCGGCGCCGGGAGGGCCCCGGTCCGGGTGTCGGTTGCCCACAGCCTCGACTTCGTAACCTTCGGTAGTGAATAGCCCACTCGGGGGGATCACAACGGACTAGT
>JBBSHH010000019.1:0-29903 GCA_038253225.1 Mycobacteriales bacterium | reverse complement strand
CGGCGGCACCGAAGCGATCAACGGCCTCATCGAGCTCCACCGCCGCATCGCTCGCGGCTTCCGCAACCGCGACAACTACCGGCTACGCATGCTCCTGATCGGCGGCGGGCTCAGCCACCCCCACCTGAAGTAAGAAGAGCCACTTATCTTTGAGTGTCACATGCTGGCTCTTTGCTAGCGGTCCGACCGGTCCGTGATCATGTGCCAATAGCCGTTCGTCTTCCGGCACGGTGCCTCTGGGCGAGGTGGCCGGCACTACCCTCAGTTCATGAACAAGATCGCTGAACTCAGCCTGCAGAATCTCAGCCGAGCGCTCCGCCAGGTCCGGCTGCCCGCGCTGGAAGCTCCCGATGTAGTCCGGCAGCCGCTCCGGGTCGGTCTCCTCGACATCGGACGGGGCAACCGACATCTGCAGCCGCTGCCCCGGCCGAACGCCGTGCCGGCGCAACTCGGCCAGCAGCTGCTCGCCATCAGCCGGGACCACCAGGTCCCACTCGCGTTCGGCGCCCGCCTCACTCACGATCGAAGGCTACCGCCGCAGGTCGGCACCGGCGCGAAGCGCGAGTCCAAAGGGCACCTAGCGGCCACGCGGAGATCGTTGCCAGCCGCCAGATGGCCCTGGCCTGGCGGAAACGCCTCTATGAAGCACCGGTCTGTAAGCTGGTGGCTCAGCCTACGTTGGTTCGAACCCAACACCTGCCACCAGTACCCCTGTCCACCCGTAGTGCCTGACGCCTGGAAATGACGCGTCGGCCACGAATGCATGCGCGATCTTGAGTTGTCCGTTCCCACAACGGTTGAACCGCCGCTCGTCGGCCGTCGAGCACCCCAGACCCGGGAGGTCAAGGTCTGTGCGGGGCTTGCGCGGCGAGCGCCTCGCGTAGCTGGGCGACGGTCGGGACGCCGGCGAGGCCGGCGTCGGTGCGGTACACGCGACAGGACAGGCCGGGCGTGGCGCCGAGGACCGCGAACGGGTCGCGGCCGTTGACGAGGATGGTGGGTGAGCCGAGCAACGACCCGACGCGCTCGGCTTCCTCGACGGTGTCGACAAGCTGCCGGTGCACCACGACGTCGGGGGCGCCGACCTCGGCGAGCGCGGCCAGCAGGTTGCGCTCGGCGTCATGCCAGCTCGGGCAACCGTCGAAGTACAGCAGCGACACGTCCATGTCTGCGATTGTGCCGCGCCCGATGAGCGCAGCAGCCGGACGCTGTCGCGCGGACCGGATCCGTCGGAGCAGAACGTCTAGCGGTGCCCGGCCGGGGCGACCCACCGGAACGCGCTCAGGCCGGGTTTGCGGCACCAGCAGATCGCGGAGCAGCCGCACCGGGCCACGCCGGCGGCTTCGAGAGCCTTCCCGACCGACGCGGCGACCAGGTACAGCCCGACCAGCATGCCCGTGATCCGCTTCACGGTCGCCACCGTAGGTCGCCGCCAGCCGCTGGGCCAGCGGGTGCGAGTCAGCGGGGTCCAGAACCCGTCCACGCTGCGCTGCCAGGAGCGAGTCGGCCTGCTGGTCGCTGGAACAGCTCTGCCTGTGAGGATGGGCGAGGACGAAGGAGCGCTCATGGCGGAGAGTCCGTGGCCAACCATTCACGCGGAGCGCGGGGCGCTCGCGGACGATCTGACGGGGCTGACCCCGCAGCAGTGGGCGACTCCGTCATTGTGTAGCGACTGGACGGTGCATCAGGCTCTCGCCCACCAGGTGGCGACGGCCCGGATGAGCCCGGCCGGGTTCCTAGGCAAGATCGCCGCCGCGGGGTTCAACTTCTTACGGATGTCAGCCAAGGACGTGGCCGCGCAGAGCGGCGGCGGCCCCGTCAGGACGCTCGAGGCGTTCCGCTCGGTGCAGAGCGCGACGACATCTCCGCCCAGGCCCAAGGAACTGCCGTGGGTCACGAGAGCCATCGAGTTCTACGCGAGGTCCAACGCGATCGTCGGTGGCAAGAGGCGCGTCGACGGTCTGACGCTCAAGGCCACCGGCACCGACTGGTCCCGTGGCTCGGGACCCCTTGTCCAAGGCCGGGCGCTGTCGTTGCTGCTCGCCACGACCGGGCGCTCGATTGCGTTGAACGAGCTGGCCGGGCCTGGGCTCGACGCTCTCCGTTCGCGCTGATAGCCAGGGCTTCACCTGAGTTGCTGGCTCGGTTCGACAGTCTGGCGAGGCAGTCCCCAATGCGGATCGCAAGCTGGTGTTCGGCAGCCCGACTCTCCTCGTGCGAGGCAACATGTTCTTCGGCGTGCACGCCGCTGGGCTGTTCGTCAGGCTTCCGCCGGACCCCGCCGAGGAACTCTTGGCTGCCGGCAGGCCACCGTTCGAGCCGATGCCGGGCCGCGCGATGGGTGGCTATTCCGGCCGACTACCTGTCTCGGGCGCCTGCCCTTTGCGCGCATGTCCGAGGCTCTCGGTCCAGGAGGTTACGCCGTACGCGTGCGTGCTGGGCTGGTGCCCGGACCTGCGCCACCGCGACCCGCAGCTGCCTCAGGGGCGTCCTGCCTGAGCGTCCGAGCCGTGGGCGGCGCGCGCCGCCACCAGCTCGACGAGGGCTTGGGTGGCGCCGGTGTCCAGGCCGTGCGCACGCCCACCGCGAAGGACAGGTCCGGCGATCGCGTCGAGCTCGGGCGGGTGGCCGGCATCGACGTCGCGTTGCATCGAGCTGCGCATCGTGTCGGGTGCAGCCGCGAGCAGCGCGCCGAGCGCGACCTGATCGACGGTCGCGCCTTCGGCTTCGGCGACCGCCACCGCCTCCCGCTGGCAGGCCAGGAACCGTGGGTCATGGCGCACCGTCCCCACGTCACCGCCGATGCCGGCGGTGGCCAGGGCCAGCGGGGCCAGGAACACGAGCTTCTGCCACAGCATCGACAGCTCGTCGTCGCGGACGCGGCAGTCGAACCCGGCCGCCCGCAGCTCCGTTGCGAGCAGCTCCTCACCCACGAGGTCGATGCGCAGGAACGGCGAGCTCTGTCGGATCTGCCCGACGGCGACCTGCGTGGACTCCACCCGCAACGCCGCCGCCACGACACGCGGGTACGCCGCCCGCAGCGCCACGACATGGTCGACGCCGTTGAGCAGCGGAACCACCATTGCCGCACCGACCAGGGGCGCCGGAACCAAGCTCAGTGCGGACGGCAGTTGCGTTGCCTTCGTGGTAATCCAAACGACGTCGACCGCCCGGTCCAACCCGGGCACGGCGGGGACCTCGACGACGAAGTCCCCCAGGACCTGGCTGCTCACCGTCAGCCGACCCGAGTACCGGCGCAGACTCTCCGGCCGCATCAGCAGCACGACCTCGGAGCCGGCGCGCGCCAGCGCCGCCCCGACCAGGCCACCGACCCCGCCGGCGCCCAACACCGCATGGCGCATCCTCGCGACCCTACCGGCCTGGGAACCGGCTCGGGCCCGCCTACGGGAGGCGGTCAAGGGCCAGCCAGACCCACCCGCCCGTCGGCCCGCTGGGTCATGGCGCCTTGCGTGACGTCGCCCCCGGGGGATCTGCTGGCCGACGCCGATCAATGCCGCGGGGGTGCAAACTGACGCCGTGCTGATTGCCATGAGCGGCTTGCCGGGCGCGGGCAAGAGTACGGCGGCCGCGGACCTGGCTCGAGCCCTGCCGGCCGCGGTGCTGTCGGTGGATCCCATCGAGGCGGCGATGTGGCGAGCCGGCATTGACCGTTACCAACCGACGAGCCTCGCGGCGTACGTCGTCGTGGAAGCCGTGGCTGACGAGCTGCTCGGGCTGGGGCAAACCGTGATCGTCGACGCGGTGAACGACGTTGACGCCGCACGGGCGCAGTGGCGGGCTCTGGCCCGCCGCCGAAAGGTGGCTCTCCGCTTCATCGAGGTTGTGTGCCCGGACCCGGTGCTGCATCGACAGCGGCTCGAAGGCCGCCGCCGTGCCATCGAGGGGTTCTACGAGCCGACCTGGGCATCGGTGGCGGACCGGCGCGCCAGGTTCGAAGAGTGGCACCAGGATCGCCTGGTGCTGGACTCGACCGACTGCCAAGCGGAGAACCTGGCCGCCGCTCTCGTCGACCTCGAGGCGTGCCTGTAGCCGGACCTGCGTCGGCCGTCTGGTCCACAGCGGTGTCGCGGCTCAGCAGCTGACCGAATACCAATCGGCGCTGGACAGGCGTCTCGGTAGACGTCACCTCGCTGTTGGCCCTCGCCGATGTCACGGGCGACGAACTCGTACGGAACGAACATGTACGTTTGCCTCTCGCTATGGCGATCGCAGCTCGACCCCGCATCAGCCGTCGCGAGAGTCCGGCGAAGCCCGCGCTGACGCGCGAGGGCATCGTCGCGACGGCAATCGAGGTGATGCGCGCGGAGGGCCTGGAGCGGGTGACGATGCGCCGGCTGGCCCAGGAGCTCGCCACCGGCGCGGCATCGCTCTACGTCTACGTGCGCAACACCGCCGAGCTTCATGCGGCGATGCTCGACGAGCTGATCGCCACGGTCGACCTGCGGCCGAAGATGGGCTCGGGTAACTGGCGCGACCGCATCGCCGCAGTGATGACCTCCTACGGCCTCGTGCTGTTCGACTACCCGGGTCTGGCCCGATCAGCGATGGTCAGCCGGCCGTCCGGCCCGCGCCACCTGAACGTGATCGAGGCTCTGCTCGCGCTGCTCGACGAAGGCCGGATGCCCGTCGACCGGGCGGCGTGGGCGGTGGACCTGCTGCTGCAGTTCGCGACAGCGACCGCAGCCGAGGCGGCCACCCGCGACCAGGCCGCCAACGCCCACGACGACGACGACACGCTGGCCGCGGTCCTGCGCGGCGTCTCCGCCGATACTCACCCGCACCTCGCCGCGCTCGGTGTCGAGCTGCTGTCCGGGCCGGGCCAGGACCGATTCCAATGGGGGTTCCGGGTGCTGATCAACGGCGCGTTGACCATCCCTAGACCTGGCCCGCCGGCCGGCTAGCACGGTCGCCGGCTTCGGCCCTACGCCGAGCAGCCGGCACACAGGCAACCACTCCCAGGGTGCCGCACCACGCGGCCGCCGTACCCCGCCATGCCCCGCCGCACGGTGCACCGCGTCCCGCCCACCGTCGAAGTCCCGGAGGCCGTCATGACTACACCCCTCGACACACCCACCCGCCCGCGTGCGGACGCCGGCACTGCGGATCCCAGCCGGCTGACCAACACGTTGCGCGCGATCCTCGCCGTGGTGCTCATCGCCGACGTCCTGGACCTGTGGATTCCACGATCACCACCATCGCGGCGCCCACCATCGTCCGGGAGATCGGCGGCGGGGAGTCGCTGATCAAGTGGCTGGGTGCGAGCTACGCGCTGGCCATGGGGGTCCTGCTCGTGGTGGGCGGCCGGCTCGGGGACCGCTACGGGGCGCGCCGGCTGTTCCTGGTCGGCATCGGCGGGTTCGTCGCCGCCTCCCTGATGGCCGGGCTCTCCGTCGACCCGACGATGCTCATCGGCGCCCGGCTGGTGCAGGGCGGCTTCGGGGCGCTGCTCATCCCGCAGGGGTTCGGCATCCTCACCGCCACGTTCTCCCGCGAGCAGCCGCCGCGCGCGTTCGTCGCGTTCGGTCCGGTGCTCTGTGTCTCGGCTGTGCTCGGACCGATCGTCGCCGGTTTCCTCATCAAGGCCGACATCGCCGGCCTGTCCTGGCGACCCATGTTCTTGATGAACATCCTGATCGGTGGCGTCGGCCTGGTCGCCGCGGTCAAGCTGCTGCCGCCCGACGGGCCGACCAGGGACGTCCGCATCGACGGCCTCGGCGCCGGGCTGCTCGCGGCGAGCATGCTCGGGTTGATGTACGGGCTGATCGAGGGCTCCACCGCCGGGTGGACCGCGGTACCCGTCCCTGCCTGCTGGCCGGAGGGATGGCCTTCGTCGGCTTCAGCATCCGCCAGCTGCTCGCCGCCAACCCGCTCATCCTGCCCTCGCTGCTCGCCAACGGGGGCTTTACGTCCGGGCTGCTGCTCGGCCTGGCCTACTTCGCCGCCGTCAACGGCTTGGCCTTCGTCGTCTCGCTGTCCTTCCAGACCGCCCTCGGTCTCACGCCCTCAGAAGCAGCGCTCGGACTCACCCCGCTCATGCTGGGCATCATCGCCGCGTCCTTCGTGGTCCGACCGCTGATCACCAGGCTGGGACGTCTGCTCGTGCTCATCGGCCTGTGGATCACTATCGCCGGCGCAGTCGGGCTCTGGGCGACCGTCCCCGCCGACGGCACGGCCGTGAGCGTGTGTGGGCCCTGGCGCCCTCGATGCTCGTGCTCGGCGTCGGTATGGGCGTCTGCTTCAGCAGCATCTACGACGTCGCGATCGGCGACATTGCCCCCAGCGAGGCCGGCAGCGCCAGCGGCGCGCTCAGCGCCGTCCAGCAGCTCGCGAACGCCATCGGCTCCGCCGTTGTCACGACCGTCTACTTCACCGAGCAGGCCTCCCTCGGTGCCGGGCACGCCATGATCGTCAGCGTCGCTGTCGTCGGTGCGATTGCCGCCCGCTGCCTCGGCCTGGTCTGGCTGCTCCCCCGGTCGGCGCCCGAGTCACCCTTTTGAGCCCGCGTCCATGAACCGGACGCCATTGCTGTGACCGCACCGGGAGCGACCCTGCGGTTGGCGGTGTCAGCGAGGCGCGTGCGCCAGCACCGAGAGCAGCTCGTAGCCGATGTGCGCCGCCGCTATCCCGGTTGTCTCGGCGTGGTCGTAGGCCGGTGCGACCTCGACGATGTCGGCGGACACCACCGACATGCCGTCCAGCGCGCGCAGCAGGGCGAGCAGCTCGCGGCTGGTCATCCCGCCGGCCTCCGGGGTGCCCGTGCCAGGGGCGTGCGCGGGGTCGAGCACGTCGATGTCGACGGACACGTAGAGCGGACCTTCGCCGAGGCGTTCGCGCATACGCCGGGCCGCCTCGGTGACCCCGATAATGTCCAGATCAGCGCAGGGCAGGACCTGGAAGCCGAGCTCGACGTCATCGCGCAGGTCATGCCGGGAGTAGAGCGGGCCTCGGATGCCAAGGTGCATGCACCGGGATGGGTCCAGCAGACCCTCCTCGGCGGCCCGCCGGAACGGCGTGCCATGCGTGTAGGGCTCGCCGAAGTAGGTGTCCCAGGTGTCCAGGTGCGCGTCGAAGTGCACGACGGCGAGCGGGCCGTGCCGCTCGGCCATCACCCTGAGCAGCGGAAGCGCGATCGTGTGGTCCCCGCCCAGCGTCAGCAGCCGGGCGCCGCCGGCGACGAGGGCGTGCGCCTGCTCCTCGATCTCCTTTATCGCCAGCCCGATGTCGAAAGGCGTGACGGCCATGTCGCCGGCGTCCGCCACCTGTTGCGCCGCAAAGGGTTCGACCTGGAGCGCGGGGTTGTAGGGGCGGAGCAGCCGCGAGCACTGGCGGATGTGGGACGGTCCGAAACGCGCGCCGGGCCGGTAGCTCACGCCGGCGTCGAACGGCACCCCGACGACCGCCACGTCGACCTGGCCCACCTCGTCGATCCGAGGCAGCCGGGCGAAGGTCGCCGCCCCCGCGTAGCGGGGGACCCGGGTGGCGTCGACCGGACCGCGGGGCTCTGTCACCGGCCTCCTCCACTGGGTACCGGTCGGCATGCGTCGCGACGTCGGCTGTCGTGCATGTCGTCGTGCGCACGAATGCGCTCGTTCCGCGCCTGGTCCACCAAACCGTTCTCGCCCCGGTGCGGGCCGACCCGAACGGGCCCGTTAGGTGCCAGCCTTGCGCTCACGGCGACGCCGGTCCGGTCGACGAGCGGACGAGGGGATCGCGGCGCGTCTCGTCGATGTGCAACCGGAAGACGTCGGGGCGGTTGTAGTGCCCAGCGGTGTCTAGGGCCTGCTGCTCCTCGGCGATGCGGTCAAGATCGATCTCGGCGACCATGACGGTTTCGTGGCCGCGCACCGGCTCGACGACCCAATGCCCGTCCGGACCGATGATCGCTGAACCTCCGTCGAGGAGCGTCTCGCCGCCGGCGCGTTCTGCCATGGCGGCCAGGGTGTCATACGCCTCGACGTCGCGAGTGACAGCTGACAGCGGCAGGTAGCTGGCCGCGACGATGACATAGCAGCGTCCCTCGAAGGCGTAGCTGCGACTCGCGACGTGGTGGATGTCCGGCGTGTCCGGCCACAGGGCGACGTGGACCTGCTCGCCCTTCGCGTGCATCGCGAAACGGGCGAGCGGCATCCAGTGCTCCCAGCAGACCAGTCCACCGATCCGTCCCAGCGGGGTGTCGATGACGTGCAACGTACTGCCGTCGCCACCGCCCCAGATGACGCGTTCGGAGTGTGTCGGCACCAGTTTGCGGTGCACCCCCAATAGTTCTCCGCCGGCATCGATGTAGAGGATCGAGTTATACAGGGTGCCCCGGGAGAAACGGGTGTCCCGCTCGTTGGCCCCCATGACGATAAACATTCCATGTTCGCGGGCGATCCGACCAAGACGCGTGATAGCCGGCCCGGGCACCTCAACGGCATTGCGTTGCAGCCGTCCGTAGCACCGCTTGCTCGTCCGGTCCTCCCACGGAACTCCGGCGTCGACCCACAACGGGTAACCCGGCAGCCATGCTTCCGCGAAGACCACCATGGACGCCCCGGCCGAGGATGCCTCGGCGACCGCCTGTTCTGCCCGGTCGAGGGAGCCCTCGAGGTCCAGGAAGGCGGGTGCGACTTGGGCGACGGCGACCCGGAACTGTCGGCTACTCATCCGTGCGCCTCCACGTTGCGCCCGTCCGACGACGCGGCCTGCTGCTCACGGCGCCCGTCGATGTCGCGAGCCAGCAGCCAGTACAGGATGCCCGCGACGGCGAGCCCGACAGCGAACGAGACGTCCGCGCCGTCGAGCGCCTTGGCCACCGGCCCGGTGAAGATGGTCGTGCTGGCAAAGGGCGCCATCGACGCGAGGCCGATCAGGTACGAGCCGACACCGCGCCAACCGATGCGGCCGTAGAGGCCGCTTGGGTTGAACATCTCGGAGACTACGTAGTGGCCGCGTCGGACAATGTAGAAGTCGACGAGGTTGACGGCAGTCCAGGGAACCAGGAAGTAGAGCATCAATAGCAGGAAGTTGTTGAAGCTGCCCAGGTAGTCGGTGGGGATCAGCAGTGCGACGATGAAGCTCAGCGCGCCGACCACGACCACCCCCGCCACCCGGAGGCGGACGGTCGGCGCGACGCCGCGCAGGGAGTCCGCGATGGTGGCGCCGGTGAGCATCGCTCCGTAGGAGTTGACGGCCATGACACTGATGAGCGCGGGCACCGTGACCAGCACCACGAACGTGCCGAATCCATCGAAGATTCCGTTCCCCACCGTTTGGACCGCGGTGATGCCGTCCGCCTTGGGCAGTCGGGAGGCGATGAATGCGCCGAGCCCCATCAGCCAGACGGCCGCCGCTGCCGCACCAAGGTAGACCCAGAAGATGACTTTGGCTGCCGGCGTGCTCCTTGGGAGATAACGGGAGTAGTCCGAGACGTACGGTGCATAGGAAATCTGGTAGCTGGCGGCGACGCCGAACTGCAGTACTAGGGCCGTCGCGCTGAACGTGGTGGGCGCGCCGCCCGACGCCGGCTGGAGCGTGAGCAGCGCGCCCACCGTGAAGATGATGAACACCGCGACCGAGACATAGGTCAGCCAGCGCTGGACGACGTGGAGGAGGTCGTGCCCGATGATGGCGATCGCCACCGCAAGCACCGTGATGAGCGGATACCACACCCACTTGCTGGCCGACACGAGCGTGTCCAGCCCGTCGGCAGCCAGAATGATGTCGAAGACGTTGAAGCCGACGTAGACAAACACCACCGCGAGCATCGGCAGAATCGCACCGGTAAAGCCGAACTGGGCGCGCGACTGGATCATCTGAGGAAGGCCGAGCCGTGGTCCTTGCACGGCGTGGAATGCCATGAAAAACGTCCCGAACGCCACCCCGCCGACGATGGCGGCGAACGACCACCAGAAGCCGAGCCCGGCACCAGGGCCGATGAAACCGGTGACCAAGGTGACGAGCACGAAGTTGCCCATGAACCAGAACGGGCCCTGTTGCCACACCCTGCCGTGCCGCTCGTCCTCGGGGATCTGGTCGATCGAGTGCACTTCCACCGCCACGCTGACGGCGCGAGTCCCCGCTGGTGGAACCGAGACGTCGTTCATCCGGCCTCCTTGCACGCCCGGGCAGATCTCTTGGACCGACCGGCTTCCTCGTGACGTTAAGGTCATGGCAAGGCCGGGTCAACGATCCTTCTGCTGCTTTTCCGGCTTTCTTGCAGCCGAATCGGCACTGATGCGGCGAAGGCACGGACGGTCTGATGGGAGCGCTCATGAGTGCACTGGACGTCGATGCCATCGACCGCGTCTTGCTCGCGGCACTGCGCGTCGACGGTCGGCTGACCTACGAGGCGCTGGCCGCGCGGGCCGGACTCTCCCGGACCGCTGCGCGGGCACGGGTACGCAGCCTCACCCGGTCCGGAGCCCTCCGCGTCATCGGGGTCGTTCATCCCGCGGTCTTCGGCCTCCATGTGATCGCCCATGTGGGCATCGACATCACGACGGCCGCCGCCGCCGTCGCCGTCGCCGTCACCGAGCTCGAGGAGGCCCCGTTCGTCTCGGTGGTCTCCGGCCGGTTCGGCGTCGTCGCGGAGCTCCGGACCTCGACCACCGACACCCTGGACGCAAGTCTCGACCGGGTCCGGGCCGTCGACGGGGTCCGAAGCGTCGAGACGGCGACGTACACTTCGATTTACAAGAGCCCCCACTTCCCGACCCGCGACTATCACGCGGTGGAACTGGACCATGTCGACCGCAGCTTGCTGGCTAGGCTGCAGGAGGACGGTCGGGTCCCGTTCGCCGAATTGGCCGCACAGGTCCAGATGTCGCCGGGGGCCGTTCGCACCCGAGTGCTGCGCCTGATGGACCACGGCGTCGTACGCGTACGCGGAATGACCAGCACGCGGGTGATGGGCCTGAGCGAGATGTGCGGCTTCAGCGTATGGGCGAGCGGGGCGCTCGCGGCAGCAATCGAGGACGTCGCGGCGCTGCCGCGGGTGGAGTATCTCGCCGCCACGGTGGGGCGGTGCGACCTGGTCGGCACCGTCGTCGCCGGTACCCTCGCCGACGTCGCTGACGTCGTCGACGTGATTCGCACCCTGCCGTCGGTGCGACGGGTCGAGACCTGGACGCACATGCGCCTGGTGAAGGAGAACTACGAGCGCTCGGTGCTGACGTCCGTACCGGCGCTGGCTACATCGACCTGAAGTGGCCCGTGGCCGGCTCGTGAGGAAGACCGGCGAGCCCCACCGCGCTGACGGGTCTCCCTCGTCCCGCTCGCCGGGATCCCGCGGTTGTAGCAGCGCGTCGTCGCGGGTTTACCGATTGCCGGGCGGGGTCATGGACGTGGCGTCCCGGCGCAGCCGAGTACCGGGCGTAGGCCTCGGAGGTTCCAGTGCGCGCACGCCTGCCGGTTCTCGCTCTCACCGCCGCCGTTGGAGCGGTGCTCGTCGCCGCGCCGGCGGGCGCCGCCGGCCGCGGGCTGGCCGATCCGATTCGTGGGCGCATCCCGACGAGCTCGGTCTCGGTCGGGCTGAGGACGGTCTCGACCGGGTTCGTATCGCCCAACTACGCGACCGCGGCGCCAGGTGTCGAGCAGCGGATCTTCGTGGTCGACCAGGTCGGCAAAATCTGGAACGTCGACCTCTCCGGTGCGCACTACGGGCGAAAGACGCTGTTCGCCGACCTGTCCCGGGTGCTGGTGCGCCTCGGCGACGTGCTGCCCGGCACCCGCTACGACGAGCGCGGGCTGCTCGGCCTTGCCTTCTCCCCCGACTACCAGCTCACCGGCAAGCTCTACACCTACCAGACCGAGCCCTACGCGGGGCGCGCCGACTTCAGCACCGAGCCGGGCAACCGGGCGAACTGCCGCGCCTACAGCGCCGAGGGCACACCGCCGTTCCGGCCGCGCCCATGCCAGAACGTGGTCACCGAATGGCGGGTGCGTAACCCGCACGACCCGACCACGACGGTCAACCCGGCGTCGATGCGGGAGTTGCTGCGCATCGACAAGCCCGACTTCAACCACAACGGGGGGACGCTCGCCTTCGGCCCCGACGGCGACCTGTACCTCTCGCTCGGCGACGGCGGCTTCGGCGATGACCAGGGGCCCGGGCACGTCACGGGCGGAAACGCGCAGAGCCTGACGCCGGGCAATGTGCTGGGCAAGATCCTTCGGATCGACCCTCGTGGGCGTAACTCCGCGAACGGCCGGTACGGCGTGCCGCAGGACAACCCGTTCGTCGGACGAGCCGGTGCCGACGAGATCTGGGCGTACGGACTCCGCAACCCCTACCGGATGTCGTTCGACCCGGTCTCCGGGCGGCTCTACGCCGCGGACACCGGGCAGGACAACATTGAAGAGGTCGACGTCATCCGCCCGGGCGGCAACTACGGCTGGCGCGTGAAGGAAGGCACTTTCGACTTCCACCCGGGCTCGCCGGCCTCCTCCGGTGACAGCTGGGTCACCCGCGCCACCACGACCCCGGGCCTGATCGACCCGGTTGCGGAGTACGACCACACGGGTCCGCACGGCACCGTCAACGGTGAGGCCACGATCGGCGGGTTCGTCTACCGCGGTAGCAGCGTTCCGGCCCTGTCCGGGCGATACGTCTTCGGTGACTACTCCCGCGAAGCGGACACCTTCGGCCCGGCGGCGCGACTGTGGTACGTCAACGGCAACCCCGACCCCCGCCACGCAGTCACGGTCATCCGGGTCGGCCAGCACACCGCGATCCCGCTGCTGCTGCTCGGCTTCGGCCGCGACACCGACGGCGAGCTCTACGCCCTCGGCAACACCACCGGCACCGTCGCCGGTCGCAGTGGTGTCCTGCTGCGTCTCACCCCCGGGTCCTAGCCGGGGAGGGGCGTCCCGGGACGCGCTCGGTGCGCGTCCCGGGATGTTCCTACAACGCAGCGGGGAGCTGGCGAAGCGCCGGGCTCAGCCGTGCTCGCGGGCGTAGCGGACCAGCCCGGCGACGTCGTCGGGGACGAGGCGGCCGATGGCGGCCGAGGAGTAGACGGCGGTCAGGACCGTCCCGTCGGGTGCGAGCACGAAACCGGTGGACTGCAGGTACAGCGGATCGTCGTTGACGTAGGAGCCGAGAAGGTCCTCGATCTCGCGCGCGTCGGCGCTGTGCCCGACCGGGAAGCTCAGCCGCAGCCGCTCGACCGTTTCGGCGGACGTCGCCTCGTCGTCGACCGAGAATGCGACCGTGCGTACTCCGACGTCGGTCAGGGTCTCCTGGGCGCGCTGGAAGGAGGCCAGCTGCGCCTTGCAGTACGGGCACCACCCGCCCCGGTAGACCAGTACGACGCCGAAGTCGCCGGCCAGGTCCGCCGGCAACGACAGCGCCCCACCGCCCACCGCCGCGAGCTTCAGTGCCGGGAAGGTCTGGCCGTTCTCGAGTCGGATCATGCAGCGTCTCCTTGCGTCTCGCGCTCCGATTGGACTATCCAGTCCAGTCCTACCCGGGCCAACTGTGGACTGTCAAGTCCAGTCGCCGTAGGCTGGCCGGCGTGGACGGACCGGAGCGACCCCGCCGACTGGCTGGTTCGACGACCCGCGGCCGAACGACCCGGGACCGGGTCCTCACCGCGGCCGCCGGACTCGTCCACGCCCGCGGCGTGGAGCGCACGACGTTGGACGATGTGCGGGCCGCCACCGGGGTCAGCAAGTCCCAGCTCTACCACTACTTCGACGGCAAGGCCGACCTGGTGCACGCCGTGGTGGCTCGGCACGCCGAGACGGTGCTGGCCGCCCAGCAGCCGGAGCTCGACGCGATCGACTCCTTCGCCGGCCTGGCGCGTTGGCGGGACAAGTTGGTCGGCCTGCAGGAGCAACATGGCTGCGCGCTCGGTTGCCCGCTGGGCTCCCTGGTCGCCGACCTCGCCGGTGACGATGAGCTTGGCCGGCTCGCCCTGGTGAGCGCCTTCGCGGCCTGGCAGGGCCGGCTGCGGCACGGTCTCGAAGTGATGCGCGACCACGGCGAGCTCGCCGAGTCGGCCGACCCGGAGGCACTCGCGCTGGGGTTGCTCACCGCCATCCAGGGTGGGCTGCTGCTGGCCCACGCCACGCGCTCGGTCCGGCCCCTGCGGGTGGCGTTGGACATGGCCATCGACGGTCTGCGCGCCCGGGCCCCTGCCCTGACGGCCGCCGGTCCGGGAGCGGCCGGCCGTTGCTGAGCCCGCCCCCGTACGGGGAGCGGCCGGTAGGGACCTCAGCTCGGCTGGGGCGGGGCCAGCCCGTCCGCGAATCGGAAGAGGGCACGTGAGCGAGTCCCGCCGTGAACCCACGCGGCAGCCGGCGGCGGGCGGGGGAGGGGCGTGGCGCTGGCCCGCCCTGGCGATGTTCGCGGTGGGGTACGGCGCGAACCAGTTCGTGCCCCTGCTCGCGGTCTACCGCCATACGTTGTCCCTCTCCGACGCCCAGGCGACCGCCATCTTCGGGGTGTACGCGCTCGGGCTCATTCCCGGCCTGCTGCTCGCCGGCCCGGCCAGCGACCGGTACGGCCGGCGCCCGCTGATGATCGTCTTCGCTGGTCTGTCCCTTCTCGCGACCGCCGTGCTGATCACCGGACGGTGGGGCTCCGCCGGGCTGTACGCCGGGCGGCTGCTTACCGGGGTGGTGTCCGGCGCGGTCTTCTCCGTCGGCAGCGCGTGGGTCAAGGAGCTCTCCGACGACGCGCCGCCCGGGGCCGGCGCCCGCCGCGCCGCCCTGGCGCTGACCGCCGGCTTCGCGGTCGGGCCGCTGATCGCCGGACCGCTCGCCCAGTGGGCGCCCGCCCCCGAGGTGCTGCCCTACCTGCTGCACCTGGTCCTCGCCGCCGTCGCGCTGGTCCTGCTACCGCGCGCCCCCGAGACGGTCGCGGGGGGTCCGGCCGGGCGTCGGTCGGCCCTGCTGGCCCTGGTGCCGTCCGCGCGGTCCCGCCGGTTCACCCGGGTCGTCCTGCCCCTGGCCCCGTGGGTGTTCGGCAGCGTCACGCTGGTATTCACCACGGTGGCCGCCCACGCAGCCGGGCCGGTCGGCGGGCTGACCGTCGCGTTCCCGGGGGTGCTGGCCGCCGTCACCCTCGGCGCCGGGCTCGCCGTCCAGCCGCTCGGCCGCCGACTGCAGGACGCCGCGGTCGCTCGCGGCAGCGCGGACGCCGCCGCCACCGGCCTGGCGTTGGTGACCGCCGGCTGCCTGGCCGCGGCCGCCGGCACCGCCCATCCCGGCCTGGTCGCCGCGACCGGCGCCGCCCTGCTGCTCGGTGCCGGCTACGGGCTGTGCATTCTCTCCGGGCTGCGGGAGGTCGAGAGCCTGGCGCCACCCGGCGAGCTCGGCAGCCTCGTTGCGATCTTCTACGCCCTCGCCTACGCCGGCCTGGCGGTCCCCTACCTGCTCGCGCTCGCCGCGCCGCACCTGGGCTACCCCACCGCGCTGCTGCTGGCGGCCGGCGCGGCCGCGATCACGCTGGTGCAACTCCTGGTGCAGGGCCGCCGGCATCCGACGGTGCCACCGGACCGGCGGTTCGACGAGTCGCGGGTGATGTAGCACCGGGCCGGCCTGCTGCTAGTCGCGTTCGCAGTCGCTGGTCCCGTCCAGGCCCGACCGGTCCGGGCACCGGTCGGCGCCGTCACCGCCGGCGAGCCTGCCGTGATCGACACCGCCCGCGCCGGGCCGGTGACCGCCTCGCCCGCGCTCCGGCACGCCGTGTAATCTGGCGCTTCTGCCGCCCCCTTAGCTCAGTCGGCAGAGCGTCTCCATGGTAAGGAGAAGGTCTACGGTTCGATTCCGTAAGGGGGCTCTGGACGCCCTCCCGGCGGTGTAGCTCAGCCTGGCAGAGCAAGCGGCTCATAATCGCTGTGTCGCCGGTTCAAATCCGGCCACCGCTACAACCCCAACCCGATGCCGACCGTCACGACCGAGCGGCCCCCGCGGCCGGGCTCGTCCACGGGTACGCACGTGGACTACGCTGGCTCGTTGATCCCCGCTCCGTCCCCGCAGGAAGAGGCACTCCGCCGTGGCCGCCACCGACGTCCGACCGAAGATCACCTTGGCCTGCCAGGAGTGCAAGCACCGCAACTACATCACCCGCAAGAACCGCCGGAACGACCCGGACCGGCTCGAGATGAAGAAGTTCTGTCCGAACTGCCGTCAGCACACGGCGCACCGCGAGACCCGCTAGCCGCTGCGGTGCCGATCAATCCCGAGTACCTCGGGCGCAGCTACGTCGCCGCGGCGCCCTATCAGGTCGGTCGGGAGAAGATCCGCGAGTTCGCGGCCGCGATCGGCGAGTCGAGCCCCCTGTGCTCCGATCCGGTCGCCGCCCGGGCCGGCGGGCACGCCGACGTGGTGGCCCCGCCGACGTTCGCGATCGTGCTGACCCGCCAGTTCTCCGAGCTGGCCATCTTCGACCCCGGCCTCGGGGTCGACTACAGCCGCGTCGTCCACGGCGAGCAACGGTTCTCCCACGCCCGACCGATCGTCGCGGGCGACGAGCTGGTCGGTACGGTCACGATCGCCGAGATCCGCACCGCTGGGCGGAACGTGATGCTGACCACCCGCACCGAGTTGACGACCGTCGCGGGGGAGCCGGTCTGCACGGCGTACTCCACGTTGGTCGTGCGCGGCAGCGCACCGGCCCGGGACCGCTGAGGTGGCGCCGGCGTACGACGAGGTCGAGGTCGGCAGCGAGCTGCCGCCGATGACGATCCCGGTCACCCGGCTCGACCTGGTGCGCTATTGCGGCGCCTCCGGAGACTTCAACGTCATCCACTGGAACGAGCGACTGGCCCGCTCCGTGGGACTGCCGGATGTCATCGCGCACGGCATGTTCACGATGGCCGCGGCCGGCCGGCTGGTCAGCGACTGGGCCGGTGATCCCGCCGCGGTGCTGGAGTACGGGGTCCGGTTCTCCTCGATGGTCGTGGTCCCGGACGCCGCCGCCGCCGACGTCGACGGCGCCCGGCTCGAGGTGTCCGGGGTCGTGCAGGAGAAGCTGCCCGAGCGCCGGGTCGCGGTCTCGATCACCGCCCGTTCGGCCGGGGCCAAGGTGCTCACCCAGGCCCGCGCCGTGGTCCAGCTCGCCTAACAGGCCGCGCCGCGATGCCCCCGCCCGAGCCGCCGGCGGCCGTCGTGGCGGCGGCCACCGAACGGGCCGCTGCCCGCGCCGGGGGCGACTTCGCCCGCGCGGACGCCCTTCGCGACCGGATCGCCGTGGCCGGCTGGATGATCCGCGACACCCCATCGGGCTGGTCGCTGGCGCCGGCGCCGCCGTACGCCGTCCTGCCCTCGGTGCGGGACCTCCCGGACCGTTCCGGCGTGCCGGCGGACCGGCGGGCCACGGTCAGCGTGCTGGTCGAGGGCTGGCCGCAGGACGTCCGCAGCTGCCTGACCGCGCTGATCGCGCACGCCCCCGCCGGGGTCGTCGTCACCGCGCTCGACCTGGGCAACGTCGCCGGCGCGGGCGACACCCTGCACGAGGTGGCCGCCGCGCACCCCGGCCGGGTGGAGGAGCTCCACGTGGCGCGACCGGCCGGTTGGAGCGAGGCACGGGTGGCGCTGCTCCGCTGCGACACCGCCGCGGTCCATGTGTGGCTGGATCCCTCGACCGTGCTGGCGGGTGACGCCCTGTCCCCGGTGCTGGCGGCGTTCGACGACCCGACGGTGGTCGCCGCGGGCTGGCGTGGGGTCAACGTCGACCTGGCGGCGGACTGGCGGCAGTTCGTCCCGGCCGGTCCCGGTGAGGTCGACGCCCTGCTCGGCTACCTGCTCGCCTTCCGGCGCGCCGCCGGGCTGGCGGTCGGCGGTCCCCACCCCAAGGCGCGGTTCTACCGCAACGCCGACGTGGAGTTCTCCCTGCTGCTCCGGGAGGCCGGGCTGGGCCGGCTGGTGGTCCCGGACGGCGAGCTGCCGATCCGGCAGGACCGGCACCGCGGCTACTCCGACACCGAGCCGGCTCTGCGCGAGCGTGAGTCCCGGCGCACCTACGAGCGGATCCTGACCCGGTTCCGGGGGCGCACCGACCTGCTCGCCCCCCGCTGAGCCGGCGGCGGGTGCGCCGGCCGGTCCGCTCGCCGCCGGCCGGCCGCGGCTACCGTGCCGGCATGGGCCGACGGGTGGCCGCGGGCGGCGCGGGCGCGCTGCTGCTGCTGGCCGCCGGCTGCACGGCCCGCGGACCGTCCCCGCCGCAGTTCCCCGCCGGAGCCGGCAGTCCGCCGCCGGTAGCGGCGGTCTGCCCGACGGCGTACACCCAGCCCGACCCGGCCCGGCCGCGCATCGCGCTGCGCTTCGACCTCGCCGCCGACCACCGCAGCGTCCGGGGGGTCGAACGGGTGGTCTTCCGGCCGGACCTGCCGGTCACCGAGATGGTGTTCCGGCTGTGGCCGAACAACGCCCGCAGCGCCGCCGCCGGGGCCCGGCTGCGGGTCACGGCCGCTCGGGTCGCCGGTCGCGTCGTGCGGCCTGCGGTGTCGCCGGACCCGACGCTGCTGCACCTGCCGCTCGGTCGGACCGCGGCGGCGGGCACCGTGCTGACCGCGGAGCTGGCTTTCTCGCTGCTGCTCCCGGCCGGCATCGCGGACCGCTACGGACATACGCTGACCTCGGCCTGGTGGGGCACCGGGCAGCCGCTGCTGGCGTGGGAGCGGTCGGTCGGCTGGGCCACCGAGCCGGCCGCGGTCGTGCTGTCGGAGTCGACCACCTCCGAGGACGCGGCCGTGGACCTCACCGTGCGGGCGCCGAGCACGGACACCGTGCTGACCGTCGGGCCGACCAGGGCGAGCGCGCCGGCCGGGGGGTTCCGGAGCTGGCACACCGTGGTCCCGGCCGTCCGTGACGTCAGCGTGGCGGTCGGGCCGTTCACGCTGCGCCACGCCGTGGTGGCCGGCGTGCCGGTTGTCGTCGGTGTCGCCCCCGGCAGTGCCGCCGACCCGGACGAGCTGCTCGCCGAGGTCGGCCGCTCGCTGCCGACCATCGCCGCCCGGGTCGGTCCGTTCCCCTACGTCGCGCTGAGCGTCGCGTCCCTGCCCGGGCTGGGCAGCTCCGGCATGGAGTACCCGGCGGCCATCTTCGTCGGCGAGCACGACGCCGACGTGGTCGTGCCGCACGAGGTGGCCCACCAGTGGTTCTACGGGCTTGTGGGCGACGACCAGGCCCGCGACCCGTGGCTCGACGAGGCGTTCGCGACCTACCAGGAGGCGCTGGTCAACCGCTCGGCGGACCGGTACACCCGGTTGCGCACCGCACCGGGCCGGGTCGGCGCGCCGGTCCGCAGCTTCGCCGCCGCCGACTACGGGCGGGTCGTCTACGGCAAGGGTGCAGCGGCGCTGCTCGCGGCCCGGGACGCGGCCGGCCCGGCCGCGTTCGACGCGGCGGTCCGCTGTTACGTGGCCGCCCAGGCGCGCCGGGTGGCCCGACCGGCGGATCTGGCCCGAGCCCTCGAGGCGCTGCCCGCGGCACTGGCGGCGCTGCGCACGGCGGGCGCGCTACCGGGCGACCCGCTAGCGCCGGGCTGAGGAGAGGCTCACGGCCGCGTCGGTCGGCTCCAGCCCCGCCACCTCGCCGAGGACCTTCTGCAGCCGGGAGACGCCCTCGACCAGATCGTCATCACCGAGCGCGTAGGACAGCCGCAGGTACCCCGGGGTCCCGAACGCCTCCCCCGGCACCACCGCGACCCCGGCCTCCGCGAGCAGCACCTCGGCGAGCTCCGCGGAGGTCGCCGGCCGGGTACCGCGCAGCGGGCGGCCGAGCAGCGCCCGCACCGACGGGTAGCAGTAGAAGGCCCCGAGCGGCTCCGGGCAGACCACGCCAGGGATCTCGGTCAGCATCCGGGTCATCGTCCGGCGCCGTCGGTCGAACGCCGTCCGCATCTCCTCCACCGCGCGCAGGTCACCGCGCATCGCCGCCAGCGCGGCGGCCTGCGCGACGCCCGCGACATTGGAGCTCAGGTGCGACTGGAGGTTCCCGGCCGCCGCCACCACGTCGGGCGGGCCGATCAGCCAGCCGACCCGCCAGCCGGTCATCGCATAGGTCTTGGCGACCCCGTTGACCACGATGCAGCGCTCTCGCAGCTCCGGGACGGCGACCGGCATCGACTTCGCCGTCGCGCCGGCGTAGACGAGGTGCTCGTAGATCTCGTCGGTGATCACCCAGAGACCAGCGTCGAGCGCCCAGCGGCCGATCGCCGTCACCTGCTCGGTCGGGTACACCGCCCCGGTCGGGTTCGACGGCGAGCAGAACAGCAGCACCTTCGTCCGTGCGGTGCGGGCGGCCTCGAGCTGCTCCACCGAGACCAGGTAGCCGCTGTCCTCCTCCGCCGGCACCGGCACCGGGACTCCGCCGGCGAGCCGAACCGCCTCCGGGTAGGTGGTCCAGTACGGCGCCGGCAGCAGCACCTCGTCGCCCGGGTCGCACAGCGTCGCGAACGCCTGGTACACGGCCTGCTTGCCGCCGTTGGTCACCAGCACCGCGGCCGGGTCCACGTCGTACCCCGAGTCGCGGCGGGTCTTGGCCGCGATCGCGGTCCGCAGCTCGGGCAGCCCGGCGGTCGGGGTGTAGTGGTGCAGACGCGGATCCGAGCAGGCGGCGACCGCGGCGGCGACGATGGGCGCCGGAGTGGGGAAATCCGGTTCGCCGGCCCCGAAACCGATGACGTCGCGCCCGGCCGCCCGCAGCGCCTTGGCCTTCGCGTCGACCGCGAGGGTCGCCGACTCGGAGATCGTCCCCACCCGCTGGGAGATGCGCGCGCCCATGCCGTGCATGCTCCCACGGGCCGGCGGCCGGTCGACTCCCCCGGCCGCAGCGACGTACACTGACCGTTCGGGCCCGCTGCCCGTCCACCGGCGCGCCCCGGCGGAGTGCGGGTCCGGCAGAGGGCAGTAGCTCAATTGGTCAGAGTCCCGGTCTCCAAAACCGGTGGTTGGGGGTTCGAGTCCCTCCTGCCCTGCCAGCACCACCGACCGCCCGCCGAGCCGACCGACCAGCCGACCGACCGCCGAGACGACGCAGGTGAGGACCAGTGACCGAAACCCGCGGCTCGACCGCCGCTCCCGAGCGGCCGACCCCCAAGCCGGCCGCGGGCGGGCGTGGCGGGCGTCGTCCGGGTCCGTGGGCGCGGCTCAGCCTGTTCTACAAGCAGGTCATCGCCGAGCTGCGCAAGGTGATCTGGCCGACCCGCCGGGAGCTGATCACCTACACCAGCGTCGCGCTGGTCTTCGTCACGGTCATGGTGGCGATCGTCGGGGTGTTCGACCTGCTCTTCGCCAAGGGTGTGCTCCAGATCTTCGGCTAGCCGCCGGTCGCCGCCGTACCCACGAACCATCACCGAACCGCTAGGAAGTCCCCTCACGTGTCCGAGTCCCCACTGTTCACACCCGTCGAGTCGCGGCCGTTCTCCGAGCAGGGGGAGGCCGTCGAGGCGCTGACACCGGCCGCCCAGGCCGACGAGCGCGTGCCCGCCACGGTCGGCGGGCAGCAGGACGTGCCGCCCGCCGAGGCCGACGTCGCGCCGGACGCGGCCGTCGTCGAGCCGGCCGGCTCCGAGCCGGAGCCGGAGCCGGCCGAGGACGACCCGACCCAGGAGTTCCGGCGGGCGTTGGCCGCCGCACCGGGGGACTGGTACGTCGTGCACTCCTACGCCGGCTACGAGAACAAGGTCAAGAGCAACCTCGAGACCCGGATCCAGTCGCTGAACATGGAGGATTTCATCTACCAGATCGAGGTCCCCACCGAAGAGGTCATCGAGGTCAAGAACGGCAAGCGTCAGCAGGTCACCCGCAAGGTCTTCCCGGGCTACCTCCTGGTCCGGCTCGACCTCACCGACGAGTCGTGGTCCGCGGTCCGCAACACCCCGGGGGTCACCGGTTTCGTCGGCCAGACCAGCCGGCCCTCGCCGCTGTCGACGGATGAGGTCGTGCGAATCCTGGCGCCGCGCACCGAGCGGAAGACCAAGGAGGCACCGAAGGTTGTGGACTACGAGGTCGGCGAGTCCGTGACCGTGATGGACGGGCCGTTCGCGTCGTTGCCGGCCACGATCAACGAGATCAACGCGGACGCCCAGAAGCTGAAGGTGCTGGTGTCGATCTTCGGCCGGGAGACGCCGGTCGAGCTCTCGTTCAGCCAGGTCAGCAAGCTCTAGTCCGCCGTCAGCCGCCCGCCCGTCGCGAGAAGGACCCGCCATGCCCCCCAGGAAGAGACTGTCCGCGGTCATCAAGCTGCAGATCAAGGCCGGCGCCGCCACCCCCGCGCCACCCGTCGGTCCCGCCCTCGGCCAGCACGGCGTCAACATCATGGAGTTCTGCAAGCAGTACAACGCCGCCACCGAGGCCCAGCGCGGGCAGGTCGTCCCGGTCGAGATCTCCGTCTTCGAGGACCGGTCGTTCACGTTCGTCACCAAGACGCCGCCGGCGGCCCGGCTGATCCTCGCCGCAGCCGGGGTCGAGAAGGGCAGCGGCGAGCCGCACAAGACCAAGGTCGCGTCGCTGACCAAGGACCAGGTCCGCGAGATCGCGCAGGCCAAGCTGCCCGACCTCAACGCCAACGACATCGACGCGGCCGTCAAGATCGTCGCGGGCACCGCCCGGTCGATGGGGATCACGGTCAAGGAGTAGGTCCGACCCGGTGTGGGAGGGCGGCCCAGGGCCACCCGCTATCACCACGACTCGCAGGGGAGCAGCACATGCAACGCAGCAAGGCGTACACGAAGGCCTTCGAGCTGGTCGACAAGGAGCGGGTCTACAGCCCGCTCGAGGCGGTCCGGCTGGCCAAGCAGTTCGGTACCACCAAGTTCGACGAGACGGTCGAGGTCGCGATGCGCCTCGGCGTCGACCCACGCAAGGCCGACCAGATGGTCCGGGGGACGGTCAACCTGCCGCACGGGACCGGCAAGACCGCCCGGGTCATCGTCTTCGCCACCGGCGAGCGGGCCGCCGAGGCCGAGGCGGCCGGAGCCGACGTGGTCGGCTCGGACGACCTGATCGCGCGCATCCAGGAGGGGTTCCTCGACTTCGACGCCGCCGTCGCCACCCCGGACCTGATGAGCAAGGTGGGTCGGATCGCCCGCATCCTCGGCCCCCGCGGGCTCATGCCCAACCCCAAGACCGGCACCGTGACCACCAGCGTCGCCAAGGCCGTGACCGACATCAAGGGCGGCAAGGTCAACTACCGGGTCGACAAGCAGGCCAACCTGCATCTGGTCATCGGCAAGACGTCCTTTGACGAGGCGTCGCTGGTGGAGAACTACGCCGCGGCGCTCGACGAGGTGGTCCGCGCCAAGCCGTCCGCGGCCAAGGGCAAGTACCTCAAGAAGGTCACCTTCACCACCACGATGGGTCCCGGCATCCCGGTCGACCCCAACCGGACCCGCAACCTGCTCGAGGACGCCGCCCCGGCCGGCTGACCGTCCGGCACCGGCCCGGTTCGGCCGCCGGCGTACCGCTTTGACCGGGTCGCGGCTCCCGCCGTACCCTGACCACAGCCACAGACCGCTGGTTGCCGCTCCCCGAGCGGCCCAAGCTCCCGCGAGACGCGGGCGGCCCGCGCAGGCGACCGGAACGCTGCCACCGCCCCCGAGTGGCCGACGCCCCGTGCGCCTCGCGCCGGGGCGTTCGTCGTGTCCGGGGGCGCCGCGGCCCACCGAGAGAGGAGGCTCATGGCCAACGCCGAGAAGACCGCCGCCGTGGCCGAGATCACCGAGGCGTTCCGCGCCTCGTCGGCGGCGGTGCTCACCGAGTACCGCGGGCTGACCGTCGCCCAGCTCAAGGAGCTTCGCCGGACGCTCTCGCCGAACGCGACGTACGCGGTCGTCAAGAACACCCTTACCAAGATCGCGGCACGGGCCGCCGGCGTACCCGACATCGAGGCGCTGCTCGAGGGCCCGTCCGCGGTCGCCTTCGTCTCCGGTGACCCGGTCGAGGTGGCCCGCGGCATCCGGGACTTCGCCCGCGCGCACCCGCTGCTCGTCGTCAAGGGCGGCGTGCTCGAGGGCAAGACGCTCAGCGCGGAGGAGATCCGCCGACTCGCCGACCTCGAGTCGCGCGAGGTGCTGCTCGCCAAGCTCGCCGGCGGGCTGCAGGCCTCGCTGTCTCAGGCCGTGGCACTCTTCGCCGCTCCGCTCGCCCAGCTCGCCAGGCTCGTCGCGGCCCTGCAGGACAAGGCGGCGGCGGACCCGAGCGTGCTGCGCGGTGGCTCCGGTGCGGCTGCGACCGACGAGGTGCCGGCCGAGGCACCCGACGTTGCGACCGACGTCGTGACGACCGCTGCCGACGTCGCCCCGACCGCCACCGGCGACGGCGACCACCCGGAAGCCGCCGACCCCCAGGCCTGACGGCTCGACTCCCGCACACCCCAGGCACGGGCCTCGCGGCTCCGCCCCCACCAGGAAGGACCGCCATCATGGCGAATCTCAGCACCGACGAGCTGCTCGACGCATTCAAGAGCATGACGCTGATCGAGCTCTCGGAGTTCGTGAAGCAGTTCGAGGACACCTTCGGCGTCACCGCAGCCGCACCGGTAGCCGTCGCGGCGCCCGGTGGTGGCGGCGCGGCCGTGGCCGACGCCCCGGTCGCGGAGGAGCAGGACGAATTCGACATCATCCTCGAGGCGGCCGGGGAGAAGAAGATCCAGGTCATCAAGGAGGTGCGCACGCTGACCAGCCTCGGCCTCAAGGAGGCCAAGGATCTCGTCGACGGGGCGCCCAAGCCGGTTCTGGAGCGGGTGAACAAGGAGGCCGCCGACAAGGCGAAGGCGGCCCTCGAGGGCGCCGGCGCCAGCGTGACCATGAGGTAGCTCGTCGGCGTCGACAGCCGGCCGCCGGGCGCCGTCCGGCCGGGCTCGAGCCGGCGATCGGGGGAAAACCTGGCTGGGTGCCTTGACGGCGGCCCGGTTCCGGGTGATCCTTCGCACAGCAGTGACAACCGCACGCCGGCTCTGTGACCGGCAGTATGGACAGCAGTGGGCCCCTGGCCTAGACTGCTTCTTTGCGCTGCTACCTGACGTTGCCCGCTGACGCGGGTCGTCCAGCATGCGCGCGCACTGACTAGAGCGCTTCCTGGAAGGACCCCTCTTGGCCGCCTCGCGCACCGCTTCGAGCACTCCGAGCCGCACCGCCGCCAGCACCGACCCCGGCGCCGTCCCGGGCGGCAACGGAACATCGAGGTTCAACGGCACCCGCCCGTCCCGCATCTCCTTTGCCAAGATCCGTGAGCCGCTCGAGGTGCCGAACCTCCTCGCGCTGCAGACCGACTCCTTCGACTGGCTGCTCGGCAACGACGCGTGGAAGGCGCGCGTCGCTGCCGGCCGGGCCGCCGGGCGGGAGGACCTGCCGGACGTGTCCGGTCTCGAGGAGGTCTTCGAGGAGATCAGCCCGATCGAGGACTTCTCGGGCTCGATGTCGCTCTCGTTCCGCAACCACCGGTTCGAGGACGAGAAGTACTCCATCGAGGAGTGCAAGGACAAGGACATGACGTACTCCGCGCCGATGTTCGTCACCGCGGAGTTCACGAACAACAGCACCGGCGAGATCAAGAGTCAGACGGTGTTCATGGGTGACTTCCCGCTCATGACCCCCAAGGGCACGTTCGTGATCAACGGGACCGAGCGCGTGGTGGTCTCCCAGCTGGTCCGCTCGCCGGGCGTGAACTTCGAGCGCACCCTCGACCAGACCACCGACAAGGAGGTCTACGGCTGCAAGATCATCCCAAGCCGGGGGGCCTGGCTCGAGTTCGAGATCGACAAGCGGGACGCGGTCGGCGTTCGCATCGACCGCAAGCGCAAGCAGAGCGTCACCGTGCTGCTCAAGGCGCTGGGCTGGGACAACGCCCGCATCCTCGAGCGGTTCGGCCAGTACGAGTCGATGCGGATGACCCTGGAGAAGGACCACACCACCTCCCAGGACGACGCCCTGCTCGACATCTACCGCAAGCTGCGCCCGGGCGAGCCGCCGACCCGCGAGTCCGCGCAGACCCTGCTCGACAACCTGTACTTCAACTCCAAGCGCTACGACCTGGCCAAGGTCGGCCGCTACAAGGTCAACCGCAAGCTCGGCCTCGGGCTCCCGCTCGGTCAAGGGGTGCTCACCGAGGATGACGTCGTCGCGACGATCGAGTACGTCGTGAAGCTTCACGCCGGCGAGGCCGGCTTCGAGGTCGACGACATCGACCACTTCGGCAACCGGCGGTTGCGCACGGTGGGCGAGCTCATCCAGAACCAGGTCCGGCTGGGCCTGGCCCGGATGGAGCGGGTCGTCCGAGAGCGGATGACCACCCAGGACGTCGAGGCGATCACGCCCCAGACCTTGATCAACATTCGGCCGGTGGTCGCCTCGATCAAGGAGTTCTTCGGTACCAGCCAGCTGTCCCAGTTCATGGACCAGACCAACCCGTTGGCCGGTCTGACCCACAAGCGCCGGCTCTCCGCGCTCGGGCCTGGAGGGCTCTCCCGGGAGCGCGCCGGCTTCGAGGTCCGCGACGTGCACCCGAGCCACTACGGCCGGATGTGCCCGATCGAGACGCCCGAAGGCCCGAACATCGGCCTGATCGGCTCGCTGTCGACGTACGGCCGGGTCAACTCCTTCGGGTTCGTCGAGACCCCGTACCGCAAGGTGCACAACGGCACCGTCACCGACCAGATCGACTACGTGACCGCCGACGAGGAGGACCGGCACGTCATCGCCCAGGCCAACGAGCCGCTCAACCCCGACGGCACCTTCGCCAACGCCCGCGTACTGGTCCGCAAGAAGGCCGGCGAGGTCGACTACCTGGTGCCGCAGAACGTCGACTACATGGACGTCTCGCCTCGCCAGATGGTCTCGGTCGCGACCGCCATGATCCCGTTCCTGGAGCACGACGACGCCAACCGGGCCCTGATGGGCTCCAACATGCAGCGGCAGTCGGTGCCGCTGCTGCGCAGCGAGTCCCCGCTGGTCGGCACCGGCATGGAGGCACGCGCGGCCAAGGACGCCGGTGACGTGGTCGTCGCCGAGAAGGCCGGCGTCGTGGAGGAGCTCTCCGCCGACTACATCACGGTGATGGCCGACGACGGGACCCGGCGCACCTACCGGCTGCACAAGTTCCGCCGGTCCAACCAGGGCACCTGCATCAACCAGAAGCCGATCGTCGAGGAGGGCGACCGGGTCGAGGCCGGTCAGGTCATCGCGGACGGCCCATGCACCGACGACGGTGAGATGGCGCTCGGCAAGAACCTGCTGGTCGCGTTCATGCCGTGGGAGGGCCACAACTACGAGGACGCGATCATCCTCTCGCAGCGCCTCGTGCAGGACGACGTGTTGTCCTCGATCCACATCGAGGAGCACGAGGTCGACGCCCGGGACACCAAGCTCGGTCCCGAGGAGATCACTCGCGACATCCCGAACGTCTCCGAGGAGGTTCTTGCCGACCTCGACGAGCGCGGCATCATCCGCATCGGCGCCGAGGTCGCCCCGGGGGACGTCCTGGTCGGCAAGGTGACGCCCAAGGGCGAGACCGAGCTGACGCCGGAGGAGCGGCTGCTGCGGGCGATCTTCGGAGAGAAGGCTCGTGAGGTCCGCGACACCAGCCTCAAGGTGCCGCACGGCGAGTCCGGAAAGATCATCGGGGTCCGGATGTTCACCCGGGAGGACGGCGACGAGTTGCCGCCGGGCGTCAACGAGCTGGTCCGGGTCTACGTCGCGCAGAAGCGCAAGATCACCGATGGGGACAAGCTCGCCGGCCGGCACGGCAACAAGGGCGTCATCGCCAAAATCCTGCCGCAGGAGGACATGCCGTTCCTCGAGGACGGCACCCCTGTCGACATCGTGCTCAACCCGCACGGCGTGCCGCGCCGGATGAACATCGGCCAGGTGCTCGAGAGCCACCTGGGCTGGGTCGCCAACACCGGTTGGAAGGTCCAGGGCACCCCGCCGTGGGCGGCCAAGCTCCCCTCGGCGGCCCTGACCGGCACCCCCGGCACGAAGACCGCGACCCCAGTCTTCGACGGTGCCCGCGAGGAGGAGATCACCGGCCTGCTCGGCTCGACGCTGACCAACCGGGACGGCGTGCGGCTGGTCGGCACCGACGGCAAGGCCCGGATGCTCGACGGCCGCACCGGTGACCCGTTCCCGGAGCCGGTCAGCGTCGGCTACATCTACATCCTCAAGCTGTTGCACCTCGTCGACGACAAGATCCACGCCCGGTCCACCGGCCCGTACTCGATGATCACGCAGCAGCCGCTGGGCGGGAAGGCCCAGTTCGGCGGCCAGCGCTTCGGCGAGATGGAGGTCTGGGCGCTGGAGGCCTACGGCGCGGCGTACGCGCTGCAGGAGCTGCTCACGATCAAGAGCGACGACGTCCTGGGCCGGGTCAAGGTCTACGAGGCGATCGTCAAGGGCGAGAACATTCCCGAGCCGGGCATCCCCGAGTCGTGCAAGGTGCTCATCAAGGAGATGCAGTCACGCTGCCTCAACGTCGTGGTGCTCTCCAGCCATGGCATGGCGATCGAGATGCGCGACACCGACGAGGACGTCTTCCGCGCCGCCGAGGAGCTCGGCATCGACTTGTCGCGGCGGGAGCCGAGCTCGGTCGAAGAGGTGTGATCGCCGGCCGGCGCCGACGGCTTCGAACCGCCGGCGACCGGCCAACCCGATAGTTCAGCCACGTTTCACTTAGAAAGCAGGCGAAAGTCTTGCTGGACGTCAACTTCTTCGATGAGCTCCGTATCGGCCTCGCGACCGCCGACGACATCCGCACGTGGAGCCACGGCGAGGTCAAGAAGCCGGAGACCATCAACTACCGCACGCTCAAGCCGGAGAAGGACGGGCTCTTCTGCGAGAAGATCTTCGGTCCGACCCGGGACTGGGAGTGCTACTGCGGCAAGTACAAGCGGGTCCGGTTCAAGGGCATCATCTGCGAGCGCTGCGGGGTCGAGGTGACCCGGGCGAAGGTCCGCCGGGAGCGGATGGGTCACATCGAGCTGGCTGCCCCGGTCACCCACATCTGGTACTTCAAGGGTGTCCCGAGCCGGCTCGGGTACCTGCTCGACCTGGCGCCCAAGGACCTCGAGAAGATCATCTACTTCGCCGCCTACCTCATCACCTCGGTGGACGACGATGCCCGGCACCGCGACCTGGCCAGCCTGGAGGCGCAGATCTCGGTCGAGCGCAAGCGGCTCGAGGACCGGCGCGACGCCGACGTCGAGGCCCGGCAGAAGAAGCTCGAGGCCGACCTCGCCGAGCTCGAGGCGGAGGGCGCCAAGGGTGACGCCCGGCGCAAGGTCCGCGACGGCGCCGAGCGGGAGATGCGCCAGCTCCGGGACCGGGCCCAGCGCGAGCTCGACCGCCTCGAGCAGGTCTTCGAGCGCTTCCGCAACCTCAAGGTCCAGGACCTCGAGCCCGACGAGCTGATCTACCGCGAGCTGCGGGACCGCTTCGGTGACTACTTCACCGGCGGCATGGGCGCGGAGGCGCTGCAGACGCTGCTCGAGGGCTTCGACCTCGAGGCGGAGGCGGAGCGGCTGCGGGACACGATCCGTAACGGCAAGGGGCAGAAGAAGGCTCGCGCGCTCAAGCGCCTCAAGGTGGTCTCGGCGTTCCTCAACACCCGCAACAGCCCGATGGGCATGGTCCTCGACTGCGTCCCGGTGATCCCGCCGGACCTGCGGCCGATGGTCCAGCTCGACGGCGGCCGGTTCGCCACCTCCGACCTCAACGACCTCTACCGACGTGTGATCAACCGCAACAACCGGCTCAAGCGGCTGCTCGACCTCGGCGCTCCCGAGATCATCGTGAACAACGAGAAGCGGATGCTGCAGGAGGCTGTCGACGCGTTGTTCGACAACGGCCGCCGCGGACGTCCGGTCACCGGCCCCGGAAACCGCCCGCTCAAGTCGCTGTCGGACATGCTCAAGGGCAAGCAGGGCCGGTTCCGGCAGAACCTGCTCGGCAAGCGGGT
>JBBSHH010000018.1:0-30716 GCA_038253225.1 Mycobacteriales bacterium | reverse complement strand
GGTGAGGGGCGGGGGTAGACCGCGGTGAACTCGGCGGCGACGCCGACCGCGCCGGCCGGTACCCGCGGTCGCGGTGTGCGCAGCCGCGGCACCTGCAGCTGCGGGTCGAGCCCGACGAGGTAGCAAAAGCCCGGCGCGAACCCGCAGAACCCGACCGTGTACGTCGGCCGGCAGTGCCGCGCGATCACCTCGGGCACGGTCAGGCCGCACAGCCCGGCGACCTCCGCGAGATCCGCGCCGTCGTAGGTCACCGGAAGCTCGACCGGCGCCGACCCGCCCGGCCGGGCCGATCGGTGTCCTGCAGCCAGCGCGCCGGTCACCGCATCCGTCACCGCGTCGACCAGCGCGTCCGGCCCGGCGTCCGGCCCGGCGTCAGAGAGCAGCAGCAGCAGGGTCCGGGCACCCGGCACGAGCTCGGCCACCCCGGCCGGCGGCCGGGTCCGCAGCCGGGCGTACACGGTGAGCACGCTGTCGAGGTCCGGCAGGTCGACCAGCAGCCCGCTCTCGCCGTACGGCACGACCGTGATCGACGGGCCGGTCATCGGAACGGCCGGACGGCGACACCCGCGTCGGCGAGCGCGGCCCGCACCTGACGGGCGATCTCCACCGCGCCCGGCGTGTCCCCGTGCACGCAGATCGATGCCGGCGCGACGGCGACGGCGACCCCGTCCTCGGTCAACACCGAGCCCTGGGTCACCATCCGCACCGCCCGCCGGGCCACCACTGCCGGGTCGGTGATCAACGCTCCGGGCAGCCGGCGGGGGATTAGCCGCCCGTCGGCGCCGTAGCCGCGGTCGGCGAAGGCCTCCTCGTACGTCGCGAGCCCGGCCGAGCGGCCGATCTCGAGCCAGGCCGAGCCCGGCAACCCGAGCAGGCCCAGCCCGGGGTCGTAGCTCCGGACCGCGTCGACGACCGCCGTGGCCTGCTCGACCGAGCGGCCCACCGCGGTGTAGAGCGCACCGTGCGGCTTGACGTACCGGACTCGGGTGCCCGCCGCCCGGGCGAAACCGTCGAGCGCGCCGACCTGGTAGACGACGTCGGCGAGCAGCTCCGCCGGCTCCACGTCGATGAAGCGACGACCGAAGCCGGCGAGGTCCCGGTAGGAGACCTGCGCGCCGATCGTGACCCCGCGCTCCGCGGCCCAGCCGCAGACCCGCCGCATCGTCACCGGATCACCGGCGTGGAACCCGCACGCGACGTTCGCGCTCGACACGAGCCGGAGCAGCGCGTCGTCGTCGCCGAGCGACCAGCGGCCGAACCCCTCGCCGACGTCGCTGTTGAGGTCCACCACGGACCCGGCCCGCTCTCGCTCCGGCACGGCGCAGACGCTAGAGGTACGCCGATCAGCCGGCTCGGCGGGCCAGCAGCGCCTCGGCGATCCCGGTCAGGTCCGCGGCCTTGATGTCCGGCGCCGGGGTCAGCGGGTCCAGCGGCTTGCCCGGACGGGCGACGAACGCGGTCCGGCAACCGGCCGCGCTTGCCCCGGCGATGTCCCAGGCGTGCGCGGCCACCAGCCACAGGGCCCCGACCTCGACCCCGAGCGTGTCGGCGGCCATCCGGTAGGGCTCGGCCGCGGGCTTCAGCCGGCGTACCGCGTCGGCGGACAGCCGCCGCTCGAACCGGTCGGTCAGGCCGGCGTACGCCAGCTGGGCGTCGGCGACCGGCTGGGTGCTGTTCGTCAGGGTCGCCAGCCGGTAGCCCGCGTCGCGCAGCCGGTCGAGCGCCGCCGGCACCTCCGGGTGTGCGGGCAGCTCGCGCATGCCGCGGACGACGGCGTCCCGGTCGGCGTCGCGGAGCGTCACCCCGCGCACGTCGGCGGTGGCGGCCAGCGCCGCCAGCGCACAGGCGCCGAAGTCGGCGTAGCGGCCGGTCACCGTGCTGACCAGCGCCAGCTGCAGCATCTGTGCGAACCACAGCGGACGCACCGCCGGATCGCCGAACAGCCGCTCGAACACCGGATCCAGCGCGGCGAGGTCGAGCAGCGTCTCGTTGACGTCGAAGACCAGCACGTCCGGCATCGGCTCAGCCCTGTCCGGCGAGGCCGTCGAGGGCCGCCATGTCGGCGGCGGTGAGCTCGATGTCGCCGACGGCTGCGTTGGCGACGATCCGCTCCCGGTTCGCCGACTTGGGGATCACCACGACCTCGTGCTGGAGGTGCCAGCGGACGATCACCTGGGTCGGGGCCTTGCCGAGCCGGGCGGCGATGTCGGTGAGTGTGGGGTGGTCGAGCCGGCTGGCCTGGAACGGGCTGTAGCCCTCGAGCGCGACCCCGCGCCGGCGGTGGCCGTCCGCGACCGCGGCGTCGAAGAGGAAGGGGCTCCACTCGATCTGGTTCACCGCCGGCGTCACGCCGGTCTCCTCGGTCAGCGCGTCGAGCTGCCCGAGCGAGTAGTTGCTGACTCCGATGGACCGCGCCAGACCCTGCTCGCGCGCCTCGACCAGCGCGCGCCAGGTGCCGCTGGCCACGTCCGAGCCGTTCGGCCAGTGGATCAGCCACAGGTCGACGTGGTCGGTGCCGAGCGCGGTGAGGCTCTGCTGCAACGTCGCGAGCTCCTGACCCGCCCGGTTCGGCGGCACCTTCGTGGTGAGGAAGACGTCCTCGCGAGGCAGCCCGCTGTCCCGGAGCCCGGCGCCGACCTCGGCCTCGTTGCGGTAGACGGTCGCGGTGTCGAGGTGGCGGTACCCGGCCTCCAGCGCCCAGCCGACAGCCTGTCGGGCCGCGTCGCCGGTGATCTGCCAGGTGCCGAAGCCCAGCAGCGGAATCGTGCCGCCGGGCGGTAACGGGACGGTTGTGCGGAACGGGTCGGTGGTCGTCGTCATGGCCGCGATGCTGCCGCATCGGGGACCATGGACGCCAAACCGGGCCAGGTGTCGAGGTCAGGGCGCCGACGGTGCATCCGGGGCTGCGCCGGACATCACCCGGCCGTGCATCTCGATGGTCAGCCGGTGGATTGCCCGGGTCAACTCGGTGTTGATCTTGAGCTCCTGCTCTCCCTCGATGAAGTCGTGATCGGCCTTGGCCTGCTGGAAGGCCGACTGCCGGTTCTGGCCGATCATCACGAACGTCGACAGGAATATCGCCTCGAGAGAGACGATCAACGTCAGCTTGGGCCACGGATCGGACTCGACGAAGACCATCCAGAGGGTGAAGGCGACGGCGTGGAGGTAGACGAACGGCATCGAGCCCGCGAACGCCGTGATCGCGTCGGCGATCCGCAGCTGGGCATCGGCGGCGCGGTGCGCCCGATGGTCCAGCACGACCGGGTGGTGCGCCTGGCTGCGGTCGGGTCGCGTCATTCGGGCGCTCCTTCGGCGGGAAACACGAGGTCGGCAAGGCGGTCGAGGAAGGGCAGCTGAGAGGGGAAGATCTTCCCTCTGGCCACGGTCAGGTCGAACCAGGCCGCCCGGTCGAGTTCGGGAAACTCTGCGATACGCCCGGACCGGGGCGGCCACTGCATCGGGAACGTGTTGCTGGTGATCGAGGCGACATCGAGGTCGCCTTCGACGGCGAAGACCGTGTTGACCTTGCCGCTGCCCTGCCGGGCCTCTCCGAGCGGCACGGGGCGGCCGGCCGGCGCGGGCTGCCCCAGCTCCTCGGCGAACTCCCTGACCGCCGCGGCGAGCGGCGCCTCGTCGGCGCCGTACTCGCCCTTGGGTACCGACCAGTGGCCGGCGTCCTTGCCGGCGAACAGTGGGCCGCCCGGATGCCCGAGCAGGACCTCCACGGCGCCGCCGGCCCGGCGCCGGAAGAGCAACAGCCCGGCGCTGCGCCTGGGCATCCCGGTCAGGCCGGCAGGTTGCGTTGGGCCCACAGCGCGGCGGAGGTGCGGTCGGTCACCCCGATGCGCTGGAACACGTTGGTCAGATGCGCCTTGACCGTGCGTTCGCTGATCCCGAGCGCCCGACCGATCTGCTTGTTCGCCATTCCCCGGCAGACCAGGTCGAGCACCTCGAGCTCGCGGTCGGTGAGCTCGGGGCCGCCGCGGCGGCCGTCCCGCCCACGCAGCAGCGTGCTGGCGATTCGGGGGTCCAAGCGTGACTCGCCGCGCGCGGCGGCCCGGACGGCGGCCACCCGCTCCGCCGGCTCGGAGTCCTTGAGCAGGTAGCCCACGGCGCCGGCGTCGATCGCGTCGAGCACCCGCTCCCGGTCGGAGAACGAGGTCAGCACGACCACCTGGGCTGCCAGCTGGGCCGCCACGATCCGGCGGGTCGCCTCCACGCCGTCGATCCCGGCCATCGACAGGTCCATCAGCACGACGTCGGGCTCGGTCTCCGCCGCCGCGACCACCGCGGCCGGACCGTCCGCCGCCGTCCCGACCACCGCCATGTCCGGAGTCGAGCCGATCAGTGAGGCCAACCCGGCCCGCACCAGCCGGTGGTCGTCGACGAGCAGCACCCGGATCATGGGCTGAGCATCTCCAGCCGCACCCGGGTGCCGGTTCCCGGGGTGGAGTCGATCGTGAGCTCGGCCCCCCGCCGTCTCGGCGAGATCGGCCAGCACCCGCAGCGCCAGGTGTCCCTCGCTGTGCCGACGAACGAGCACCGCCGGGTCGAAGCCGATCCCGTCGTCGGCGACGTCCAGCCTGACGCGGTCGGGCGGTGCGGACAGCTCGATCGAAACGTTCCGGGCGGCCGCGTGGCGGCGATGTTGCGCACCGCCTCCTGGGCCACCCGGAACACGACCGCCTCCGCCGGCTCCGGCAGGTCGAGGTCGTCGGGCAACCGCAGGTCGACCTCCGCCCCGCGGCCGTCGAGCGGCGACACGAGGTCCGTGATCGCCGCCGCCAGGCCGGCCACCCGCAGGTTCGGCGGGCAGATCTCCACCAGCATCGCGTCAGCTGGGGGTCGGCGGTCCGGTCCAGCGCCCCCGCCAGGACGTACGACGCGCCGGCGAGCGGCGCTGGCTCCGGTGGCCGGCGGTGGGCGCCGGACCCGCTCAGCCCTGACGGGCGGCGGTCCCGACCGGAGCGTCCACCGCCGGCTCCGCCGGCGAGGGCAGGGTGACCGTCGTCGGCGCGGCGGCGCCGGCCGTCGGCGCGGCGGCGCCGGCCGTCGCGGCGGCGTCGGCGGCGGCGGCGGCGTCGAGGAGCTTGAGCGCCATCTCGGCCGCACTCTCCCCGAGCCGGCGGTAGGCCTCGAACTCCCGGTCCCCGTAGAGCTGCTGCGCGGTCGAGTCGTGGGGGAACTCCGGGTGCGAGCGACCCCAGGCGTGCACGTCCCAGGAGACGTCGTCGGACATCGCCAGCTTGCACAGGACGAGCGTTCCGGTGACGCCGTTGGGGTAGCGGAACGCGCCCTGGGCCGCCAGCGTCGGGGCGAAGCCGGTGGCCGCCGCCGCCTGCATGACCCGGGACGGGTTCAGGGAGATCTCCACGCCGAGGTCGCTGCGGGCGGTCTCGATGGCCTCCCCGAACGTCGCCCAGCTGTTCGGCGGGTCACCGGAGGCGTCCAGGACCACGATCTCGGTGGCGCCCCGACGCAGCGCCTCGACCAGGCCGAGGTTCTCGTAATGGCCGCCGTCGGTGACGTAGATCCAGCGCCCGTCCAGCCCCATCCCGCCGAGGATCTCGGCGAGCAGCGCGCGCAACCCCGGCTGGTGCCACTGCCACCGCAGCCGGGCCTGCCAGGACCGGTCGCGCTCGGCCGCGGTGCCGGGCATCCGCATCGCCCTCGGGTCGAGCGGGTTGGGCAGCCACAGTCCGAGACGCACGTTCGCGAGCCCGAGCAGCATCCGCAACGGGGCCTTGGTCATCCGACCCATCACCGGCGAGACCGCGGCACCACTGACCGCGACAGCGGCCGGCAGGTCGAGCAGCCGCACGCCGGCCAGCTCCTCGTACTCGGTGGTGGGCAGCATCAGCCGCGGCCGGTCCACCATGGTCGCCCCCGAGCCGACGATCCGGCTGGGCCAGGCCTGCGTCTCCGGGTCCCCGGGCTCGTTGGTGACCGGTGCGGTCCCGGCCATGCCGCGGAACATCGTGCCGCTGGAGATGCCCACCCAGTGCGGGCTGAACGTGAACGGCGCGCACCCCCGACCGGCCGGAACCGTGCCGGCCTGGTCGGTGTTCACCGCCGCGCACACCACCAGCGTCGGGCGGTCCTCGGCGTAGGAGGAGAACCGGATCGGCGGGTCCGCGGGCTGCTGCTCGGCCTGTTCGCCGTCGGCGCTGCGCTGGACGGCGAAGGCGGTCGCAAGCCTCGACTTGTAGTACGGGTGGATCGACGAGCGGTTGATGTCGGTCGAGAGCTGCCACAGGCACATACCGGCCGCGGCCGCCGCCACCAGCAGCCAGCCACCGGCCGTGGGGCCCCGGTAGGTCGCGTTGTTGACCCAGACGAGGAACGCGGCCACCAGCAACGCGGCGGCGAGGGCGGACCCGGCCCACGGTGCCAGCGTCCGTGCGGTCTTGGCCAGCACCGAGGTGACCTTGCCGCCCCCGGCCGTGCTGGTGGCCTGCAGCCGGCCACGGAACCGGCCGAGCGTCGCCTTGATCAGCCCGATCAGCGCGGTGCTGGTACCGACCAGCCCGGTGGTGACCTGCGTCCCGGACACCGACCCCACCCGGCCCGAGGTGCCGGCCGTGCTCAACGCGGACAGCAGGGCGGGAATGGCGACCAGCAGCAGCACCAGCGTGATCGACAGGCCGAGCAGGCCGAGGCAGACGCGTCGCAGCGGATGGCTGTCCCGCCGCCGCGCCAGGTGCAGCTCGAGCCAGCGGTCCAGGGCGAAGCAGAGCAGGCCGAGCCCGGCCAGACCGGCGATGCCGGTCGTGGTGAGCGGTACGTGTCGCGGCTCCCACGCCGTCTTGGTGGCGTTGAGCTGCATCAACCGGGTGGCGCGCAACACCCAACCGAGCAGCGTGCCGACGAAGAACAGACCGGCCAGGATCGGCAGCAGGTTGAGCACCAGGCCGTAGACGATGCCGAGCACACCGACGGCTGCGGCCTGCTTGTCCTCGACGAGATAGCGGGTGTGCGCCCGCAGCCGGTTGTCTTCGGCGGAGCCGGGGGCGTAGACCGGCACCCGGTCGAAGCCACCGTGCGCCGGCGGCCGGTGGTTCACCATCGCAAAGGACGCGGCCATGTAGGAGCCGCCGGAGACCGCCGTCACCAGGTCGACGTCGTCGTACCACGAGCGGCCGGTGGTTCCGCGCCGCCGGCCGAGCCCCTGCAGGCCGCCGAGGCAGAACGCGGCGGCCCGGATGCCCCCGCCGGAGCAGCAGACCGCCCGCTTCCCGGCACCGGGGACCGGTCCGTGGGCGTCGCCGTCCGGCGGCCGGCCGGGCAGCAGATGCACCGAGCGGGTCACGGCCGGGGCTCCGGTGAGACGGCGCCGGTGCGCTGCCAGGGCGCGAACGCGTTGCGACGGCCGGCCAGCGCCGGTCCGAGGTCGGGATAGTGCCGCAGCAACACCGAGGACATGTCGTTGTCCGCGATCCAGGCCAGCCCCGCCGGCGTGTAGACCTCGGGGGTGAAGTCGACGGTGAAGAAGCGGTCCGCCTCCAGCCGTCGGGAGGCCATCAGCACGAAGATGCGGAACGCGGTGTCGCTGAAGCCGAACCCGTCGGGCAGCCGCTCGGCGTACATGCCGACGGTCAGGTCGACCTGCTCGACGTCGCCGTAGACGGCGCGCAGCTCCGCGGCCCACTCCGGCCGGGCGGCGAGATGCTCGAACGACGATGCCGGCCGCATCCGCAGCAGCCGCCGGAACTCGTTGTAGCGCGGCACCCCCCGCTCGCGGCTGCGCAGGATGTCGACCGCGGCCAGGTCGAGCAGGCTGCCGTCCGAGCGTTGCAGTTGCTGGAGGAACCGGGGGTAATTGTGCAGGGTGATCGCCCCGGGATGGGCGATGCCGAACGAGTAGAGGGCGTCCTGCATCGTCAGCTGCTCGAGCATCGGGTTCGCCCGCGGGCCGGCGATCTCCGGGAAGCTCAGCTGGGCGACCAGCGCGTCGTCCCGGACGCTGCGGAAGTCGAAGTCGTCGGGCAGCAGCGGGTGCATCCGGTAGACGGCGACGAACTCCTCGGTCATCGCGTACGGGACGTCGTACTGCCGGGTCGGCCCGCCCGGTATCCCGCTGACGGTCTCGCTGTCGCTGATCCGGCCGACGAGCCGGGAGACCCGCTCACCGGCGATGCCCCACCAGTTGGCCCGCATGCCGATCTGCAGCGCCGGGTGCCCCAGGATGGCCGGCGTCCACTCCACCGTGTGGATCTTGGCCAGCAGCGCGGCGTTCACGAGCCGGGCATGACTGAACAGCTCCTCGTCGCCCCACCCGGGGTGGTCGCGGCGGAGCCGGTCACAGATCGCGTTGTGCTCCCGCATGAACAGGACGTGCAGCATGGACAGCCCGAGCCACCAGTTGCCGGCGACGCCGACGACGTCGCCGAGCTGGCTCGGGTCCAGCGGCAGCAGCCCGTCGGTGCCGAGGGCAAGCTTGCCCTCGATTCCGGTGCGGATCTTCTGCTGGAAGCCCTCGTCGCTGCCGTAGATCTGCGAGGCGTCCCACCAGTGCGTCTCGGTGTTGAGGTACGTCGGCGGCGCACCGGCGGGGGAGTCCGGGTCCGGCCGGGTCCGCGGGATGCGCATGGGGTGCTCCGGCCACGGGTCGTCGGTGGCCAGCGGCAGCACCCACGGGTTCGTCTTGTCGTTGCTGCCGTGGCTGAACCAGTCGTGGATCTGGAACTGCAGCCAGGCCGCCGCCAGCACGTTGAGGGTCGTGGCGGGCACCAGCGCGGTGCGGGTCAGCAGCTCCCGGCTGACCGTGCGCGGGCTCGGCGTGAGAATGGTGGGCTCGGCGGCCGGCCAGGCGCTGTCGATCGGCACGTTGCGGCCGAACCGGGCTCCGGCGCGGCCCATCCCGGGGCTCGCCACGTCGTTCCACGACCCGTCCGCGCTGCGGCTGCCGCGATGTCCCTCGGGGGGTGATGGTATGCCGGTCGCCGGCGCCGACCCGGTGTCGTAGAGGTTGTGGGCCTGCAGGCCCTTGCGGAGACCGATCAGCGCCAGCAGCGCGACGGGCAGCGGCAGCCGGCTCCAGCGGAACCGGCGATCGAGGCGCTCGCCGGTCGCAGCGAGCAGACGGTCGAGAGCGGAGGCGCCCATCGTCGGTCCGGACCTTCCGGGAGAAGCGGAACGAGTCCGCGTCGGATGGCCGCTCGGATCGTCTGTCGCCCCCCGGCGGCATCCCCACAGCGGTCGACGCGAGCCCGCGCGGTCACACTCGGTGGCCGTGCATGACTACCATGGACCTGTCACTGCGCGGCGTAAAGAGCGCAGCACTGTCCGCTCCAGGACACGTCCCGCTATGGGCGGAACGTCCGGGTGCCTCGCCGACCTCGATAAGCGCGCGACGCCGGCCGCTCGCTCACCTAGCCTGCCGGGTCATGACCGCCACGCCGCCGACCCTGCGCTGGGTGGACCCGAGCTGGCAGGCCCAGGCGCGGGGATGGATCCGGAACCAGGTGGCCGCCGCCGGCCGCCGCCTCGTGGCTGAGATCGACCAGCCGCACGTCCGACCCTGGTCGACGGTCCTGCGGGTCCCCACCGACGCCGGGCTGCCGTGGTTCAAGGCGACCGGCGCCGGCACGGTGTACGAGCCGCGGCTGCTCGCCGGGTTGCACCGCTGGGGTATGCCGGGCGTGCTCGCCCCGCTGGCGGTCGACGCGGAGCGCGGCTGGATGCTGCTGCCCGACGGCGGACCGACGCTGCGCAGCCTGCTCGCGGACGCCCCTGACCTCGGTCACTGGGAGCGGTTGCTGCCGGCGTACGCCGAGCTCCAGCGGCGGCTCGAGCCGCGCGTGGACGCGCTGCTCGAGCTCGGCGTTCCCGACCTGCGCCCGGTCCGGCTCCCGGCGCTGCTCGCCGGGCTGCTCGCCGACGACGCCGCGATGCTGCGGGGCGACGCCGACGGGCTGTCCGCGCCGGCCGAGGAGAGGCTGCGGCGGCGCCAGCCGGAGTTCGCCCGCTGCTGCACCGAGCTGACCCGCCTCGGCGTGGCTCCGACGCTGCAGCACGACGACTTCCATGACGCCAACGTCTTCGTCCGGGCCGGCGAGTACGTGTTCTTCGACTGGGGCGACGCGGGGGTCGCCCACCCGTTCAGCACGCTGCTGGTGGTCGTGCGCGGCGTGGCCGACCGGTTCGGGGTGCGCCCCGAAGGGCCGGAGGTACGTCGGCTGCGCGATGCCTACCTCGAGCCGTGGACCGCGGCGTTCGACCGGGGCACGCTGCTGACGGCCTGCCGGCTGGCGGTGCGGGTCGCCCCGGTGGGGCGCGCTCTGGCCTGGCAGCGAGCCCTCGCGGGACTACCGGCAGCGGCCCTCGACGGGTACGCCGCGGCCGTCCCGGGCTGGCTGGCCGAGCTGCTCGAGCCCGACCAGCTACCGACCTGACGGTCCGGCCCACGGGCCGCGCCGCGTCAGGCGCGCACCATCGGCAGCACCACCTGGTCGACGATGGCCTCGATGGTCCGCCTCGACACCGGCGGTCCGTCGACCAGGAAATGGTGGATGACCATCGCCGGTCCGACCTCGGCGACGAGCATCGACACAGCGTCCGGGCGCACCTCGCCACGCTCCACCCCGCGGCGCAGGGCGTCGAGCATCATCCGCTTGCGCGGCTCGATCACCCGGCGGTGCACGGCCCGCATGAACTCGCGGTCGCGCTGCTGGCCCATCAGGCTCTGGATCGCACACCCGGTCGGGCTGTTGACGGTGCGCGTCATCCGGCCGAGCAGCATCAGGATGTCGCCGCGGACGGTGCCGGTGTCCGGCGGAGCGTCGAGCACCGGCAGCCGGTGCTCGAGCGCCTCCAGCACCAGCTCTTCCTTGGACGGCCAGCGTCGGTAGAGGGCGGCCTTGCCGGTACCGGCGCAGGCGGCCACGCCCTCCATGGTCAGCGCCTCGTATCCGGCCGCCGCGAGCTGGTCGACGACGGCGTCGAAGATGGCCTGCTCCAGCACCTCACCGCGCCGGCGCAGGGGATTGCAGACCGATGCGGACTGACCGAGCTGGTGCGGCTGGCGGCCCACCGGTGGCCTCTCGATGCGGGTTAGTGGACGCTTGCGTCTACTAGGTCCCCGAGTGTACCTTCACCGGCTAGTGAACGGAAGCGTTCCCTAATCGGATGGAGTGGACGAATGGCGACGACAACGGCGGCCCTTGCCCCGGCGGCTGGAGCGGCCCGGCGCGGTCATCATCCCGGGGTGGCGTTGGCCGTCATCACCGGTGCTCAGCTCATGGTCGTGCTCGACGCGACGATCGTGAACATCGCGCTGCCGCACGTCCAGAGCGCGCTGCACTTCTCGACGACGAGCCTGTCGTGGGTGCTCAACGCCTACACGCTGACCTTCGGGGGGCTGCTGCTGCTCGGCGGCCGAGCCGGTGACATCCTCGGTCGGCGGCGGGTGTTCATCTTCGGCATCCTGCTGTTCACCCTCGCCTCGTTCCTCGGTGGCCTGGCCACGTCGTCGACCTGGCTGCTGGCGGCCCGGGCGTTGCAGGGCGTCGGTGGCGCCATCGCGTCCCCGACCGCGCTGTCACTGATCACCACGAACTTCGCCGAGGGGGCCGAGCGCAACCGCGCGTTCGGCGTCTTCGCAGCGGTCTCGGGATCCGGCGCGGCCATCGGCCTGCTCGCCGGCGGCATGCTGACCTCCTGGCTGTCGTGGCGGTGGGTGCTGTTCGTGAACATCCCGATCGGCCTGCTCATCGCCGCGGCCGCGCCGCTGTACGTCAACGAGTCCGAGCGCTACCCCGGCCGCTTCGACGTCGCCGGCGCGCTGACCTCCACCGGCGGGATGACGGCCCTGGTCTACGGGTTCATCCGGGCCGCCCAGGATGGTTGGAGCGACGCCTGGACGATCGCGGCGTTCCTGGCCGCCGCCGTCCTGCTGGCCGGCTTCGTCGCCATCGAACGCTCGGTGCCGCAGCCCATCATGCCGCTACACATGTTCCGCAACCGCAACCGGGCCGGCAGCTACGTCGTGATGCTCTGCCTGGCGGCCGCTCTGTTCAGCATGTTCTTCTTCCTGACGCTGTTCGTGCAGAACATCCTCGGCTACAGCCCGCTGCGGTCGGGGTTCGCCTTCCTTCCGGTGAGCGCGATGATCGTCGTCACCGCGCAGCTGGCGTCGCGCCAGCTGCTCAAGCGGGGCCCGAAGTTCTTCATGGTGATCGGTGGGATCCTCGCCACCGCCGGTTTGGGCTGGCTGTCGCAGCTGTCCGCGAGCAGCGGCTATGTCGGCGGCATCCTCGGCCCGATGCTGCTGTTCTCGGGCGGCATGGGATTCCTGTTCGTGCCGCTGACGATCACGGCGGTGAGCGGTGTGGACCCGCACGAGTCCGGGGCGGCGTCAGGTCTGCTCAACGTGATGCAGCAGGTCGGCGGCTCACTGGGCCTGTCCATCCTGGTGACGATCTTCGGAACGGCCAGCCGCAACGAGTCGGCGCACCAGATCAAGGCGTTCCTCGCCGACGCCACGCCGCAGATGAAGCAGGCCTTTGCGCAGGGCAAGCTCAAGCCGCCGCCGGAGGTGGCCCACCAGGTGCTCGCGCACGGCATTTCGTCGGCCTTCACGATGGGCGTGGTGTTCGCCGCGCTGTCGCTGATCGTCAGCGTCTTCGCCATCAAGGCCTCCGCCAAGGACATCGACCCGGCGAGCGTCCCGGGGCTGTCCGCCTGAGCCCGAGCTAGACCGGGCTAGACCGGCTCGTCGTCGGGGTGGGCATGCGGGACCTGCGGTGCCCCGACGACGACCGGTCCGGCGTACGCCGCGCGGTACCGGCAGACGTCGCAGTTCATCCGCAGGTCGCCGGCCAGCGCCTCCCGGTAGCGCTCGAGCACGAGTTGGGCCAGCGCCGGGTGGTCGCCCAGCACACCGGCGACGGCGTCCGCGCCGGCGCCGGCGCCGGCGGCCCGTACCCGGTCGGCGAGGAAGCCCGGGGACAGCAGGTAGGGCGCCACGACCACGTGGTCGGCCCCGAGGCGGCGCCACCGCGCGACCGCCTCGTCCACCCCCGGCCGGGCGGTGGAGGCGAACGCCGGCTCCACCGCGGCGTACCCGGCGCTCTCGAGCAGCAGCCGGGCGGTGCGGGCGACCTCGGCGTTGGCGTCCGGGTCGGCGGACCCGCCGGCCGCGAGCACCACGACGGTGTCGCCGGTCGGTGCCGCGGCGACGGCCGCCAGCCGGTCCCGGAGCGCAGCCAGCAGGAGCGGGTGCGGGCCGAGCGGCCGGCCGTAGTGCAGCCGCAGGTCCGGGCGCGCGGCTCGGACCTCCTGCACCGCGGCGGGTACGTCGGTCTTGCTGTGCTCGGCCGCGGTGAGCAGCAGCGGCAGCACCACGGCGGTCGTCCCGACCGGCAGCGCCGCGAGGGCGTGACGCACCGACGGGGTGGCGTTGTCGACGTACCCGACGGTCACCGCCAGTCCGGCGGCGAGCCCGCGGACCCGGTCCAGCAGCGCCTCGGTGGCGGCGGTCGCCGCCGCTGCCCGGCTGCCGTGCGCGACCGCCAGCAGCACCGGCTCAGCCGACACGGGCCAGCACCTCGCGCAGCCGCACCACCTCACCGACGACCGTGACCGCCGGAGCCGACAGCCCGGCCGCCCGCACCGCGGCGGCGATGCCGGCCAGGTCGGCGACCACGACCCGCTGCGCCGCGGTGGTGCCGCAGCTCACGACCGCGACCGGGGTGCCGGCCGACCGGCCGCGACGGACCAGCTCCGCGGCGGTATCGGCCAGCGAGCGGAGCCCCATCATCAGCACCAGCGTGCCGGAGCCGGCCGCGAGCGCGTCCCAGTTCACCGTGGACCCGACCGCGGTCGGGTCGCCGTGCGCCGCCACCACCGTGACGTCCTGCGCCACGCCGCGGTGGGTGACCGGGATCCCGGCGTACGCCGGCACCGCGAACGCGCTGCTCACCCCGGGCACCACCTCGACCGGCACCCCGGCCGCGAGGCAGGCCAGCGCCTCCTCACCGCCACGGCCGAACACGAACGGGTCGCCGCCCTTGAGCCGGACCACCCGGGCGCCGCTGCGGGCCCGGGTCACCAGCAGCGCGTTGATGTCGTCCTGGCTGACCCCGGCGCAGTACGGCACCTTGCCGGCCTCGACCACCTCGACGTCCGGGTCGAGGGTGGCCAGCAGCTCCCGGGGGGCGAGCCGGTCCACCACCACGACGTCCGCTGCGGCGAGCAGCCGGCGGCCCCGCACGGTGAGCAGCCCGGGGTCCCCGGGGCCGCCGCCCACCAACGCCACCGTGCCGATGCCGCCGCGCCGGCGACGCGGCCGCAGCGGCAGCGTGCCGGCGTCGAGCGCGGCGGCCACAGCGTTGCGCAGCTCGACGGCGCGGCGCGGGTCACCGCCGGCGTTGACCGCGACCACGGAGTCTGGGCCGCGGTGCACGGCCGGCACCCATGCGTTCGAGCCGGCCGCGTCGTCGGCCCGGACGCAGAACACCCGCTCCGCCGCGGCGGCGCCGGCCACCGCCGCGTTGACCGCCGGCTCGTCCGTGCAGGCATGCACCAGCCAGGCGCCGACGACGTCCGCCGGCGCGAAGGCGCGGCGGTGCCGCACCACCGGTAGCGCCTCGACGGCCGCGCTCATCACGGGCGACACCACCTCCACCGCGGCACCCGCCTCGACCAGCGCCGGGAGCCGCCGGGCCGCGACCGCGCCGGCACCGACGACGAGCACCCGCTTGCCGGCGAGGTCCAGCAGCAACGGGTAGCCCGTCACCGGTGCAGCCCACACTCGCTTTTCGCGAGCCCCGCCCAGCGCCCGCTGCGCGGGTCGGCCCCCCCGGCCACCCGCCGGGTGCACGGTGCGCAGCCGATCGAGGGGTATCCGTCGGCGAGCAGCGGGTTGACGACGACGTCGTGCTCGCGCACGTAGTCGTCGACCTGCGACTGGGTCCAGGTGGCGAGTGGGTGCACCTTCACCTTGCCCCGGTCCGGGTCCCAGCTCACCACCGGCACCTCCCGGCGGTCGTCGGTCTCGTCCCGGCGGATCCCGGTGGCCCAGGACAGGTACGGCGACAGCGCCCGCTCCAGCGGCTCCACCTTGCGCAGCGCGCAGCAGCGGTCCGGGTCGCGCTCGTAGAGCCGCGGCCCGTAGCTCTGCTCCTGCTCCGCGACGCTCTGTCGGGGTGTGATCGTCAGCAGCGGGACGTCGTAGCGGGCGGCGACGGTATCTCGGGTGCCGATCGTCTCGGCAAAGTGGTAGCCGGTGTCCAGGAAGAGCACCGGCACCCCGGGGTGCAGCCGGGACACCATGTCGACGAGCACCGCCTCGGCCATCGAGGAGGCGACCGCGAAACGGTCCCCGAAGGTGTCGATCGCCCACCCCAGGATGTCCTCCGCCGGGGCGTGTTCGAGGTCGGCGGCGGCGCGTCGGGCCAGCGTCGGGAGCAGGTCGAGGACGACCCCGGGCTCAGGGTCGAGACCGCGGCGGACGGCGGCGGAGCAGGCGGACACGGTCGGCCCTTCGGGGAACGGCGGAAGGAGGGCGAACCGGGACGGCGAGGGGCGGCGCGGTGGCGCGCGAGCTCAGGCGACCCGGGAACCGGGTCGACACGCCGCGCTGGTAACCCGCAGCAGGTCGACATGCCTGCGGGCGGTGAGCAGCAATGCGGCGGTCATCGGCGATGAACCAAACACATCCACGGCCCGCTTGTCGACCCGCTGTCTCGCTCCCAGAGACGCCGGTCGGTCCTGGTTCGCCGGTACCCGGCCGCGGGTGCCATCCTGGGCGGCGTGCCCGACGTCCTGCTTCTCGTCGCACGGCTGCATGTCGATCTGCAGCGCGTGAGCAGCGCCGTCTGTTCCGCTCGTCCCTGAGGCCACCCGCCCGACGAGCACCGAGGACGTTCCCATGCGCAGCACCGGTCAGGGCCAGTGGGCCCTCGGGCACCGCGAGCCGTTGAACCCGAACGAGCAGATGAAGAAGGACTCAGACGGGCTCGAGGTGCGCCGGCGCATCGTCGACATCTACAGCTCCCGAGGTTTCGCCAGCATCGATCCGTCCGACCTGCGCGGGCGGTTCCGCTGGTGGGGGCTCTACACCCAGCGCCGGGCCGGCATCGACGGTGGCCGGACCGCCCTGCTCGAGCCGGCCGACCTCGAGGACGAGTTCTTCATGCTGCGGGTCCGCATCCCCGGCGGCCAGCTCAGCACCGCCCAGCTGCGGGTCCTCGCCGGCGTGGCCGGCCGCTACGGCCGGGACGTCGCCGACGTCACCGACCGGCAGAACGTGCAGCTGCACTGGATCCGGATCGAGGACGTGCCGGCGATCTGGGCCGAGCTGGAAGCGGTCGGGCTGTCCACCACGGAGGCCTGTGGTGACACCCCGCGCAACATGCTCGGCTGCCCGCTGGCCGGCATCGACCGGGCCGAACTGATCGACGCCACGCCGTACCTGCTCGAGACCGAGCGCCGCTACATCGGCGACCCGGCGTTCTCCAACCTGCCGCGAAAGTTCAAGACCGCGATGTCGGGGTGCGCCAACCACTGCACCGCGCACGAGGTCAACGACGTGTCCTTCGTCGGGGTGCTCGGCGCCGGCGGCGCACCGGGGTTCGACCTGTGGGTCGGCGGGGGGCTGTCCACCAACCCCAAGCTCGCGGTCCGCCTCGGTGCGTTCGTCGAGCCGGATCAGGTCCCCGACGTGTGGGCCGGGGTGACCGGGCTGTTCCGCGACTACGGCTACCGGCGGTCCCGCACCCGCGCCCGGCTGAAGTTCCTGGTCGCCGACTGGGGGCCGGCTCGGGTTCGTGAGGTGCTCGAGAAGGAGTACCTCGGCGCCGCCCTGGCCGACGGGCCGGCACCGGCGCCGCCACCCGGCGGCGTCCGCGACCACGTCGGCGTCGCGCCGCAGCACGACGGGGCGTACGCGGTCGGCTTCGTCCTGCGCGCCGGTCGGACCTCGGGGCGTCAGCTCGCCGCGGTGGCCGACCTGGCCGAGGCGCACGGCAGCCGCCGGGTGCGGACCACCGTCGAGCAGAAGATGGTGGTGCTCGACGTCCCGGCCGACCAGGTCGAGGGTCTGGTCGCCGCGCTGGCGGCCGCGGACCTGCCGGTCCGGCCGAGCCCGTTCCGGCGCGGGACGATGGCCTGCACCGGGATCGAGTTCTGCAAGCTGGCGATCGTCGAGACCAAGGACCGGGCCGACGACCTGTACCGGTTGCTCGAGCAGCGACTTCCCGACTTCACCGAGCCGGTGGGCATCAACCTCAACGGCTGCCCCAACTCCTGCGCCCGCTTCCAGCTCGCCGACATCGGGCTGAAGGGGTCGCTGGTTCCCGGGCCGGACGGGCAGCCGGTGGAGGGATTCCAGCTGCATCTCGGCGGCCACCTCGGCGAGACCGCCGGCTTCGGGCGCAAGCTGCGCGGTCTGAAGGTCACCGCGGACGAGCTGCCGGCGTACGTCGAGCGGCTGCTGCGCGCCTACCAGCAGGACCGCGCGCCGCAGGACACCTTCGCCGGGTGGGTGACCCGCGCCGACCCGGCGCTGCTGTCGTGACGGCGGGTGAGGGCAGCGCCCGGGCGGTGCCGTTCTACTGTCCGTACTGCGGGGAGGAGGATCTCGCCCCGTACGGCGACGCCGGTGGGTTCTACTGCGCGTCGTGCAACCGCCGCTGGCGGTTGAACTACCTCGGCCTCGGCCGGGACTGACCGACGCCGCCGGGCCGGCGCCGACCGGAGCGCGACCGCGACACAGCGACGGGACAGACGTGACCACGACCGACCAGGCCGAGCACCCGCGGCCGCAGCTCACCCGCCGCCGCTGGACCGACCTGTGCGGCGAGTGGGGCTTCGCCTACGACGACGCGGACGTCGGCCTCGACGCCGACTGGTGCAGCCGCGCGGAGGTGTTCGACCGCACGATCAACGTGCCGTTTCCGCCGGAGTCACCGGCCAGCGGGGTCGGCGACCGCGGCTTCCACCCGGTCGTGTGGTACCGCCGGAGCCTGCGCTGGTCACCGGCCGCAGGGGAGCGGCTGCTGCTGCACTTCGGCGCCGTCGACTACCGCGCGTCGGTGTGGGTGAACGGCTCGCTGGTCGCTCGGCACGAGGGCGGCCACACCCCGTTCTCGGCCGACATCACCGCCGCCCTCGACTCCGGTGGCGAGCAGATCGTCGCGGTGCGGGCCGAGGACGCCCCGACCGACTTGGGCCAGCCGCGCGGGAAACAGGACTGGCAGGAGCGGCCGCACAACATCTTCTACGAGCGCACCACCGGCATCTGGCAGCCGGTCTGGCTCGAGCCGGTCCCGCCCACGTCCATCGCGACGGTCCGCTGGCTGCCCGACGTCGACCGTGGCGTCCTCGGGGTCGCGGTCGAGCTGTCCCGCACCCCTGAGCGCCCGCTGCGGCTGCGGGTCGCCTTGGCGCAGCACGGGAGGCGGCTCGCCGACGACGTCTACTCCTTCGCCGGGGCGACGCTGCACCGCGAGGTCGCGCTGTACCGGCCCGACATGACCCTCGACCAGGGGCGGGTGCTGTGGTCACCGGACCACCCGAACCTCGTCGACGCGGAGCTCACCCTGCTCGACGGCGACGAGCCCGTCGACGTGGTCCGCAGCTACGCCGGCCTGCGCACGGTGCGCGCCTCCGGCGGACGTTTCGTGCTCAACAGCCGGCCGTACTTCCTGCGGATGGTGCTCGAGCAGGGGTACTGGCCGCAGACGCACCTCGCCGCGCCGAGCGCCGCCGCGATCCGCCGCGAGGTCGAGCTCATCAAGGAGCTCGGCTTCAACGGCGTACGGCTGCACCAGAAGGTCGAGGACCCGCGCTTCCTCTACTGGTGCGACCGGCTGGGCCTGATCGTCTGGGGCGAGATGGCCAACGCCTACGAGTTCTCCCGCGCTGCCATCGAGCGGCTCACCCGGGAGTGGCTCGAGGTGCTGCACCGCGACGTCAGCAGCCCCTCGATCGTGGCCTGGGTGCCCCTCAACGAGAGCTGGGGGGTGCCGAACCTGGAGAGCGAGCCGGCGCAGCGGGACCTGGTGCGGGCGCTCTACCACCTGACGAAGGCCATCGACCCGAGCCGGCTGACCATCGGCAACGACGGGTGGGAGCACACCGTCTCCGACATCTTCAGCATCCACGACTACAGCTCGGACGGCGCCGTCCTGCGGGAGCGCTACGGCAGTGGCGACGCGGTGGAGCGGACGCTGCACCAGGTGCAGCCCCACTACCGGTCGGTGGTGCTGCCCGGGTTCGCCCGGCACGAGGAGCCACTGATGGTGACGGAGTTCGGCGGGTCGACGTTCGACGCGAGCCCGGAGAAGTGCTGGAACGGCTACGGCGCGGTGACCGACGCGGCGAGCCTGGCGAAGAAGTACCAGGAGCTGGTCTCGGCGCTGCTGGACAGCCCGGTCATCGCCGGCTTCTGCTACACCCAGCTGACCGACACCGGCCAGGAGCGCAACGGCCTGCTGGACGAGAACCGCGTGCCCAAGTTCGACATCGCCGCGATCCGGCAGATCACCACCGCGGCGGCGGCGGCGGTCCCGGCGGACGCGATCGCGAACATCCAGATCCTGCACGCCGACCGGCCGGCGCCGGACGTCTGACCCCGCCGTCCGCGCCGCCGCCGCGGGTACGCCGGTCAGCCGGCGGCGTCGTACTGGAGGCGGACCAGCTCGTCGACCACCCCGGGCGCCGGGCGGTCCTGCTGGCTGACGGTCCCGACGATGTAGGCGACGTTGTCCTTGGCGAACAGGACCACCTGGGACAGCGAGCCGTCCGCCGACCGCCGGAAGCTGTACGAGGCCGGCACCCCGCTCGTCGGCGGCTGCGCGACGTACGTCGCGTCCTGCGAACGGGCGGTCTTGGCGTACTGGACGTACTGCTGCGCCCCCCGCTCGGTGGCGAACTGGTAGGCGAGCACCAGCAGCCCGGCGTCGTCGCTGGACCAGGCCCGGTTGATGCCGGTCCGGTAACCCATCTGCTGGAGGCCGGTGCGGGACAGCGCGCCGCCGCCGTCGATGCGAGCCGCCGCGTCGATGGTGAGCGGCCCGGTGCGCGCCTCCGCGTCACTCACCCGCGTCCACGGGGGCGGCGGGTTGAGCAGTCGCTGCGCCAGCGGGGCGGCGTCCCCGAACTCTGTGCTCGACGTCGGGGTCGGGGTCGCGGTCGTGGTGGCGCTGCCGCGGGGCGCGGCGCTGGTGGAGGGCGACGTCCCGGCCCGCAGGGTGTCCGGGGCCACCCCGGCGGTGTCCTTGCTGCTGGACCGGAACACCAGGATGACCAGCGCGGCGGCCGCCACGATGACAGCCGCGAAGGCGATGTTGCTGACCGTGCCCCGGTCGGGTGTCTCCACGCGCCGCTCCCTACTGGATGAACCGATCAGGCGATGTCCGACGAATGGCCTCCTGACACCCTGCCTTTCGTGAAGTATCCAGTAGAGGTTCAATACTGTTCCCCGTCCCCGTCGACTCCCTTCCGAAGGGACCGTGCACCATGCGCCGGACTCTGCTGGCTCTCGCCGCTGTTCCCGCCTTCGTCCTTGCCGCCGGGGTGACGCCTGCGACGGCGGCGCCGGTGCCGACCGGGATGGTCCGGGTTGCGCACCTCTCACCTGACGCGCCCGCGGTCGACATCTACGTCGATGGTGCGCAGCGCTGGCACGACGTGAGCTTCCGCGCCGTCTCGGGCTATCTGCGGTTGCCGGCCGGCTCGCATCGGGTCGACATGCGGGCGGCCGGATCCGCGACCAGCGCCGCCCCGCTGCTCTCGGCGACCACCGGCGTACCGGCCGGCGGCGCCCGCACCGTCGCCGCGCTCGGTCTGGCCGCACACCTGACCCCGCGGGTCTACACCGACGACCTCAGCTCGCCCACGGCCGGCAACGCCCGGCTGCGGGTGCTGCACGCCGCGCCGGGGGTGGGTCCGGCTGACGTCGCGGTGGCCGGCGGGCCGATCCTGTTCCGCGGCGCGGCGTACGCCGCCCAGACCGGCTACATCGCCGTGCCGAGCGGGGCCTACGACGTCACGATGAGCAAGGCGGGCACCAGCGATGTGCTGCTCGCGGCCAAGGGCGTTGCGGTGCGCGCCGGGTCGGTCTACTCGATCTGGGCGGTCGGCGGGTCCGGCAAGCCGCTGTCGCTCGTCCGGGCGCTGGACGCCAGCGGCGCCGCCGTGGTGCCCAAGGGCGGCGCGCAGACCGGTGGCGGTGGCCTCGCGGCCGGTGACCTCGGGCTGCGGTTGACCGGGTTGGGTCTGCTCCTGCTGCTCGGCGGCGCGGTCACCGTCCGGCGCCGTCGGGTCGGCACGTCTGCGTGAGGCTGGCTGGCCGGGTCCGGTGGACCGCCGCGGCAGTCGCCAGCGGCGCTGTCCTGACCGGCTGCGGGCTCTACCTGCAGTTCGCGGGTGACCCGGCCGGGGCCGCGCCGGTGTCGGTCGCGCTGGCTGCGGGGCGGCCCACCGGCGCCCGGACCGGCCCGGCTGAAGCGGCGGGCCCGTCCGTGGCGGCCGTGACCGCGCCGGCGGCGGCCGGCGCCGGTTGGGCGCCACCGGGTGCGGCCAGTGTGGTGGGGGCGCCGAAGGGGTCGGCGACGGTCTCGGCCGTCGGGACAGCGGCCGCGCCGCCGGTCCGGCTGCGGGTGCCGGCGATCGGACTCAGTTCGGCACTGACCCGGCTCGGGGTCCAGCCGGACGGGACTCTCGCCGTGCCGCAGCGCTACGACGTGGCCGGCTGGTTCACCGGCGCGCCGGCCCCCGGAAGCGTCGGCCCGGCGATCATTGCGGGCCATGTCGACTCGCGCAGCGGCCCGGGGGTGTTCGTCCGGCTTCGGCAGCTGCGGCCGGGCGACGCGGTCTACGTGGCCGACAGCCGGGGGCGCACCCTGCGCTTCGACGTCCTCGGCGTCGAGCAGTTCCCCAAGAACCGGTTCCCGACCGACGCCGTCTACGGTTCGGTCCCCTACCCCGCCCTGCGGCTGATCACCTGTGGCGGCAGCTTCGACGCGCTGCGCGGTCACTACCGCGACAACGTCGTGGTGTTCGCCCGGCTGCACGCCAGCTGAGCGCCGAGCCGTACCGCGGCGGCTGCGTCCGGGTGCGGCCCGGTTGCCCCGGATCCGGTGGCCCGCCGGCGCGTGCCATGCTTGCCAGGGGTCTGCGCTCGCGGGTGCCCGGTTCGATGAACCGGCAGGATCTGCCCGCGGACCCCGACGCGGTCAACGGCGACCGCGGCCGGAAGGAGGCTCTCCGCGTGTCCAGCGGTCATCAATCGGCATGGGACTCGGCGAGGATCCAGCTCGCCGAGGCGGTGAAGCAGCTCGGGCTCGACGAGGGCATGCACGCCCTGCTGGCGACCCCGCGGCGGGCCCTGACCGTGAGCATCCCGCTGCGCCGGGACGACGGCCACGTCGAGGTGCTCCAGGGCTACCGCGTCCAGCACAACCTTTCCCGCGGGCCGGCCAAGGGTGGCATCCGCTACCACCCGTCGACCGACCTCGACGAGGTCAAGGCGCTGGCCATGTGGATGACGTGGAAGTGTGCGCTGATCGGCATCCCGTACGGCGGCGCGAAGGGCGGCGTCGCGGTCGACCCCCGGCTGTGCTCCCGCACCGAGCTGGAGCGCCTCACCCGTCGCTACGCCAGCGAGATCCTGCCCATCGTCGGTCCCGAGCGGGACATCCCGGCGCCCGACGTGGGCACCGACGAGCAGACCATGGCGTGGTTCATGGACACCTACTCGGTCAACACCGGCTACACCGTGACCGGGGTGGTCACCGGCAAGCCGGTCTCGATCGGCGGCTCCGAGGGCCGTGCCGGCGCCACCTCGCGGGGGGTGATGTTCTCCGCCTTCGCCGCGCTGCGGGAGCGCGGGATCGACCCGCGGGACGTCTCGGTGGCGATCCAGGGGTTCGGCAAGGTCGGCGGCCTGGCCGCCCAGTTCCTCCACGACGCGGGCTGCAAGGTCGTTGCGGTCAGCGACGTCAAGGGCGGGGCCTACAACCCGCAAGGCCTCAACCCGATCGGGTTGCTCCGCCACGTCCGCGCCGGCGCGGAGTCGGTGGTCGGCTACCCCGGCACCGACACGATCTCCAACCAGGAGCTGCTCGAGCTCGATGTCGACATCCTGGTGCCGGCGGCGTTGGAGGGCGTGATCAGCAAGGACAACGCCGACCGGGTCCAGGCGCGATTCATCGTCGAGGGTGCCAACGGACCGACCACCCCGGACGCCGACGAGATCCTCAACGCCAACGGAACGCTGGTCGTACCGGACATCCTGGCGAACTCCGGCGGCGTGGCGGTGTCCTACTTCGAGTGGGTGCAGGATCTGCAGGCCTACTTCTGGAGCGAGGACCAGGTCAACGACCGGCTTCGAGACCTCATGGACCGCGCCTACGAGGAGGTCTCGACGCTGGCCGCCGACCGGAGCGTGCCGCTGCGCACCGCGGCGCAGATGATCGGCGTCGGTCGGGTGGCCGAGGCGCACCGCACGCGGGGCCTCTACCCCTGACCCGGCTGGCCGCCCTCCGACCGCCCTTCCCGCTCCCGCCCTCGCTGCCCCTGCCCGGGGTCCCGGAATCCGTCGGTCGGCCGTGCCAGAATGACAGCGGTGTGGTTCCACGGCCGTGGGGGTCGTGCACGGGATCAGCGCGGAGGAGTCGATGGACGCAACCAACGCCGTGGCGGACGGGACGCCGACCGTCGCCGAGTTGTCCGAGCGCGACCGGGCGATCCTGGCCTTCGAGCGGCAGTGGTGGAAGTACGCCGGCGCCAAGGAACAGGGCGTCCGGGACAACTTCGGCATGTCCGCCACCCGCTACTACCAGGTGCTCAACGCCTTGTTGGACCGGCCGGAGGCGCTGCGGGCCGACCCGATGCTGGTGAAGCGGCTGCGCCGGCTGCGAGCCGGCCGGCAGCGGGCCCGCTCGGCCCGCCGGCTCGGCCTGGACGCCTGATCCGGCCGCGCCTGCACCGATGAAGGGCTCACCGGTCGGATCCGGCCGGCTCGGCGCCGTCAGCGGGGCCGCGGTCGCGCTCGCCGTGGTCGTGCTGCTGGTCGTGGGGCTGCTGGCCGCCTTCGGCCGGCCAGCCGGCCTGCCCCGCGCGGGGCCCGCTGCCCCCACCCGGGTGGTGGCCACCCGCGACACCCCGGCGGCCGCGGCGGGAACGGCCGCGCCGGCCCCACCGGCGAGGCCCGGGCCGACGGCGTCCGCCGCGCCCTCGCCCCCGGCGCCCCCGGCGCTGCTGGTGCTCAACAACTCCCGCCGGCCGGGGCTGGCCCGACGGGCCGCCCGGCTGTTCGAGGACGCCGGCTGGCCGGTCCGCGGCACCGGTAACTTCACCGGCCGGATCCCGGTGACCACCGTGTACTACCCCGACGGGCAGGCCACGCTGGCCCGCCGGGTCGCGGCCCGCTTCCCCGGCGTACGCCGGGTCGCGCCGCGCTTCGCCGGGCTGCCGGGCAGCGGTCTGACGGTCGTCGTCACTCGCGAGTTCCCGGCGTGAGCGGCCTGCCGCCGGCGCGGACCGTGGCCGGCGCGGCCGGGCTTGCGGCGCTGCTGGCGGACCCGGCCGGTGCGCTCGTGGCGCTGGATTACGACGGCACGCTGGCCCCGATCGTGGACCGACCCGACCGCGCCTGGCCGCACCCGAACGCGGTGCCGGTGCTCGCCCGGCTCGCCGGACTGGTCGGCGCGGTGGCCGTCATCACGGGCCGCCCGGTGCGCGACGTCCTCGCCCTCAGCGGGGTCGCGCGGACGGCGGGGCTCGGCCGGCTGGTCGTGCTCGGCCAGTACGGGCTGGAGCACTACGACGCCGAGACCGGCCGCACCACCGCCCCGGAGCCCTCGGCCGCTATCCAGACCGTGCGGGAGCGGCTCCCGGACCTGCTTGCCGCCGCCGGCTTGACGCCAGAGGCGATCGAGGACAAGCAGCACGCGATCGTCGTGCACACCCGGCGGGCCGCCGACCCGCCGGCCGCGCTGGAGCGGATCCGCGAGCCGCTGCGGGTGTTGGCCGCGGAGACCGGGCTCGAGGACGCACCCGGCCGGCTGGTCGTCGAGCTGCGGCCGCCGGGCTTCTCCAAGGGCCCGGCGCTGCTCGGGTTCGCGCGCGAGCGCTCCGCCCGGGCGGTTCTCTTCGCCGGTGACGACGTCGGTGACCTGCCGGCCTACGACGCGGTGGCCCAGCTGAGGACGTCCGGTGTCCCCGGTGTAACCGTCTGCAGCGCCTCCGCGGAGGTCGGCGTGCTGGCCGAGCGGGCCGACGTCGTCGTGGACGGGCCGGCCGGCGTCGTCGCGCTGCTGGCCGGGCTCGCCGACGCGATCACCGCCGGCGCCGGTTAACCCGACCTCGGGTGTCAGCCGGCGCCGAGCGCCGCCAGCTGGTCGGCGAACCACGCCTGCGGCGGCAGCGCCGTCGCGCCCGCGACCAGCCGCCGGCAGCGCTCGACCCGCTCCGCCGCGCCCATCCGCAGCGCCGTCCCGATCGCCGCAGCGGTCTGGGTGACGTCGAACGGGTTGACCAGCAGCGCACCGGCCCCGAGGTCGGCCACCGCCCCGGCCTCCCGCGAGAGCACCAGCGCACAGTCGCGCTCGGAGACGACCGGACCCTCCTTGGCGACGAGGTTCATCCCGTCCCGGAGCGGGTTCACGACGAGGACGTCGGCGAGGCAGTACGCCGCGAGCGACCGGGGGAAGTCGTCGTCGACGGCGAGCACGAGCGGGGTCCAGTCCGCGGTGGCGAACTCGTCCTGGATCTCGCGCGCCATCCGCTGCACGGCCGCGGCGTACTCCCGGTACTCGGGCAGGTCGTGCCGGCTCGGGTAGGCGATGGCCAGGTGCACCACCCGGCCCAACCATTCCGGCTCGCTGCGCAGCAGCTCCCGGTAGGCCGCCAGCCCCCGCACGATGTTCTTCGACAGCTCGGTCCGGTCGATGCGCAGCAGCAGCGAGCGCTCGCCGACGAGCTCGCGCAGCGCGGCCTTGCGGGCCAGCACGTCGGGCTGCCGGGCCCGCAGCCGCAGGCCTTCGGCGTCGACGCCCAGCGCGTGCACCGCCACCCGGGTGCTGCGACCGGCCACCCGAACGGTCCCGGCCGAGCGGTCCACCGCGGCCCCCGGCAGCCCGGCGCAGCAGTCGAGGAACGCGTCAGCCCACCGCCGGGCGAGGAACCCGACGTGGTCCGCGCCGAGCACACCGAGCAGCACCTGGGCGGCGATGTCGTCCGGGAGCATCGCGAAGTATTCCGGCGGCGCCCACGGCGTATGCATGAAGTGGGCGACCCGCAGGTCCGGTCGGCGTTCCCGCAGCAGCTGCGGGCACAGCATCAGGTGGTAGTCCTGCACGGCGACCTTCGCCCGGTGGCCCGCCTCCTCGGCGAGAGCGTCGGCGAAGGCCGCGTTGTAGGCCTGGTACGCCGCCCACTCGCGGCGGAACCTGACATCGAAGTGCGGTCGTACGGCGATGTCGTAGAGCTGGTGGTGCACGAACCACAGGGTCGAGTTCGCCACCCCGTTGTAGGCCCGCTGGAACGTGGTCGGATCGATGTCGAGCATCCGGACCGCCGCCCCGCCGGTGTCGTGACCGGCGACGTCGAGGCGACCACCCGGAGCCGCGCGGGCGGCCCTGCGGTCGGCGTCGGACAGGGCGGCGCACACCCAGACAGCGGCACCCGTGCTCGCCACCGTGGAGAGCCCGGACACCAGGCCGCCGCCCCCCCGGCGCAGCCACAGCTGCCCGTCGTCCGCCTGCGAGAACGCCACCGGCCCCCGGTTGGAGGCGACGACAACCGCAGCTCCGGGGCGGGGCTCGGGGTCCGGCACCTGCCGGACTCTAGCCACTGCCCGCCGGTGCGGATCTCAGCCTGCGGACCGACGGTTTGACGTCGTCGCACCGTCTCGGTCAGCATCGATGCCGCTGAGCACGACAACTTCATACCGCTCATCACGAGGGGCAGAGGGACCGGCCCGACGAAGCCCCGGCAACCACCGCGAGCGCGCCCGTACGGCGCGCCCCGGCAGGTGCCAACTCCGGCCCACGCGATCCGACGTGGGAAAGATGAGGAGAGAGGCCCCGGCGTCATGACATCCGTGCTCGACCCGGCGGTTCCGACCGCCCCCACCTGCCCGTCCTTCGGCCCCGCCGCCGAGTTGGCCTGCCGCGAGTGCGGCAGCCGCTACCCGCTCACACCGCAACACGTCTGCGTCGAGTGCTTCGGCCCGCTGGAGATCCGCTACGACGACGACGCCCTGCGCCGGGTCACCCGGGAGTCGATTGCCGCCGGTCCGCAGACGCTGTGGCGCTACGCCGGGCTGCTGCCGCTTCCCGACGCGGTCGAGCACCGCGTCGACCTCGGCGCGGGTCGGACCCGGTTGGTCCGGGCCGACAACCTGGCGCGCGAGCTGGGCATGCGTCGACTCTGGGTCAAGGACGACCGGGCCAACCCGACCCACTCGTTCAAGGACCGGGTGGTCACGATCGCCGCGTCGGCGGCGCTGGCGTTCGGCTTCGACACCCTCGCCTGCGCCTCCACCGGCAACCTCGCCAACGCGGTCGCCGCCGCCGGAGCGCGCAGCGGGCTGCGCTCCGTCGTACTGGTCCCGCGCGACCTGGAGCCCGCGAAGATCCTGGCCAGCGCGATCTACGGCGGCACGCTGATCGCGGTCGACGGCTCGTACGACGACGTGAACCGGCTCTGTGCCGAGATCGCCGGCGAGCTGCCGTGGGCGTTCGTCAACGTCAACGTGCGGCCGTTCTACGCCGAAGGGTCGAAGACGCTGGGCTACGAGGTCGCGGAGGAGCTCGGCTGGCGGCTGCCGCACGCGGTCGTGGTGCCGGTGGCCTCGGGTTCGCTGCTCACCAAGGTCGACAAGGCCTTCACCGAGCTCGGCCGGCTCGGGCTGGTCGAGCCGGCGCCGTACCGCGTCTTCGGGGCCCAGGCCACCGGCTGCTCGCCGGTGGCGACGGCATACAAGGCCGGCGCGGACGTGGTCGCACCGGTCCGACCGGCGACGATCGCCCGCTCCCTCGCGATCGGGAACCCGGCCGACGGGCCCTACGCCCTCGACGCCGTACGCCGTACCGGCGGCGGCGTCGAGGACGTGTCCGACGAGGAGATCGTCGACGGGATCCGGCTGCTGGCCCGCACCGAGGGCATCTTCGCCGAGACCGCCGGCGGGGTGACGGTCGCGACGCTGCGCAAGCTGCTCGCGGCCGGGACCCTAGACCCGGACGGCGAGACGGTTGTCTTCAACACCGGCGATGGTCTCAAGACCCTCGACGCGGTGGCCGGCCGGATCGGGCCGACAGCGACCATCGCGCCCTCGCTCGCCGCGTTCAGGGCCGCGGGGCTGGGATGAGCGTCACCGTGCGGGTGCCGACGATCCTGCGGCCGCTCACCGCCGGGGCGGCCGAGGTGGCGGTCGACGGCGCCACCCTCGGCGAGGTGATCAGCGCGCTGGACGCCCAGCACCCCGGCACCGCCGGTCGGGTCCTGGACGAGGGCGGTCGGCTGCGCCGGTTCGTCAACGTCTACGTGGGCGAGGAGGACGTGCGGTTCGCCGCCGGCCTGGCCACCCCGACCCCCGACGGCGTACTGGTGTCGATCATCCCGGCGGTGGCCGGGGGCTGACCGGCCTGGTGCCGGTCGAGCAGCATCTCGACCTCGCACCGCGGGTCGAGTGGGTAGGGCATGTCCCGGCCGCCGACGACCGCGTCGAGCAGCCGCGCCCGATCGTGCCGGTCCCCCGGACGTCGGGTCGCAGCCACAGCGCGACGACGTCGACCCGAGCCGGCGGACCGTCGATCCGCATGCCGCCCGCCATCCCGACCGCGGGGTCGACCCGGAGGGCCAGGAACGTGACCTTCGCGACGCCGGCCGCGCCGTCCGCCGCCCGCTGCCGCCAGTACGCGGCCGGCTGCGCCAGCCCCCCGGCGTAGGTCTCCCGGAAGGCCATCGGGGTGTCCGCCAGCGCTGCCAGCCGGATCTCCCGCAGCCGCTGCCATTCGGTCGGGTGGGTCCGCCGGATGCGGATCGGCGACGACGACATGCGGTCAGTGTGTGCCGTTCCGGCCGGCCCGATGTATCTGTTTTCCGGCCGTAAGCGGACGTGTAGGGTGCCCGCGCGCAGAACAGCGCGAACACTGAGGGAGTGACGATGGCGCAGGGCACCGTGAAGTGGTTCAACGGGGAGAAGGGTTACGGCTTCATCGCCGTCGACGGCGGCCAGGACGTCTTCGTCCACTACAGCGCGATCCAGGCCGACGGCTACCGCTCCCTCGACGAGGGGCAGCGGGTGGAGTTCGAGGTCACGCAGGGACAGAAGGGGCCGCAGGCCGACCAGGTCCGCCCCATCTGACCCGCCCGGCAGCGGCTCGGCGGCCGGGGGAGACTGGCGGCGTGTCGCCTTCTCGTCTGGCCATCCGCCTGCGTACCGCCTCGAGCGAGCTGCTCGGGCTGCCGTGGAACCTTCCACTGCTCGAGTGGGATGCCACCGAGGTGCCGCTGCGCGACGTACCCGTCGGTCCCAGCCGGCACCTCGTGCGCTTCGTCGAGATCGACGCGAACATCGTGGCGCTCAAGGAGCTGCCGACCCGGATCGCCCGCAAGGAGTACGCCGTGCTCCGCGAGCTGGAGAACCGTGGCCTGCCGGCCGTGCACGCCGTCGGTCTGGTCGAGCAGCCCGACGACGGCAACGCCATCCTCGTCACCGACTACCTCAAGCGGTCCTGGCAGTACCGCCGGCTGTTCATGCGGCTGCCGCAGGGACTGCCCAAGCACCGGGAGCGGTTGCTCGACGCAATGGCGAGCCTGCTGGTCGAGCTGCACCGGCACGGCGTGTTCTGGGGCGACTGCTCGCTCGGCAACACGCTGTTCAAGCGGGACGGCCAGGTGCTGCAGGCCTACCTTGTCGACGCCGAGACCAGCGAGGTCTACCCGTCGCTCTCCGACGGCCAGCGCCAGTTCGATCTCGACATCCTGGTGGAGAACATCGCCGGCGGTCTCGCCGACGTCGCCGCCCGGCTCGGGAACTCGGTCGACGCCGAGGAGCACTACCTGGCCGCGAGCAGCGTCGCCGACCGGTACGCCAAGCTGTGGGCCGAGCTGCACCGCGAGGAGCGGCTCAACTTCGACGAGCGGTTCCGGGTCGAGGCGCACATCCGGCGGCTCAACGACCTCGGCTTCGCGGTCGACGAGATCCGGCTCGAGCCGGCCGAGGACCAGGCCGCACTCGAGGTGAAGGTCGCCGTCGCCGGCCGCCGGTTCCACGCCGAGCAGCTGCGCGACCTCACCGGACTGCTGGTCGGCGAGGGTCAGGCCACCGTGCTGCTCAACGACCTGCGGGCCTACCAGTACCGGCTCGAGGAGAAGAGTGTTGGCTCCGCGCCCGACAGCGATGTCGGTGCGCGTTGGCTGGCCGAGGTCTATCGGCCGGGGATCGAGAAGGTCCGCGCCGTGGTCGAGCCGGGAACCGATCTCGTACAGGCGTTCTGCGACTTCCTCGAGGTCCGGTGGCTGCTCTCCGAGCAGGCCCGGCGCGATGTCGGCGACGTCGCCGCGCTGCAGGCGCTGGCCAAACGCACCAGCCCGCCGGAGTCGGCGGCGAAGATGGCGATCCTCGACGCGACCACGCTGACGTTCCCGGCCATCGGCGGCGAGGACGAGGACGACGTCTGACCTGCCGGCGGCCGGCCGCGGCTTGCACTCTGGCGGGTCGAGTGCTAAACCTGGACTAGCACTCAGCACTGTCGAGT
>JBBSHH010000017.1:0-31722 GCA_038253225.1 Mycobacteriales bacterium | reverse complement strand
GGACGACCGAGCTGGCATTCTTGGACGCTTGCTAGCCGGCAGGCAGGCGAACGGTAACAGCGACTACGTCCGTGTGCCGGGCACAAGTTTGTGGTCATCGGCCGCGCGTTATGCGCGGAGCTCGGCAGCGGTCCTCGACAGCGCGCCGCCAATGTTCGGCCATCCGAGCGCACAGCGGAATCCATGCCCGAAGGCTCGCCGGCCGGTCTGCGTGATGGCGACCGGCGAATCGTGGGCTACCAGCCGGCCAGCGTGGCGGTGACGAGGACGCGGGCCATCCAGGCGAGCAGTTCGATCGCGTCGTCACGGGGCAGTTCGGCCATGTCCGTGGTCCAGACGACGGCGTCGGCTCCGAACAAAGGCATGAGCGCGGCCGCGAGCCGGTCCCGCGCCGTCGGCGGCACGTCCGGGGGCAGGCCGTCGAGCAACGAGGCGATCCACCGGCCGCGGTTGGTCAGCCCGCGGCGCGGTCGTACGTCCTCGCGCTCGGGCGCCAGCGAGAGGTGCAGCAACGTGCGCAACTCGGCCTCATGATCAAAGGCCCACGCGGCGGTCGCGCGGACGAGTTCGGCGGCGCGCTCGCCGAGCTCGTCGGGTGAAGTCGCCGCGGCGGAGACCCAGTCTGCGTCGGCGACCGGGTTGTCGGCCAGCGACATGGTGGCGTGCAGCACCACCGAATCGTTGTTCGGGAAGTAGCGGTAGGCGGTCGCCCGTGAGACGCCCGCGAGTTCGGCGGCAGCCGGAACCGTGAGCGGGCCACCGGTACGCAGCAGCTCTTGGGCTGCCTCCCGCAGAAGACGCAGCGTGCGCTGCTTCGGTCCAGACATACCCGCGACGTCGCGAGGCTTCGCCCCCGTGTCGTTCCGGGTGTCGTGCGAACTCTCCATGGCCTCCGCTCCTCGACGGGCCTTCTTCAGGCGACGCGATCCTTGACAAGGCAGGGCCTCCAGCACATGATACGGCAGGTCTCGCTATGATACAACAAGTCTCATACAAGTGACCTCGGATAGGGAGAAGCGTCATGACCAGCATGACCGAATCATCGCCGCCCACGCGAACAGTCCCGGCAGTGATCGGCCTCCAGCATCTCGGCCTCACGGTTCGCGACATCGACGCGAGCGAGGCCTGGTACACGACGGTTCTCGGTCTGGTCCGAGTCTTCGCCGAAGCACACCGGACCGGCGACGGCTATGCCGTGGTCATGACCCGTCCCGGCACCGGGCTGTTCCTGGGTCTGGACCACCATCCCGGAGCCGACCGCAAGGCGTTCAGCCCGCTGCGCACCGGTCTGGACCACCTCGCGCTGCAGGTGGACAGCAGGCAGGCGATCGACGAGTGGATCACCCACCTCGACGCGCTTGGCGTCCACCATGAACCTGTCGTCGAAACCGGCGACCCGGCGCCGCACGCCATGGTGCTGCTTCGCGACCCGGACGCCATCCCGATTGAGCTGTTCTGGTATGGCGGCTGAGATGCCCACCGCATCGCGGCTTCGGCAGCGGCCGGGCCCCCGGCCCCGGACGCGCACCGAGCTACCGCACAGCCAGCTGGATCAGCAGCCTGGCGACAGCCGGTACGCGGATACGATCCTGGCCGAGGCGCTGACCTGGCCGTCAGTGCTCGGCCGGCCGTCGCAGATCTCGGTGGAAGGCGGGCGCGCGCTCACGCTGGACGGCCGCAGTCCGGGTGGGCCGGCTGAGGCCTTCCTGATCGGGCGGGAGTTCTGCCACGTGCACGCCCAGGGTGACCACAGCCTGCACGCGACTTTGCCGCTGCCGCTGGCTTCCGAAGCCGAACGCGCCGGGTGGGCCGAGCCCCACTTCCTCGTGCACACCGGCCAGGCACCGGCGACCGTCGTGATGCTCTACGCGCCGCGCGACGAGGCTGAGCGTGACGTGGTGCTGCAGCTGGTCCGCGCCTCCTACGCGTTCGCACTCGCCCTGGATCCGAGTGCGCCCGACCGTGACGACAACCCATCCGACAGGAGGCAACAGCCATGTCTATCTTCGTCGTAGGGCCGGACGGCGGCGAGCCGTCAGGCGGCGGGCCGATTCGCTGCCGCATCATCGAGGACGGCTCGCACACCGAGCACCGGCTGGGCATCATCGAGGCGATCGTGCCGCCGAGTCCCGGCGGCCCACCCCAGCATCTACACCGCAAGCACGACGAGACCTTCATCGTGACCGCGGGCCGGCTCTTGTTCACGTCGGGGACGGACACCTTCGAGGTTGATACCGGTTCGTGCGTCGTGGTCGCTGCGGGCACACCGCACACCTTCACGAACGCATTCGACAAACCGGCCACCTTCATCTGCACGCTCACCCCGGACCTGTACGTCGAGTACTTCCGTGATCTGAGCAAGCTCCCGGTCGACGAGCACGGCAAGCTCGACCCGGCGAACATCGCCCGCACCATGGCCGCCTACGACACCGAAGTGATCCGCTAGGAGACGGCGACTCGCGACTTATCCAGACCTGGAACCGGCGGATTATGTGCCGCTGCCCGGTATCGATCCTTCCCGAGCGATAACGCGCGGCTCCTCAGCTCAGGTGACCCGCGAGCCGCGCCGAACGACGGTTCCAGTACGCGCGCGATTGCACCAGGCACCGATCAGAGCCGTCACTACAGCGCCTGCCATCGTCGCGACGGCGATAACCGCCGGGCTCGGGCAACGCCGTCACGTCACGACCGGCAGCCGTCCAGAGGACCGGTGCTGCACGGCGCAAGTTATCTGCCTTGAGTGCTGTAAGCAGCATCGCTGATCATCGCAAGCTGATCGTCTACCGAGACGACCTTCCGGGCGTCGTTCGTCACGACCCGGGCTGATCGATCCCGGACTTGGCGCTGGCCTGGCTCTTTGCGGAGGACGCGGGAACCGGTTGATCGAGGCGCAGCCGGCGGACCAGCCACAGCCCGGCCTGGTAAACCGAGACACCAACGGCGGCGTTGGCCGCTCCGAGAGCGGCGGCACCGCCGAGCACACCGGCGTCGCTGAGGGTGACTTCCGCCGGTGTCAGGACGAAGGCAGCCCACACCACTGCGCTAGCGGCGATGGCTGACCGCCACCAGCGTCCGAAGACCAGCCCAAAAAGGATCATGGTCGGGATCATGGAACCTCCCTCCGAGAGGACTCCGGCGCACCCCGACGGTTGCACAGCCGCCTCGCACGTAAGGCGACTGCGTGACAGTACGACCACCCGCTGAAGCCCAAGGTCGGAAGCCGCTGAATATTCCAGGTCGGACTCGAACTCCGCCACCATGGCCAGGACGTTGAACAGCAGCCGGCCGACCGGGTCGGTCGGGTCGTGCACCGACCCGCCGCGGTTGAGCTTGACCTGCCGGGCGGTCAGCTCCGCCAGGATCGCCCGGGCGTCGGGCAGGGATCGGGCGAGCCGGTCGAGTTTGGTGACCACCAGGGTGTCGCCGTCACGGCAGGCCGCCATCGCCTCCCGCAGGCCCGGCCGGTCCCGGTTGGTGCCGGTCAGCCCGTGGTCGACGTAGGTGCGGGCCGGACTGACCCCCAAGGCGGCGAGGGCTTCCCGCTGGACGGTCAGGTCCTGACCGTCGGTGGACACCCGGGCGTAGCCGATCAGTAGAGCGGCCACCGCGTTCAGCGCGACGATGACCCGCACCTGGCCGACGACAAGCGTCGCGTAGGCGTTGTCCAGCTCCGGCGGCTGCCGCAGGCCCGGAGCACGCCGGACGCCCAGCAGCGCCTACCTTCGCCTCGACATGATGCCGGCGTGCCGCCCGCAGCGCGGTAGTCACCTGGCTGCGGGTCAGCTTCGCCGCCGACGCCGGACTCGGCGCCCGCGCCAACGAGGTCAGCGTGTCACTGGCGCTCAGATCAGCGAAGGCCTCACCCCACCGACTACGGCTTCACGAACGGGAACCGCCTCGAGGATGGCACCGGGATTCCCGCTCGCCTACGGGCTTGGTCGTCGGTCACTTCACCGATCCGGCGGGCAATTGGATCGGTGTCGCCGGTATCGGTTGATCCGCGCGCGGTGAAGCGAGTACGCGTCGCAACATCGGTACCCGGTGCTGTCCGACATGTCCGACCGAGCTCGTCGCCGTCCGGCTTGCGATCGTGAACTTGCGTCCCGTATGGCGTATCGAACAGTTCCCCGGCGACGCGCACGCGGTCATCGTCCTGCAACGACGCCCACTCCCGCGCAGGGGATCGACGAGTGGGACACGCGCTAACCGCGCTTCTGCCAGACCGAAACGTGCCGCGTGCTGTCGCTGGTGAAGGGCTCGCGCCGCCAGCTGCTCCAACGCTCGCGCAACGTCATTCCCGCGAGTCGGGCCATGAGGTCCAGCTCAGACGGCCACACGTAGCGAAACGGGATGGACGTGGCGTCGAGTTGGCCGTCCACGACCCGGTAATGATGGGAGACGAGCCGTTGGCTCGCGACGTCGTACTCGTCGAAGCCGAGCCTCTCGGGGCTCACCATGAACGGCCGGACGGTCTCGCCAGGCGGAAGCCGCTGCAGGTCGGGAACGCCCACCTCGATGACGAAGCAGCCTCCCGGTTCGAGATGCTCGGCGACGTTGCCGAAGCAGGCAACCTGCTCGCCCTGGGTGGTCAGATTCATGATCGTGTTGAAGACGAGGTAGGCGAGCGTGAACGTCCGCGGCACCGTCGTCCGGGCGAAGTCGCCGCACGTCACGCTGATCCGCTCGGCTCCCGCCTTACCCCGCAGTCTCGCGATCATCGCCGGTGACAGGTCGATGCCGTGGATCGGGATGCCGCGCTGGCTGAGCGGCACAGCGATGCGACCGGTGCCGATGCCAAGCTCAAGAGCGGCGCCGCGCCGCGCCAGGTCGGCGAGGAAGCTGACGGCAGGCTCGACGACCGTGGGGTCGAACATCTCGGCCTCGGACGTGTCGTACCGCTCCGCGACTCGCTCACCGAAGTGGTCCTCAGGCATTGGTGCACTGTGCCAGCAGCCGTCGACGACGCACCACCGATTTGCAGACGAACGACGTGACGCCCGGTCGGGCATGCGGCCCTGGCGCGGCGCCGCTGTCCCGCTGAGGGGTGGCGACGGAGCTCTCGGGACCGGCATACCGGCCGGCGGGGGAGTCCCGACTGACGGTCGTCCAGCGGAACGGCGTGGGGGGCGGGCAGCCGTGAGGACAGGTGACGAGTTGTCTCGCCTGGTATGGAGCGTGCGCCGGTTTCCCGCGGCACCGCTCGGACAAGCTCGGGTCGGCGAACTCGGTTGCTGTCGCGGGGACGAAGGTCGAGCATGGCGTCGTGACCGGGCCGGAGCACCGCGCCGACATGTTCATGGGTCTCGACGCCGACCCGCGCGAGGGAGGCACATCCCTTGGCGACGAGCGCGCGACGCTCGTCGAGTTCCTGCGCTGCCAGCGCCTGACACTTCAACTCAAGTGCGAGGGCCTCGACGCCGCTCAACTCGCCCGCTGTGCGGTCGAGCCGTCAACGATGTCGCTGCTTGGTCTCCTCCGACACATGGCCGAGGTCGAACGCAGCTGGTTCCGTCGGCGGTTCGCCGGGCACGACGTCCCGAAGCGCTACCAGTCCGAGGCCGAGCCCGACGGCGACTTCGACGGGGCCCACGCCGATCAGGCAGTCGTCGACGAGGCGTGGGCCGCCTGGGCCGAGGAGATCTCGTTCGCCGAGCGATTCGTGCGCGACACCGATCTCGGCTTCGTCGGACACGACGGGGGTGGTAGCCCGATATCCCTGCGCGAGCTGTTGGTTCACATGATCGAGGAGTACGCCCGCCACAACGGCCATGCCGACCTGCTGCGCGAGCGAATTGACGGGCGCCTCGGTCAGTAGGTCGGTCAGGGAACCACGCGTCGATACCGACCCCGGAGGTGCTCCCGAGCGGGTTCGGCCGAAACCCGCCGAGCACGCGCGGCGGCGACGGGGCCGGCGGCACGGTTCGCGGACGCCCGGACGACACCGCTCCACGTCACCCTCCGCCGCTCAACGGCTGTTTCGGCCCTCGCCAGGGCGTCCACCGTCCTCACCAGGCGGACGGTGCGTGTCTCCGGCTTCTTGGCCTCCTCGATCCAGCGGACCCACTCCTTCCGATGGCTATAGGCGAGGCTCTCGAAGAACTGCCGCGGGCTCGATGTCCACCTCGACATCCTCGCCGGCGCTTACCCCGGCCGCCGCGCGGTTCTCGGCGCTCAGCGGGACCAGGAGCCGGCCGCCCATCGGCGCCACGGTAGTCCGATAGCTGTACCAGCCGAGCGTGACGCGAACCGCCGGCCGCCTACCCGACCCCAGCGCCGCAACCACGTCGGCCGGACCGGCAGCCCGGTGGCGGTCTTGCCGCCCAACTCGACCGTTGTGCGGAATCTCATGCCCGCAGTATGCGGGAGCGCCCCTGGAGGCGGCCCAGCCTGGGACGACCGGGTGAACCCGTCCACGCGCAGTCACAGCGCAGTCAGGCGCAGAAGCGGCGGCCTCCCCCGGGGCTCCTGACGCGACGTTGCCAGGCGTCGGAGCACAAGATGCGCTGGTCCGTCAGGCGCTCAGGTCCTTGCGGAACAGGATCATGTCGTCTCCCGGCTCGTAGTAGTCGCGGATGCGCGCTTCCTGTTCGTAACCGGATCGCCGGTAGAAGGCCCTGGTTCGCTGGAATGTGGGCAGCCCGGAGGTCTCCACCAGCAGGTCCGGTCCGTTGCCTCCGCCCCTTGGTAGTGCGCAACGGCCAGGGGCACGTCGTCCTCATCGAGGAGGCAGACGTGGCCGTCGTCGCTTCTGCCGTCGAAGTAGTCGGCCATCATCTTGGTCACGATCTGCGCGTCGTCGGGCGAGAACAGCCCGGAGTCGATGGCAAGGTCGACGACCGCTGGTACGTCGTCTTGGGTGATGCGTTTGATCACCGCGGTCCTCCGCTAGCGGTCTGCGGTGTCGGGGCCGGCTGGTTCCGGCTGGTGAAGGTGGGCAAGGATGCGTTCCCGGGTCGGGATGTGCGCGCCGTGCGCGCCACCGTGGTCGCGGGCGTGCTCTTGCACCTGGGCGACGAGGTCGTCCTCGTCGGCGGCGGTGATGAGTTCTCTGCAGCGCTTGCAGGTGACGCTGTGGTCATCTGGTGGCTCCTTCGGTTGGGGCGGCTGCCGGCGCCGGCGGCCGCGGTCAGGCCGGTACGCCGAGGGAGACCGCGTAGTCGCCGGATCTGTCGGTCCACCAGCACACCAGATGCAGGCCGGCCGCCGCGAACTCCCGCTCGACCCGGGCTCGGGTGAACTTGGCCGATATCTCCGTGCGCATGGTCTCCTCAGCCGCGAAGTCGACGTCGAGGTCGAGGTCCTTGACGTGCACGGTCTGGGCGCACACCGAGCGCAGCCGCATCTCGATCCATTCCTGCTCGCGGTCCCACACCGCCACATGCTCGAACGCGCCGAGGTCGAAGTCGGCGCCAAGCTCGCGGTTGACGACGGCCAGGACGTTGAGGTTGAACCGCGCCGTCACGCCGGCCGCGTCGTCGTACGCCCGGACCAGTCGGTCCGGGTCCTTCACCAGGTCGGTGCCGAGCAGGAATGCGTCGCCGGTGCCCAGCGAGCCGGCCACCCGGGCCAGGAACTCCGCGCGGGGCGCCGGGGCGAAATTGCCGATGGTTCCGCCGAGGAATGCCACCAGCCGGCGCTCGTCGGTGGGCAGCAGCTCGAGGTGGCGTTCGAAGTCGGCGATCACACCGTGCACCTGCACGTCGGGGTACTCCTCGGCCACCGCCGTCGCCGCCTCGACCAGCGCGGTGTCGCTGACGTCGACGGGTACGTAGCGCACGAGCGTGCCCTCGTCCTGCAGCGCGTCCAGCAGCAGCCGGGTCTTCTCCGCCGAGCCGGACCCGAGCTCGACGAGGGTGCGGGCGCGGGTCTGCGCCGCCACGTCGGGCGCGTGCCTGCGCAGCACCTCACGCTCCCGCCGGGTCGGGTAGTACTCCGGCAGCCTGGTGATCTGCTCGAACAGCGCGCTGCCCGCGTCGTCGTAGAACCATTTCGGCGGTAGCCAGCGGGGGGTCGCGGACAGCCCTTGCCGAACGTCGGAGGCAAGGGCCGCGGCCACGTCGGCATCGGAGTGGTGCCGGTCGATGCGCAGCTCGCGCGGGGGAGTGGTCATCTCAGGCCTCCGGTCGGGGTCGTCAGGTCGGCAGTGAGCGGGGAGACGTGCAGGCCGGTGCGGGTCGCCACGACCAGGTGCCGGTCGGGCACCGGCTCCCAGCCGGGCCGGTCGTCATCCGGCTCGGACACCACGAGCACGCCGTCGGCGTCGCGGCGGGTGTAGAGGGTGTCGCCGTACGCCGTGGCGGCTACGGTCTCGCCGTCCGTGGCCAGCAGGTTCAGCCGGCCGCCTCCAACCGACACGGCAGCTGCGACCACCGCGGCCAGCGCGGCGGGCAGGGCCTGCCCTGCCTCGAGCTGGTGCCGGAGCATCGCCCACAGCAGCGCGGCGTCGGTCGGTGTCTCGACGCCGGCGGCTGCCGCGGCCGGCAGCCTGGACCGCAGCTCCACCGCAGCCCGGGCAAAGTCGGTGATCGCGCCGTTGTGGCTGAACAGCCACCGACCGGCGCTGAACGGCGCCGCGCCGGCCTCGTCGCTCGCGAACGGCGACGTCGCCGAGCGGACCGCCGCGAGCACACATCCGCTGGACACCACGCCGGCCAGCGACCCGAACGACAGGTCGGTCCAGATCGGCTGGCCGCGGCGGTAGCGGGCGGGCTCACGGCGTACGTCGGGCGCGTACCACCCGACCCCGAAGCCGTCGGCGTTCACCGTGCCGTGCCGCTGCTCGCGTGGCGCGTAGGACTGCCGGAGCAGCCCGTACGGCGGGTCGAGCACCAGTGCCGCGAGGGTCCGCGGCCGGCCGATCCAGGCCAGGTGCCGGCACACGCTCAGACCCCCTCGTCGCGCGCCGCGTCGCGGGCGCATCGGAAGCCGGCGAAGATCTGTCGCCGCACCGGGTAGTCCCAGTTGCGGAACGTCGACCGGCAGGCGGTCGGGTCGGTGGCCCAGGAGCCGCCGCGCAGCACCCGGTGGTCCGGGCCGAAGAACACCTCGGAGTACTCCCTGTACGGGAACGGGCGGAAGCCGGGGTAGCCGGTGAACGTGCTGGCCGTCCACTCCCAGACGTCGCCGATCAGCTGCCGCGCGCCGTAGGCCGAGGCCCCGTCGGGAAAGGAGCCGACCGGGGCAGGCTGGTGATGCCGCTGGCCGAGGTTGGCCCGGCGCGGCGTCGGGGCCTCGTCGCCCCACGGGTAGCGACGCTTGCGGCGGGCGACCGGGTCCCACGACGCGGCCTTCTCCCACTCGGGCTCGGTCGGCAGCCGGCGGCCGGCCCAGCGGGCGTAGGCGTCGGCCTCGTGCCAGCAGACGTGCTGCACCGGCTGGTCCCCCGGCAGTGGTTCGACCCGGCCGAAGCGGCGACGCAGCCACTGACCGCCCTCACGCAGCCAGAACGCTGGCGTCCGCTTGCCCGACGCGCAGCGCCAGTCCCAGCCCTGCGGCGTCCACCAGCGCCGGTCTTCATAACCGCCCGCCTCGACGAACGCGATGTACGCGCGATTGGCGACCGGTGTGGTGTCGATCCAGAACGCCGGCACGAACACGTCGTGGCCGGGGCGTTCGTTGTCGTAGGCCCACACGTCATCCGACGAGCCCATCGTGAACTCGCCGGCCGGCACCAGCACCTCGGTCGGCAGCCGCACCGCGTCCGCGGGCGCGGTGTCGGGAGGTACGTCGACGAGCACCGCGGCGCCGCGGCGGAGCTGATGCGTGGCGAGCATCGTCTCGTCGTGCTGGTGCTCGTGCTGCACGACCATGCCGTAGACGAAACCGTTGTCCAGCAACGGGTTCGACGGATCGAGCCGCACCCGGTCGAGCTCGTCGAGGACCTTCGACCGGACCGCGCCGATGTAGGCCTGCGCCTCCGCCGGGCGCAACAGCGGCAGCGACGGCCGATCCGCCCGCGGGTGCTCGAACGCGTCATAGATGTCATCGATCTCGGGGCGGATCGGGTCGACGCCGGCGGCAGCGCGCAGCAGCCAGACCTCCTCGTAGTTGCCGACGTGCGCGAGGTCCCACACCAGTGGCGACATCAGCCGGGAATGCTGCGCGAGCAGCTCGCCGACGTCGAGGACATCTGTGGTCAGCCCCAGCGAGCGGATGCGAACCCGGTCGAGCTCGTCGGCGACCCGCTGCTTGACGGCGGCCTCGTCGGTGCTGGTCATGTGGACTCCTCCTCGGTGGTGCGCTGCCAGTCGTCGAGCAGGTCGTCGGCCGGGGTCCGGCCGACGGCGACGAAGTGGTCGGCGTAGTCCTCGACGGACTCGACCAGGGTCGGCGCGGCGCCGAGCCGCGGCAGGGCGCCCAGCGCGGCACCGAAGCAGCGCTCGGCGGCGCGGCGCAGATCCCGGTCGCGCAGTCCGACGCGGGCGGCCCGGCGGTGGTGGCCGCCGAGCCCGGCGGTCGCGTCGCGGGCGGTGTCGGCAGCCTGCGGATCGTCGACGAGGGCGGTCACGACGGCCGCGGCGACCGGCCACCACTCGTCGGGGAGCGCGTCGATCGCCCGCAGCTCGAGCCATCCGTGCGGACGGACCGGGGGGAACAGCGTGCTCAGGTGGTAGGCGAGGTCGTCGTACGTCGGCCGGCCCCACCGCGTACCCCCGGCTACCCACTCGCGCAGCGTCATACCCGGCCCGGCGACCCACGGCCCGGGGTCGCAGCGGACCAGCAGCACACGGGCGTCGAGGGCGTAGCGCGCCCATGCCTCGGCGGGGTCCGGGCCGCGCGGCGGTTTGGTGCGGGTCGAATCGATGCGGGACCAGACCTGCTGGCGGGAGCAGACCAGCCCGGTCGGCCGGCCCAGCCGCAGCGGGGAGTTGGCGAATGCGGCGATGAGCACCGGGGTGAGCGCGTTGGTGAGCCTCCAACGGCGGCCGACGTCGGCGGCGTCGGCGCCGGCATCCAGGCAGACCTGCACCGAGGCGGTGCTGGCCATCATCACCCGGCCGTCGGGGCCGTCGAGGTCGAAGAACGCCTCCATCGCCGCGTAGCGAGGGGCGTCGTGTTGGCGCCTGGGGGGCCGGACCGGATCGAGGCCGACGCCGACTCGCCGCAGCCCGCGTTCGGTGAGCAGCTTGTCCAGATGGTGCAGGTCCCCGACGAGGAGGTCGCGGGCGCAGATGAGGTTCTCCCCGCAGGCGGTACTGAGCTCGAGCTGGCCGCCCGGCTCAAAGGTCAGCGCGGAGCCGCCGGGCAGCGGAGTAGCCTCGTCCGCCAGCTCTCGTAGCCGCTCGAACGGCACGTGCTGCGCGGGTGCTGCCAGATCGTGCACGAACCACTCGGACTCGATGCCGACGCGCCCGGGAGGGCCGGTCTTGAAGCAGGTGCGGGTCACGAAGCCATGGACGTCGTGCTCCGAGCGGACCGTCGCGCGCCGGTCCGGACCCACGTCGTCGGCAGCCCACAGACCCGTCACCGGCATCTCCCTAGGTCCTGGCCCGTCTGACGACGATGTCCGCAATCAAAGCTGCGTTGCGCGCCCGATCCGGGGCTGGCCGTCACGGCCGAGCTCTCCGGCTTCGGTGGGTGAGGTCTCGTGCACGAGCCGCCGTGGCGGCCCGTCCTAAGGTGGCACCGTTGGTGCGCCGACGTCCCACCAGGCGCCTTACGAATCAGTGACGACGCCGAACTGGGTCTGACGGGCCGCGCGAGGTGGCTGAAGGCGACGAGGTGCCGAATGCTGGTGGCGTGACGATCCAACCTGGGGAACCAGAACCCGGCCTACCCGATCGGTGGGCGGACTGGGTGCGGCAGCGGCCGGCTGTCCGCGGCGTACACGTGGACAGCGCGGCGGCGGGACGCTGCCCGATCGCGGCCCTGCAGGCCACGGCAGACCATGCCCGGCTCGAGGCCGAGGTGGGGGCCTACGTCGCAGAGACGGAGGCGGCGCCGGTGCTGGCAGCCGGCCGAGCCGCTCTGGCGGACCTGGTGGGGGCTCCGGCCGAGGGGTTGGCGTTCGTGGGAAGCGCGTCAGGTGCGTTGAGCACGCTGCTGTCGGTGTGGCCGTTCCACCCGGGCGCCGCGGTAGCGGTAGCACCGAGCGAGTGGGGCCCGCATCTCCAGGCGTTCGACGCCCGCGGGCTCGACATCGTGGAGCTGGCGACCGACGGCGACGGCCGACTCGACCTCGGCGTTCTCGAGCGCGAGCTCACCCGCAAGCCGCTGGCGATGGTGCACCTGACGCAGGTTGCGTCCCACCGCGCACTGGTGCAGCCGGTGGCGGAGGCGGCGAGGCTATGCCGCGCAGCCGGGGTCCCGCTGTGGGTGGACGCCGCCCAGGCGCTCGGGCACGTCGACACCGCCACCGGAGCGGATGTCGTCTACAGCACCAGCCGAAAATGGATGACCGGCCCGCGCGGCGTGGGGGTGCTCGGCGTAGCCGAGCGATGGTGGGACACGCTGCGGGTGCCGGCACCGGTGATGGCCGCCGGCGATGAGCCGCTCGTGCACCTGTTGGAGCCCCACGAGGCGCACGTCGCGGGCCGGGTCGGGCTGTGCGCTGCGGTGCGCCAATATCTGGCCGCCGGACCGGCGGCGGTGTGGCAGCGGCTGGGTGAAGTAGGCCGAATGACCCGTGAAACGCTCGGCGATCTGCCGGGCTGGCTGGTCATCGATCGCATTGATGCGTCGGGTGCCATCACCGCCCTACGACCCACCGACGGTCAGGACGTAGCAGCTGTCCGCCAGCGGCTGCTCAGTGAGCACGGCATCCTGACGACCGCCGCGCACCCGGCCCGCGCCCCCCGGGAGATGGTCGAGTCCTTGCTGCGCATCAGCCCGCACGTGGACTGCTCGATGGGGGCGCTCCTCCGGTTGCGAGCGGCTCTGCTGGCGACGTCGGCTACGGCGTGAGCAGAATCTTTATCGCGCCGTCCTGCTTCTTCTGGAAAATGTCGTAGCCGTGCGGCGCCTCGCTCAGCGGCAGGCGGTGGGTGGCGAAGGTGTCGACGCCGAGCGGGTCGGCGTCACCGGTGAGCAGCGGCAGGATGTCGGGCACCCAACGCTTGATGTTGGCCTGGCCCATCCGCAGCTGGATCTGCTTGTCGAACAGGGTAAGTATCGGCAGCGGATCGGCCATGCCGCCGTACACGCCGATCACGCTGATGGTGCCGCCCCGGCGGACGATGTCGATGGCCGAATACAGGGCGTTGAGCCGGTCCACGCCGGCCTTCTCCATGAGCGGCGCGGACAGCAGCTTCGGCAGCATGCCGGCGACCTGCTGGACGGTCTTGGTGACCGGGGAACCGTGGGCCTCCATGCCGACGGCGTCGATCACGGCATCGCTGCCCCGGCCGTCGGTCAGGTCGCGAACGGCGGCGCCCACATCTTCGGTGTCCCGTAGGTCGATGACGTCGACGCCCCGGCCCCGGGCCCGCTCGAGCCGCTCGGCGACGACGTCGACGGCGATGACCTTGCCGACGCCCAGGTGTTGCGCGATGCGGGTGGCCATGTCCCCGATCGGTCCGAGCCCCAGAACCGTCAGGGAGCCGCCCTGGGGCACGTCGGCGTACACAACCGACTGCCAGGCGGTCGGCAGCACGTCGGAGAGGTAGACGAACCGGTCGTCGGGGTGTTCGTGCGGCACGACGATCGGCCCGTACTGAGCCTGCGGGACGCGCAGGTACTCGGCCTGGCCGCCAGGCACCTCGCCGTAGAGCTTGGAGAAGCCGAACAGGGCGGCGCCCATGCCTTGCTCGCGGACCTGGGTGGCCTCGCACTGCGTCTGCAGGCCTTGACCGCACATCCAGCAGGAGCCACACGCGATCTGGAAGGGGATGACGACGCGCTGACCGACCTGGAGGTTCGGTACGGCGCTGCCGACCTCCTCGACGATGCCCATCGGCTCGTGTCCGAGTATGTCGCCCTTGCCCATGAACGACCCGAGCGTCTCGTACAGGTGCAGGTCCGACCCACAGATGTTGGTGGTGGTGACGCGGATGATGGCGTCGGTGGGCTCCTCGATCTTCGGGTCGGCCACCTCGTCCACCCGGACGTCACGCTTGCCGTGCCAGGTCACTGCCTTCATGTGGTCTCCTCCGGCGCGGGAGACCCCGCATGTGAGCGCACTACCCGACCGACCTGGCAGGAAACGGACAGTGATATTTGACCGGTCCCGACGACGGCCCGGACGAGACTTCGTCGGCGGCGGCTGAGCAGCGGCGTTCGAGCGGGGGAACGAGATGCGCGGACGGACACTTCTGCTGCTCGCGGCCGTGGGTCTGCTGGCCGGCTGCGCGGGTGGGGCGGCGCGGCCCTCGGGGTCGCGACCGGCAGCTCCCGGGCCACTGCCGACGGGCGTGTTCCTGGCGCAGTACCGGTACGGCTCGGGCGACACGGGCGGCGGCCACGGCATTTTCCTGAGCCTGTTCGACCAGGGCTCCGGGAAGCGGCTGCGGGACCTGGTCCACCTACCGCAGAGGTCGCAGGTCCGCCTTATGGGTTACGCCCGCGACGGCCGCGGTGACGTCTTCTACGCGCTCGGCCGCCCGCCGGACTACCGCGGCAACGTCAATGGTGGAGACCCGAAGCCGGGCCGCTGCGGTGGCACGGTCCATCGGGTCGAGGCCCGGACGGGTGCCACGCAGGCTCTCTTCGCGGTGGGTGCGGACCGGACCGTGGTGTCGCCGGTGCCGAACCCGGACGGGAGCGCGGTGGCGTACCTCAGCCAACCCTGCTCGGCGGCTTTCGCCCAGGCCGTGGTCGTCCGCGACCTGGCCAGCGGCCGGGAGCGGCGGCTCAGCGTGTCGAGCGGGTCAGCGATCGCACCGTCGTGGAGCATGGACGGCACCCGCCTGCTGTTCAGCGTTTTCTTCCCGACCCAGCACGGCGAGGCCGACGCCCCCGGCTTCGTCGTGGCCGCAGCGCGGGCGGGCGGGCAGCAGCCGCGAACCGTCGTACGGCACTCGCCCGACCCCGGCTGCGTGGTGGGCCGCGCCGCGTTCGACCGAGCCGGTATCGCCATCGTGGAGGGCTGCCCGACGATCGTCACGGCACCGGCCCGACTGGTCCAGCTCGACGCCTTCGGCCGGCATGTGCTGTGGCGGGCGACCACCGGGTTGTGCCCCAACGGAAGCACTGTGCTGGCCGACAGCGTCGGGCGCCGGCTGCTCGTCACCGGCACGGTCGTGTGCGGCGGCGACGGGGTTCCGGTCGACGTCGTCCAGGCCTGGACCGGTCCGGCGGTCAGCGTCCTCGGGCGATACACGAATCCGCAGCAGTTCGTCGACGCGGCCAGCTGGTGAGCGCCTACCGCTGCGTCGGCTATCCGAGCTGGATCAGGGCCGCAGCCCTTTTCGCCGCAACCGGCTGCGACGAGGATTGCATTCTGGCGATGAAGGAGCGTGGCGCTGGAACTCGAGGCCGTCGACGTCGGGCCGGTGAGGTCGCCCCAGACGACAAGGTCGCTGTGGGCCCGCAGGTCCTGAAAGTCGGCGGGGGAATCCGGGTACGTGCAGGCCGGTGGCTGGTACGGGACAGCCAGGTCGCCGTTGCGAAGCGCGCCCGGCCACGGCGTGCTTCGCCACGCCGGCGCAGGCGGCGCGACGGCTACAGGGAGAGCAGCGTCTGTAGGTCGTCGAAGCGGTCGACCACCAGGCGGTAGAAGGCCCACGGCCCGCGACGCTCACGAGCGAGCAGGCCAGCGTCGACGAGGACCTTGAGGTGGTGCGACACCGTGGGCTGGGTGAGTCCGAGCGGGCCTGTCAGCTCACATACGCAGGCCTCCCGCTCGGGCGCTTGGGCGACGAGGGACAACAGCTGCAGGCGGGTCGGGTCGGCCACGGCCTTGAGCAGCCGGGCCAGCCGCTCGGCCCGGTCCCGATCGAGCGGGGCGGTCGACAGCGGCGTGCAGCAGACCTGCTCGGCACCGATGTCGAGCCGGTCCTGCGTCACTGCGGCCATCGACCGACTATACCTCCGGCATTGACAGGCGTCTATGTGGCGAGCATGCTGCTGCATAGACGCCTGTCTATCCGCAGACGGCGCGAAGCGAGGGGAACCGCCTCATGTCCAGGGTGCAGCTGGCTCTGAACGTCACTGACATCGATGCCGCCGTCGAGTTCTACGCCAAGCTCTTCGGGGCCGCGCCGGCCAAGCGCCGCCCCGGCTACGCCAACTTCGCGATCAGCGAGCCACCGCTCAAGCTGGTGCTGATCGAGACACCGCAGGCCCGGGGCGAGGGCGTGACCGGGGCGCTCAACCATCTCGGCGTCGAGGTGGAAGGGACGGCGGAGGTCGCCGCCGCCAGCTCCCGGCTGGCCGCCGCTGGGCTGGCCACGACGGCGCAGGACGGCGTCACCTGTTGCTACGCCCTACAGGACAAGGTGTGGGTCGCCGACCCGGATGGGGCGCCGTGGGAGGTCTACACCGTGCTCGCCGACGCTCCCGCCGAGGTCGGCTTGGGCTGCGACCCCGACGGCTGCGCCGACACCACCGCGGCGAGCGGGCGGGTGACCGCCGCTCCATGCTGCTGAGAGCGGCACTTCTGGACCGGCCACTGTGGCGCCGGGTAATCGCTGAGGGCCTCGGAACGGGATTTCTCGTTACGGTGGTTGTCGGCTCCGGCGTCGCCGCCCAGCGGCTCTCGCCCACCGATGTCGGTCTGGAGCTCCTGGAGAACGCGATCGCTACCGCGGCCGGGCTGGGCGTACTCATCCTGGTGCTGGGCCCGATCTCCGGGGCGCACGTCAACCCGGTCGTCTCGGTGCTGGACTGGTTGCTCGGCCGCCGGACCGGCACCGGGCTCTCACCTCGGGAGCTGGGCGCTTACCTCCCGGCGCAGGTCGCCGGCGCGATCGCCGGGGCGGTCCTCGCCAACCTCATGTACGGCGAAGCCGCGGTCCGCTGGTCGACCACGTCGCGTGCGGGCGCTCCGCTGCTGCTCGGCGAGGTGGTCGCCACCACCGGGCTGCTCGTGCTCGTCGTCGCCCTGGCCCGCAGCGGTCAGATCCGGGCCGCGCCGGTCGCGGTCGGCGGCTACATCGGCGCCGCCTACTTCTTCACCAGCTCGACCAGCTTCGCGAACCCGGCCGTGACGGTCGGTCGGGCGTTCACCGACACCTTCGCCGGCATAGCCCCGTCCTCGGTGCCCGGCTTCGTCGGTGCGCAACTGCTCGGTGGCGGTGTCGCGCTGGGGCTCGTGCGGGCGTTGTATCCCGACGTCTCCGGCCGCAGCCCAACCCCGACCACTGCGATCGTGAAAGGACAGCTCGCGCCCGACCGTCCCGAGATCCTCGTTGCCTGTCGGCAGAACGCTGGTCGCAGCGTCGCCGCCCACGTGCTGCTCGACCATTACGCCCAGGGTCGCCTCGTCGTCCGTTCGGCCGGCTCGACACCGGCGGAGGAGATCCATCCCGAGATCCGGACGGTGCTGGGGGAGCGAGGGCTGTCCACCGAAGGGCTGATTCCCAAGCCGTTCAGCGACGAGATGGTGCCGGCCGCCGACGTTGTGATCACGATGGGATGCGGGGAGGCGTGCCCCGTCTTCCCCGGCAAGCGGTACCTGGACTGGGAGGTCCCTGACCCGCACGGGCAGCCCCTCGCGCAGGTCCGGCGGATCGTCGACGACATCGACGGCCGGGTCCGCGCCCTGCTGGCCGACCTGCTCCCCACCGAGAGACTTGCCGAGCGACCGCAGCGGTTGGCCGGGCCGCCCGGCTGAGGGGTTACAGCGGCGCCGCGCAGGACTAGGGTCGCGGCCGGCCGTCACTTCCAGCCTCCGTCGCGGCGCTGTAGCGCTCGCCGGGACCGCCGGATCGGAGCAATCGCATGGTCAAGCTGTCAGGACGCCGCCCATCGACCGGGACCCGGCTCGGCCGGTTCCGCCATGTCGGCCGGCTCCGCGTCGGTCTCGCCTGCGGCGCCCTCGGCGCCGCCACGCTGGTGCCGGTGACCCTGGCCGGGCCGGTCCACGCCGCGAACGGCCCGGCCCGCGCAGGTGCGGGCCGCGGGGCCGCCGGGTCGAACGGCGCCCGCACCGTCGGTGGCCAGCACGATGTGATCGCCAACCTGTTCGAGTGGAACTGGCACTCGGTGGCTCGGGAGTGCGTCACCGTGCTGGGGCCGGCGGGCTACGGCGGTGTCCAGGTGGCCCCGCCGCAGGACTCCCTGTCCCGGAGCGGCCCGGCGCCGGTCCACCCCTGGTGGGAGGTCTACCAGCCGGTCGACTACAACCTCACCAGCCGGATGGGTAACGGGGCGCAGTTCAAGTCGATGGTCGCCACCTGCCGCCGCGCCGGCGTCAAGGTGTACGTCGACGCGGTCATCAACCACATGACCGGCCAGGGAAACATCTCCTACGGCGGCGTGACGTACTCCAAGTACGACTACGCCGGCCTGTACTCGTACGAGAACTTCCATCACTACCCCGCCGACTGCCCCGAGCCGGACGGCACGATTCACGACTTCAACAACTACCTCGAGGTCACCAAGTGCGAGCTGCTCGGACTGAGCGACCTGCGCACCGAGTCGAACTACGTCCGGACCAGGCTCGCCGGTTACCTGAACAAGCTGATCGGCTACGGCGTCTCCGGGTTCCGCGTCGACGCCGCCAAGCACATCGGCCAGGCGGATCTGGCGGCCATCGAGGCGAGGCTGCACAGCACCGTCGACGGCACTCGGCCCTACATCGCCCTGGAGGTCCCGCCGGGCGGTCCGGGAAAGCTCGCGCCCGCGGCGTTCGAAGGCGTCGGCTCCCTGCTCGGCTTCGACTTCGCCGTCCAGATTCACGACGCGTTCAAGAGCTACACGACCCCTCCCGGTGGCAACATCACCGAGCTTCAGGTCTTCGGCCAGCAGTCGGGTTTGCTGCCCAGCAACAAGACGCTCGTGTTTGTCGAGAATCACGACACCGAGCGCAACGGCTCCACCCTGAGCTACCAGGACGGCGCGAGCAACATCCTCGCCACCGAGTTCATGCTCGCCCGAGGATACGGTCGGCCGGAGGTCTACGCCGGCTTCACCTTCACCACCACCGACGACTCCCCGCCCTCGGACCCGAACGGATTCGTCACCGACACCGACTGCAGCAACGGCTGGGCCTGCACCGACCGCGTCACGGGGGTCGCGAACATGGTCGACTGGCACAACTACGTCGGCGGCGCACCGGTGGTCAACTGGGCCGACGACGGCGTCAACCTCATCGCTTTCAGCCGCGGGCACAAGGGCTGGATCACCATCAACCATGAGGACACCGCGCAGACAAGGACATTCGCAACCGGACTGCCCGGCGGGACCTACTGCGACGTCATTCACGGCAACTACAGCAACGGCGCATGTTCAGGCCCCACCGTCACCGTGCAGGGTTCCGGCCAGGCCACTGTCACCGTTCCGGCTCAGGACTCGATCGCCTTCGACACCAGCGACCTGGTTCGGCTTCCCTGACAGCCGGACCAGGCGGGCCGATGCCTAGCGACACGTACGGCGTCATCGTGGCGGCTGTAGGCGATGGCGCGGGGCAGCCGGCACGCGGTTGGTTCTCCGGCCGCACCGCCCCGCCGGCATGATGTCCGGATGCGCATGCTGTTCACCTTCGCGGGCGGGAGCGGCCATGCGGACCCGCTGCTTCCGGTAGCCCACGCCGCGCACGCGGCGGGGCACGCGGTCGCCTTCGCCGGGCGCGCATCGGTGACGGACACCCTGCAGCCGCGAGGGTTTCGAGTCTTCGGCGAACCGGTCGGCACCGACGAGGCACCGGCGGTCATCACCCCGCTGCTCGAGCTGAGTCCGGAACGCGAGGACCGGGTCCTCCGGGACTACTACGCCGGTCGGGCCGCTCGGGCCCGGGCGGCCAGCGTGCTCGCGTTGTGCTCGCAGTGGTCCCCAGCCGTCGTGGTCTGCGACGAGGTCGATTTCGGCAGCATGATCGCGGCCGAACGCGTGGGCATTCCGCACACGACTGTGCTCGTCACCGCGGCTGGGTCATTCGTCCGCCCGGAGGTGGTCGGTGAACCGCTGAACGTCCTGCGCGCCGAGCACGGTCTGCCGCCCGATCCCGGCCTGGCGATGCCGACTCGCCACCTCGTGCTGTCCCCGTTCCCGCCGAGCTTTCGCGACCCGGCCTTCCCGCTGCCGGCGACGGCGTACTCGATCCGACCGCCCACCCTCGGGGCCACCGGCGCGGACGCGGGACCCGGCTGGCTGTCGACGTTGACCGAGGCGCCGACCGTCTACGTCACGCTCGGCACCGTGTTCAACCTGGAGTCCGGGGACCTGTTCGGCCGGCTGCTGAGCGGGCTACGCGAGCTGCCGATCAACCTGATCGTGACGGTCGGCCGCCAGATCGACCCCGCCGCCTTCGGTCCGCAGCCCGCCCATGTACACATCGAGCCCTACATCCCGCACCCCGTCGTACTGCCGCACTGCGATCTCGTCGTCAGCCACGGCGGGTCGGGGACCGTCATCGCGGCGCTGGCCGCCGGCCTGCCGTCGGTGGTGCTTCCCATGGGGGCAGACCAGCCGCTCAACGCCACCCGTTGCGAGGCGTTGGGCGTCGGCGTCACTCTCGACGTGGTCCGCGCCACCCCGAAAGACATCAGGGCAGCCGCCGTCGTCATGCTCGGTGACTCGAGTTATCGCGCGGCCGCCGAACGCATCCAGGCCGAGATCGCCACGCTGCCTGCCGCCGCCGAAGCGGTGCCGCTGATCGAACGGCTCGCCAGCGCCCGGAGCCGGCTGCGGCCCCCGTGACGTTGTGTGTGAGCCCTCCGGGCTGCGTGGGGCCCGGACCAGATCAGGTCGCGAACAGCGGTGCACCAGCGGCGAGACGCAGCGACTCCAGCTCGGCGGACTGTCGACGGGCCCGCTCCCGCAACCGCTCCAGCTCGCGAGCGTCGAGGCGCTCGTCGGCGGCGGTCGCCTCGAGCAGCAGGCTCCAGCCGGAGGCCTTGCCCTCCACCCCGAGCCGCAACGCCTCGAGCTCCACCAGCGAACTGAGCGGCGAGCGGCGCAGCAGCCGGCCGTTTAACTTCAGCCGACCGGCCTTCTCCGCCGTCCAGCCCGCCACGATCTTGTAGCGGCGGACCGGCAGGCCCAGCGCCCGCATGGTCGACAGCAGCGAGTCGCGGTCCGCGGCGACCTCGGCGGTGAGCCGCTGCAGCACCTCCCCGGCCGGTGTCCCGCGGTGGGAGCGGGCGGCTCGGCGGAACAGCTCGAGACCTCCGCTCGCGCCGGCCAGATGGTCGTTGAGGTAGATCCCGGCGAGCCGGTCGAGCCCGGCCTCCCTGGCCGAGACGTTGGCGCCACCCACGATGTGCCTCCTCGCGATCGTTTTGGCAGGGCCGGCGTCAGCCGCCGGCGGGAAGCTCGGCGAGGTAGCGCAGGCCGCCGAGGCCGGGTGTGAACAGGTACTCCCCACCGCGGGTCTGCGTGAGGGCCGGCAGCGGGTGGACGAAGTACGGCGGCCGCCCGTTTACGGTCATCTTGCCGGTGCCGTCGTTGTCACCGGTGAGAACGTCCTTGTCGTCGCCGAGGCGGAACGCGTTGCCGTCGTTGAGCCACTGGGACTGCACGAACTCGAACTGCCGGGTGATGTCGGCGTTGAAGCACAGGAAGACCACCCCGCGGTCGGCTCCGTCGTCGGGGGCGTCGGGTGGCAGCTCGGGGCCGTAGGTCAGGCCGCGCCGCATCAGCCGGTGCCGGTTGACGAGCTTGCCGGCGAACGGAAGCGAGTTGCGGGGGTTGGCCCGGCGGACGTGCGCACCGATCGGGCAGCGGAAGCCGTCCGGGTCGTCGGCGTAGTCGAAGGCGTTGTTACGGTCGAAGTCCGCCGCCAGGGCCGGGTCCGGCCGGTCCGGGGAGAGCTCGAGTGGGGTGCCGTCCCGCCATCGTCCGACCAGTTTCGCGGCGAGGAGCTCCTCGTCTCCGGGGTAGTGCCGGCTGGCCGCGGCGAGCATCGCCCGGAAGGCCGGGACGTCCTGACGAAGCTTGCGGTAGACGAGGTAGCTGGCGCCGCGGGACAGTCGGTCGGGGCTGGGAGCCGGCGGCACCACCTCCTCCTCGTCCGCGTAGCCGAGGACGAACTCGCCGGCCGCGATTGGCCGCCATCCGCCCTGCCCGTCGACGCCGGCCTGGCCGGTTCGGGCCGGCGTACCAAGGCCGTCGACGTCGGGTTGGGAGAAGCCGTCGGCGTAGCCGAAGTGCTCCGCACCGCTCGACAAGGCCGCCGCCTGCTGACGGTGCACCGGCTGGAGGCCGGCGCGCTCGAGCGTCTCGTCGAGCCAGCCAACCCGCTCGGCGAGCGCTGCCTCGTCGCCGGCGGCAAGCAGGACGAGCACGTGCGCAGCGCCGGAGCCGAGCCCCTGCTCCCAGCCGACCGGAGCGCTCGCACCGGCGTCGCCGAGCAGGACGGCGCGGGACGCCATCCCCTGCCGGAACGCCTCCGGGAAGCCGGCGAGGGCGTCCGCCGGCAGTCCGATCGCCGCCAGCCCGGCGGCGGTGAACGCCACGTTCACCGTCGAGGCGGGCTTGTCGTTCCACGGGGCCGCGGTCGTGACGTGCCCGAACAGGTCGCCGACCCACTGACGGGCTGCGGCCGGGTCGGTGATTCGCAGGAAGGTGTAGGACGCCACCGGCAGGCGGTACCCCCGCAGCACCATGCCCTGGACGTCGGCGAGGTCGAGACCGGGCATCAGCCGCTCCCCGCCGGCACTGCGAACTCCGCTGCGTACGCCGCGTGCAGCGCGGCCGGGTCGAGCCCCTGCGCGCGGACGGCCAGCGCGGTGATCCGGGCCCGAAGCTCCAGGGCGGCCAGCACGTCGTCGACGGTCGCCTCCGGGTAGGCGCAGAAGAAGAACGCCGTGTCGATCTGGTTGTGCCGCAGGTAGCCGACGAAGGCGTCGGGGTCCTCACTGCGCGGGCAGTTGATGCATCGGCCCCAGATGGCGTCGACCTCCGCCGGCAGTAACGTGACGAGGTCCGTCAGATAACGCTCGAGCTCACCGTCGAAGTTGCTCGTGAAGATCAGGTACGCCGAGGAGAGGGAGTCGCGTTCCTGCGGCGCCCCTTGGTAGACCAGGTCGGGCAGGACCAGCCACCGCGCGAAATGCGTCCCACCGAGGCGGGCGAGCGGGCTCCGCGCACCGCTCGGCAGCCCCTCGAGGTAGCGGCGCAGTGCGTCCTGCTCGCCGTCCCGCACCGGCGTCATCACCATGAGGGCGTAGGCCTGGCCGCTGGTGTTGCTCATCTACTCTCCGGCTGCTCAGAGCTGGTGCTGTACGGCGGCCACGAAGTCCGCCCACGCCGTGGCGAAACGTTGCGGGTCGAACCCCGCGGTCCGGTCCTGGAACGTGCGGAACTGCTCGGCGACAGCCAGGGCCGAGAGCACCTCGGTGGTGGTGGCGTCCGGGTAGGCGGAGTAGTAGTGGCTGACGTCCAGGTCGTTGCGGCGGATGTAGTCCTTGAACGGCCCCACCGGTTGCCCCCCGGGAAAGCCGTAGGAGCTTCCCCAGATCGCGCTCATCCGCTCCGGCACCACCTCGGAGAACGCGTCGATGTACTCGTCCCAGGTGCCGTTGAAGTTGCTCTCGAAGAACAGGTAGTCGTGATGGAGGTTCTCCCGACGCTGCGGGGGCCCGTTGTAGGGCACAGCGGTCACCAGCACCCACCGGGCGAAGTGGATGAAGGACAGCTCCACCAGCTTGGCGTTCAGCGAACGGACGTGCGCCCCGGCCCAGAAGACCAGCCGCAGCAACGGTGTCCCGCCCGGTCGAACCGGTGTCATGACCGTGATCGCGGTCGCCTTGCCCTCGATTGCCGTGCCGTCGACGTTCACGCCGTCATGCAAGCCGATCCGGCTGTCCACGGCAAGGCGCTCGGGCGGCGGAGTCGCTCGGGTCCGCTGGACCCGACGGTAGGGTGCGACCGAGTCGGCCGGCAGCGTCCCGAGCGGTCGCGGCACCAAGGAGACGAGTACCACGACGCCCGTGACCACCCGGCCCGCCGTTTCTGCGTCGACCGTGGAGGCTGCGGCCGCCCGGCTGGCCGGGGTGGTGCGACCGACACCCCTGTCCCGCAGCGACCGGCTCTGCGACCGCGTGTCCGCGGAGGTCTGGCTCAAACGGGAGGATCTCCAGATCGGCCGGTCGTACAAGATCCGCGGTGCCTACAACCTCATCGCCGACCTCGACGGCGACGCCCGGCAGGCCGGGGTCGTGTGCGCGAGTGCCGGAAACCACGCGCAGGGCGTCGCGCTCGCCTGCCGGTCGCTCGGCGTCCAGGGGCGGGTGTACGTGCCGCGGACCACGCCCCGACAGAAGCGGGAGCGCATCGCCGCGCTCGGCGGCGAGGCGGTGGCGCTGCATGTGCTCGGGAACAGCTACGACGAAGCCGCGGCGGCCGCCACCGCCGACGCCACCCGAACCGGTGCCACCCTCGTGCCGGCCTTCGACGACCTGCGGACCGTCGCGGGGCAGGGGACGGTCGCCGCCGAGGTCGTCGACCAGCTCGGGCGCCCGCCGGACGTGATGGTGATACCGGTCGGCGGCGGGGGGTTGCTGGCCGGCATGGCCACCTGGCTGCGCGAGCGGCACCCCGGGGTCCGGGTCGTCGGCGTCGAGCCGGCCGGCGCCGCGAGCATGGCGGCGGCCCTCGCGGCGGGTCGGCCCGTTCCGCTGCCCCATCTCGACGGGTTCGTCGACGGCGCCGCCGTCCGGCAGGCCGGCTCGGTGACCTATCCGCTGGTCGCGGCGAGCGGCGCCGCGCTGGTCGCCGTACCCGAGGGTCTGGTCTGCTCGGAGATGGTGGCGCTCTACCAGGACGACGGCCTGATCGCCGAACCCGCGGGGGCGCTGGCGAGCGCGGCTCTCGGGCACGGCGTCGAGGTGCGACCCGGCCAGACCGTCGTCTGTGTGCTCTCCGGCGGCAACAACGACATCAGCCGGTACGGCGAGGTCATCGAGCGGTCCCTCGTCTACGAGGGCCTCAAGCACTACTTCCTGGTGAACTTCCCCCAGGAGCCGGGCGCGCTGCGCCGGTTCCTCGACGAGGTGCTCGGCCCGGACGACGACATCACGCTGTTCGAGTACGTCAAGCGCAACAACCGGGAGACCGGTCCGGCCCTCGTCGGCGTCCAGATCGGTCGCCGCGACGACCTCGCCGGTCTGCTGCACCGGATGGCTCAGGCGCCGCTCGACATCGAACGGATCGAGCCGGACAGCCCGGCGTTCCGCTTCCTGCTGTAGCGCCCGGGGCGGTTCGCGGAAGTCAGCCGCGGTCAGCGGGTTCCCGGCCATTCCGCCCGCAGCACCGCCATCCGCAGCACATCCCGGTACTGGCCCTGGTGCCACGCCTGCTTGCGCAGGCGGCCCTCGACGGCGAACCCGGCGCTGCGGTAGGCCCGCACCGCGCTCGTCGTCGGCCAGCACCTCCAGGCAGACCTTCCGCACGTTGAGATGGGCGAAGGCGTAGCCGAGCAGGACGCGGACCGACTCGCTGCCGTACCCGTGCCCCCAGCGGTCGCGCCGGATCGCGATCCCGAGATGGCAGCTGCCGGAGTAGTCGTCGAACGTGTGCAGCTGGACCTGACCCGCCTGCCGGAGATCACCCAGTCCACCCCACCGCCGCCGTTTCCGGCAGCGTAGAGCCGGGGCGCCGCCGGAGCCGAGCAGAATGACGACCATGACGGCCGAGGCGACCCTGGACGAGCTCCGCGCCGGCTGCACCCGCGGGCTGGCCGGGCACGGTCCGCAGCCGGCGGCGCGGCTGCTCGCGGGCATCCCCGCCGACACCGCCGTCGACCGGTACGGCGTCGGTGGCGTCGTCGCCGAGCTCGAGCAGGAGACCGCCGCGGTGCTCGGCGCCGCGGCCGCCGTCTTCCTGCCCAGCGGCACCATGGCGCAGCCGGCGACGCTGCGGGTGCACGCCGACCGGATTGGCCGTCGTACGGTGCTCTTCCACCCGGCCTGCCACCTTGACCGGCACGAAGGGCGTGGCTACGAGCGGCTGCACCGGCTGACCGGCCGGGCCGTCGGTGACCCGAACCGACTGATCGGCGTGGCGGACATCACCGACGTGGCGGAGCCGGTCGCCGCCGTGGTCCTCGAGCTGCCGCAGCGCGACCTCGGCGGTGAGCAGCCACCGTGGGAGGAGCTGGTCGCGCAGGTGACGGCGGCGCGGGACCGCGGTGCCGCGGTGCATCTCGACGGCGCCCGGCTGTGGGAGTCCGCGGCCGGGTACGGCCGGCCGCCGGCCGAGGTGGCAGCGCTGTTCGACACCGTCTACGTGTCGTTCTACAAGGGCCTCGGGGCGCTCGCCGGCTGCTGCGTCGCCGGCCCGGCGGACGTCGTGGCGGAGGTCCGGGAGTGGCGGCACCGGCTCGGCGGGACGCTGTTCGCGCTCTGGCCCTACGCCGCCTCGGCGCTGCAGGGGCTGCGCGAGCGGCTGCCGCGGATGCCGGCGTACCTCACCCACGCGCAGGCGATCGCGGCGCTGCTCCGCGAGGTCCCGGGGCTGAGCGTGCGGCCGGACCCGCCGCAGACGCCGATGATGCACCTGCTGGTGCGCACCGGCCGGAGGCGTTCGCCGCCGCCGCCCGGCGGCTGGCCGAGTCCGAGGGCATCTGGAGCTGGCCCGGGACCGCCACCACGACCGATCCGGACGTCCAGCTGCTCGAGCTCGCGGTCGGCGACGCGACCTGCGGCTGGTCACCGGATCAAGTCCGCGACCTCGTCGCCGGCCTGCTCCAGCCGGCCGCTAGCGTCCGACCGTGACCGAACCGCTGCGGGTGGCCCTGGTCGGTTACGGGCTGGCCGGCGCGGTCTTCCACGCCCCGCTGGTCGCCGTGACCGACGGGCTGGCGTTGGCGGCGGTGGTGACCGGCAACCCCGAGCGGAGCGAGCAGGCCCGCCGGGAGCATCCCGGCGTGAGCGTGTTTGCCACCCCGGAGCAGCTGTGGGACCGGTCCGCGGACTATGACCTGGTGGTGGTGGCCACCGCGAACGCCGGGCACGTGCCGGTGGCCGAGGCCGCGCTCGGCGCCGGCCTGCCGGTCGTGGTGGACAAGCCGCTGGCGCCGACCGTCGAGGCGGCCACCGACCTCGTCGCGGCGGCGGAGCGCAGCGGACGCCTGCTCACCGTCTTCCACAACCGGCGCTGGGACGGCGACTTCCGCACCGTCCGCCGCCTGGTCGCCGCCGGCGAGCTCGGCGACGTGCACCGGTTCGAGTCGCGGTTCGAGCGGTGGCGGCCGGAGCCCAAGCCGGGGTGGCGCGAGTCCGGGGACCCGGCCGATGCCGGCGGGCTGCTCTTCGACCTCGGCAGCCACCTCGTCGACCAGGCCGTGCAGCTGTTCGGCCCACCCACGTCCGTGTACGCCGAGGTGGCGCGGCGCCGCCGCGCGGTGGCGGTCGACGACGACACGTTCGTCGCCCTGACCCACGCCGGCGGGACGGTCTCGCATCTGTGGATGAGCGCCGTCGCGGCCCAGCTCGGACCGCGGTTCCGGCTGCTCGGCTCGCGGTCGGCGTACGTCAAGTACGGGCTGGACCCGCAGGAGGAGGCGCTGCGCCGGGGAGCCCGGCCGACCCCGGCCGGCTGGGGCCGGGAGTCGGCGTCGGCGTACGGCCGGCTCGGGGTCGCCGGGCGGGGGGCGCCGGTTCCCACCGACGCCGGGGACTATCCGGCCTTCTACGCCGGCGTGCTCGCCTCGCTGCGGACCGGCGCCCCCCCGCCGGTGGATCCGGCCGACGCGGTCGAGGTGCTGCGGATCCTTGCCGCCGCCCGGAGCAGCGCGACCGACGGCCGGGTCGTGACGCTGCGCGGTTGACCGCGACACAGGCCGGTGCCCGTCGCAGCCGTTATCGCTGGTAAAGATGGGGCGGGTGGGGCACAATGACCGCTGCTGCACGGGCACGAGCAGGGGCTCGGGACGAGCGAGGCCGTCGGGGAAGGCGCACCTCGCACCCTAGGAGGCCCGGTGAGCGCTCGTGGCGTGCTGCACGTCCACTCCTGTCCGCCCGCGCTGTGCCCCCACGTGACGTGGGCGGTCTCGCGCCAGCTCGGCATGCGCGTCGACCTGAGCTGGACGGCCCAGCCGGCCGCTGCGGGGGCGCTGCGCACCGAGTCGCGCTGGCGAGCCCCGATCGGCACCGCCGGCCGGCTGGCCTCGCTGCTGCGCGGCTGGGCGCCGCTGAGGTTCGAGGTGACCGAGGAGCCGACCCCGGGCTGTGACGGCAGGCGGTACAGCTACACCGCCGGGCTCGGGCTCTTCGCCGCCAGCACCAGCGCGAACGGCGACGTGATGGTCGGCGAGGACCGGATCCGGGCGCTGCTGGCGGCCGGAACCGATCTGCGCGCTGGGCTGGACGGCCTGCTGGGGACCGCGTGGGACGCCGAGCTGGAGCCCTACCGGCAGGCGGCGGAGCCGCAGGTCGTGCGCACCGACCGCTACTACGTGACCTCGGGCTGACGAGCCACCGGCGGGCTGCGGCAGACGAGAGCGGACGGCCGGCTAGAGCGGAATGTTGCCGTGCGACCCGCGGGCGGCGGGCGCGGCCGCCAGGGCCCCGGCGATGGCCGAGCGGGTGGCGGCGGGGTCGATGACCTCGTCGACGACCTCGAGGTCCACGGCCCGCGACAGACCGCCGGCGAGCTCCTCGTGCTCCGCCGCGAGCTCCGCCTCCAACGCCGGCCGCTGCCCCTCCGGTACGTCGGCCAGCTTGCGGCGGTGCAGGATCCGGACCGCGGCGACGGCGCCCATCACCGCGACCTCGGCACCGGGCCAGGCGAAGACCCGGGTCGCGCCGAGCGAGCGGGAGTTCATCGCGATGTAGGCGCCGCCGTAGGCCTTGCGGGTCACCAGCGTCACCCGCGGCACGGTGCACTCGCTGAACGCGTGCAGCAGCTTCGCCCCGCGCCGGACGACCCCCTCCCACTCCTGGCCGACGCCAGGCAGGTAGCCCGGCACGTCGGTGACGATGATCAGCGGCACCCCGAACGCGTCGCACATCCGGACGAACCGGGCCGCCTTCTCGGCGCTGGTGGCATCCAGGCAGCCGCCGAGGCGCAACGGGTTGTTCGCGACCACGCCGACGGTCCGGCCGGAGAGCCGGCCGAGCGTGGTGACGATGTTGGGCGCCCACCGGGTGTGCAGCTCCACACCCGGTGCGTCGAGCAGGCCGTTGACCAGCGGGTGGACGTCGTAGGCCCGCTTGGGGTTGTCCGGCAGCAGCCCGGAGAGGTCGAAGTCCTCGACCGGCCGGTCGCCGAACCGGCTCTGGTGCGCCAGCAGCGTGGTGAGCTCGCGGGCGGAGGTCAGCGCGTCCGCGTCCGTATCGGACACCACGTGCACGACCCCGCTGCGCCGCCCGTGCGGCTCCGGGCCGCCCAGGCGCAGGGCGTCGACGTCCTCACCGGTCACCGAGCGCACCACGTCCGGGCCGGTCACGAAGACCCGACCGTCCGGCCCGAGGATCACGATGTCGGTCAGCGCCGGACCGTACGCCGCGCCGCCGGCGGCCGGGCCCAGCACCACGGAGATCTGCGGGATCCGGCCCGAGGCCATCGTCATCGCGTGGAACACCCGGCCGACCGCGTGCAACGACTCGACGCCCTCGCGCAGCCGGGCCCCGCCGGAGTGCCACAACCCCAGAATCGGCAGCCGGTCGGCGAGCGCGACCTGGTACGCCGCGACGATGTGGTCGCAACCCGCCCGCCCCATCGCACCGCCCTGCACGGTGGCGTCGCTGGCGAACACGACGACGTCGCAGCCGGCGATCCGACCGCGGCCGGGGAGCACCCCGCTGGAGTCGGCCGACGCCAGCAGCCGGAGCGTGCCGGGGTCGAGCAGCGCGACGAGCCGCTGCTGGGGGTCGCGCGGGTCGGTGTTGGGCAGCACCGACACACCCGGGCCGGCGGTGACGGTCATGACGGGCTCCGGAAGGCTAGGGCGACGTTGTGGCCGCCGAAACCGAACGAGTTCGACAGCGCCGCACCGGCCGGCAGCGGTCGGGCGTCGATGCGGACGACGTCGAGCTGCACTTCGTCGTCGAGGTCGTCGAGGTTGCGGGTGGCGGGGGCGAGCCGGTGGCGCAGTGCGAGGATCGTCAGCACGGCCTCCACCGCGCCGGCCGCGCCCAGCAGGTGCCCGGTCTGGGACTTGGTCGCCGAGACGGCGGTGTGGGCGACGTGCTCGCGCAGGACGCTGTGGATCGCGCCGGACTCCGCCAGGTCGCCGACCGGCGTCGAGGTCGCGTGCGCGTTGAGGTGGACGATGTCCGCAGCTCCCAGCTCGGCGTCGGTGAGGGCGAACTGCATCGCCCGGGCGGCGCCGGCCCCGACCGGGTCGGGCGCGGCGACGTGGTAGGCGTCGGAGGTGATCCCGGCGCCGGCCACCTCGGCGTAGATGCGCGCGCCCCGCTCCCGGGCGCCGGTGACCCGCTCGAGCACGAGCACCGCGGCGCCCTCCCCGAGGACGAATCCGTCCCGTCCCTTGTCGTAGGGCCGCGACGCCGCCTCCGGCGCGTCCTCGCGGGTGGACAGGGCGCGCATCGCCGCGAACCCGGCCAGCGGCAGCGGATGGATCGAGGCCTCGGTGCCGCCGACCACGACGACGTCCGCCCGCCCGAGCCGGAGCAGGTCGAGGCCCTGCGCGATCGCCTCGGCCCCGGAGGCGCAGGCCGACACTGGGGTGTGCACTCCGGCGCGGGCGCCGAGCTCGAGCCCGACGGCGGCCGCCGGGCCGTTGGGCATCAGCATCGGCACGGTGTGCGGTGACACCCGGCGGGCGCCACGCTCCTTGAGCGTGTCGTAGGAGCTGAGCAGGGTCAGCACGCCGCCGATCCCCGACGCGAGCACGACGGCCAGCCGCTCCGGCTCGACCGCCGGTCGCCCGGCGTCGGCCCAGGCCTCCCGGGCGGCGACCAGGGCGAGCTGCTGCGAGCGGTCGAGGCGGCGCGCCTCGACCCGCTCCAGGACCGAGGTCGGGTCGACCGCCGCGGGCGCGGCGAGGCGGACCGGCAGGCCCTGCGCCCAGTCCTCGGTGAGGAGCCGCACGCCGGAGGTTCCGGCTAGCAGCGCCTCCCAGGTCGTCGGCACGTCCCCGCCGATCGGCGTGGTCGCGCCGAGTCCGGTGACGACGACGGCGTCCTGGTGCACTGAGATCACGCCGCGACACCTGCCGACTTGATGTAGCTGACGGCGTCGCCGACCGTCTTGAGGTTCTTCACGTCGTCGTCGGGGATGCGGACGTCGAAGCGCTCCTCGGCGGCGACGACGACCTCCACCATCGACAGCGAGTCGACATCGAGGTCGTCGATGAAGCTCTTCTCCGGCGAGACGTTCTCCGGCAGCACGCCGGCTACCTCCTGGAGGATCTCGGCGAGGCCGGTCTGGATCTCCTGCTCGGTCATGCGCACTCCTTCTTCGGGTGGTCCGGCGGGTTCTGCTGGGTGGAGAGGGTGGTGGAGAGGGTGGGTGGAGAGGCTGGCCGAAGGGCTAGGTGGGAGAGGCTGGGTGGGCAGCGGGTCGGTCGGCGGACCAGCCGCGGGTGCTCCGGTGCTGGGTCAGGGGCAGCGGACGACCTGGCCGGCGTAGGTGAGGCCGGAGCCGAAGCCGAGCAGCAGCGTCGGGTCGCCCCGGCGGGCGGCACCGGTCTCCACCAGCCGGGTCAGCGCGAGCGGGATGGACGCCGCCGAGGTGTTGCCCATCTCGACGATGTCGCGGGCCACGACCACGTCGGTC
>JBBSHH010000016.1:0-32723 GCA_038253225.1 Mycobacteriales bacterium | reverse complement strand
CTGGAGCAGACCCAGTCGGAGGTCCGCAGCGAGTTCCTCAACCAGCTCGGCAAGGGCCAGGTCCGCAAGGGCGTCGTGTCCTCGATCGTCAACTTCGGTGCGTTCGTCGATCTGGGTGGCGTGGACGGGCTCGTGCACGTCTCCGAGCTGTCCTGGAAGCACATCGACCACCCCTCCGAGGTCGTCGAGGTGGGCCAGGAGGTCACCGTCGAGGTGCTCGACGTCGACATGGACCGGGAGCGGGTCTCGCTCTCGCTCAAGGCCACCCAGGAAGACCCGTGGCAGCAGTTCGCCCGGACCCACCAGATCGGACAGGTCGTCCCCGGCCGGGTCACCAAGCTGGTGCCGTTCGGCGCGTTCGTCCGGGTGGACGAGGGCATCGAGGGCCTGGTGCACATCTCCGAGCTCGCCGAGCGGCATGTCGAGATTCCCGAACAGGTCGTCAACGTCGGCGACGAGATCCTCGTCAAGGTCATCGACATCGACCTCGACCGGCGGCGGATCAGCCTGTCGCTCAAGCAGGCCAACGAAGGCACCGTCGGCGAGGCGGTCGGGTTCGACCCGGCGGCCTACGGGATGGCGGCGCAGTACGACGCCCAGGGCAACTACGTCTACCCCGACGGCTTCGACCCGGAGACCGGCGAGTGGCTGCCGGGCTACGAGACGCAGCAGGCGGAGTGGGAGCGGCAGTACGCCGAGGCGCAGTCCCGCTACGACGCCCACCAGAAGCAGATCGTCTCGGCCCAGAAGGCCGAGGCCGAGGCGGCCGGCCTCACCTCGTACAGCTCCGGCGGCGACACCGACGCGGAAGCCGGCCCCAGCGCGCCGACGCCCGCGCCTACGCCGAGCGCCGGTGCGCTGGCCAGCGACGAGCAGCTGGCCGCGCTGCGGGAGAAGCTCACCGGCGGCGCCTGACCGGGCGCCCGGCCACCGCCGGTTCCGTCGGCCGTGCCTACGCTGACCGTCGGGCTCACCGGCGGCATCGGGTCGGGTAAGTCGGAGGTCGCCCACCGGCTGGCCGCTCGCGGTGCCGTGGTGATCGACGCCGACCTGATCGCCCGGGAGGTCGTGGCGCCGGGCACCGACGGGCTGGCTGCGGTCCTCGCCGCGTTCGGCCCGGTGGTCGCCGCCGCCGACGGGTCACTGGACCGCCAGCGGCTGGCCCGGGTCGTGTTCTCCGACGCCACCCAGCGGAGCCGACTGAACGCCATCGTCCATCCCCTGGTCCGGGCCGAGACCGCGCGGCGGGTCGCCGCCGCCCCGGCGGACGCCGTCGTGGTCAACGACGTGCCGCTGCTGGTCGAGACCGGACTCGCGCCGTCGTACCACCTCGTGGTCGTCGTCGAGGCCCCCGAGGCGGTCCGGCTCGCCCGGCTGACCGGATCGCGAGGCCTGTCCGCCGCCGACGCCGGGCGGCGGATGGCGAGTCAGGCCGGCAGCGCCGCACGGGCCGCCGCCGCCGACGTCGTGATCGACAACGATGGTCCACGCCGCGCGCTGCATGCCTCGGTCGACCGGCTCTGGACCTCCCGGCTGCTTCCGTACGCCGAGAACATCAGGGCCGGCCGGCTGGCCCGCCCGGAGCGGGCGGTGCTGGTCCCTGCTGACCCGAGCTGGGCGGCGGCGTACCGCCGGGTCGCGGCCCGGCTGCGGACGGTGGCGGGGGTCAAGGCGTTGCGGGTCGACCACGTCGGGTCGACCGCGGTGCCCGGACTGGCGGCCAAGGACGTCCTCGACGTGGCGCTGACGGTCGCGACGATCGCCGACGCCGACGACCTGCGCGGGGCGCTGCGTCGCGCCGGCTTCCCGAACCGGCCGGACATCACCGCAGACCGCCCGAAGCCGGTCGACCCGGAACCGGCGCACTGGACCAAGCGGTTCCACGGGTCGGCCGATCCGGGGCGACCGGTGAACCTGCACCTCCGGCCGGCCGGGTCCGCCGGAGCGCGCTACGCGCTGCTGTTCCGCGACTGGCTGCGGGCGGTGCCGGCGGAGCGGTCGGCGTACGAGACGGTGAAGCGCGGGCTGGCTGCCGGCGCGCCGCCGATGGAGGTCTACACCGACGCGAAGGAACCCTGGTTCGACGCCGCCCTGTCCCGGGCGCAGGACTGGGCCGCGGCGACCGGCTGGCGGTTGCCGGAAGCACCGGACCCGGCGCAACGTTGACCCGGCCGAACGCCGACCAGCGCCGGCCGCTCCACCGACCGCCGAACGTTGACGAGCCGAACCCGGTGCGCGCAGCGGCTTCCTGTCCGACCCCCGTCGTAGCGTGAGGACCATGCGCCCCGTCACCGACCTCGTCCGGCACGACGCACCGTTCCGCGTCGTCAGCGACTTCCAGCCCAGCGGCGATCAACCGGCGGCCATCGAGAACCTCGCCCGCCGCATCACCGCGGCGGAGCGCAACATCGTGTTGCTCGGCGCCACGGGCACCGGCAAGTCCGCGACGACCGCCTGGCTGGTGGAGCGGCTGCAACGGCCGACGCTGGTGATGGCGCCCAACAAGACCCTCGCGGCCCAGCTGGCGAACGAGTTCCGCGAGCTCATGCCGCACAACGCGGTGGAGTACTTCGTCTCCTACTACGACTACTACCAGCCCGAGGCCTACGTCCCGCAGACCGACACCTACATCGAGAAGGACTCCTCGATCAACGAGGAGGTCGAGCGGCTGCGGCACTCCGCGACGATGTCGTTGCTCACCCGCCGCGACGTGATCGTGGTGGCCTCGGTGTCCTGCATCTACGGCCTCGGCACGCCGCAGGAGTACGTCGACCGGATGGTCCGGCTCGAGGTCGGTCAGCAGACCGAGCGCGACAAGCTGCTCCGGCGCTTCGTCGACATCCAGTACAACCGCAACGACCTGGCCTTCACCCGCGGCACCTTCCGGGTCCGCGGCGACACGGTCGAGATCTTCCCGGTCTACCAGGAGCTCGCGGTCCGGCTGGAGATGTTCGGCGACGAGATCGAGCGGATCCTCACCCTGCACCCGCTCACCGGCGAGGTGCTCGAGGAGCACGAGCACATCTTCGTCTTCCCGGCCACCCACTACGTCGCCGGCCCGGAGCGGATGGAGCGGGCGATCGGCGGCATCGAGGTCGAGCTGCGCGAACGGCTCGCCGAGCTGGAGCGCCAGAGCAAGCTGCTGGAGGCGCAGCGGCTGCGGATGCGCACGACGTACGACATCGAGATGATGCGGCAGGTCGGGTTCTGCTCCGGAATCGAGAACTACTCGCGGCACATCGACGGCCGAGCGGCGGGCACCGCCCCCAACACCCTGCTCGACTACTTTCCCGAGGACTTCCTGCTCGTCATCGACGAGTCACATGTCACCGTGCCGCAGATCGGCGGCATGTACGAGGGCGACATGAGCCGCAAGCGCACGCTGGTCGACCATGGTTTCCGGCTCCCGAGTGCGATGGACAACCGGCCACTGCGGTGGGAGGAGTTCCTGGACCGGATCGGGCAGACGGTCTACCTCTCGGCCACGCCGGGCCCCTACGAGCTCTCCCGCGGCAAGGGCGTCGTCGAGCAGATCATCCGCCCGACCGGGCTGGTCGACCCGCAGGTCGTGGTCAAGCCGACCAAGGGCCAGATCGACGACCTCGTGCACGAGATCCGGTTGCGGGCGGAGCGCAACGAACGGGTGCTCGTCACCACGCTGACCAAGAAGATGTCCGAGGACCTCACCGACTACCTGCTCGAGCTCGGCATCCGAGTGCGCTACCTGCACAGCGAGGTCGACACGCTGCGCCGGGTCGAGCTGCTCCGCGAGCTGCGCAAGGGGGAGTACGACGTGCTGGTGGGCATCAACCTGTTGCGGGAGGGGCTCGACCTCCCCGAGGTGTCGCTGGTCTCGATCCTCGACGCCGACAAGGAGGGGTTCCTGCGCTCGGGCACCTCCCTGATCCAGACCATCGGCCGAGCCGCGCGCAACGTCTCCGGCCAGGTGCACATGTACGCCGACACGGTGACCCCTTCCATGCGCAACGCGATCGAGGAGACCAACCGCCGGCGGGAGAAGCAGGTCGCCTACAACACCGCGCGCGGGGTCGACCCCCAGCCGCTGCGCAAGAAGATCGCTGACATCCTGGACGACGTCTACCGCACCGCCACCGAGGGCGGGGAGCTGCTCGGCGGGGCCGGCCGGCAGCAGACCCGGGGCAAGGCGCCGGTGCCGGGCCTGTCCTCCAGGGCACGGTCCCGCGCGGCCGGGGGCCACGCCGCTGAGCTGGCCGGCATGCCCCGCGCGGAGCTGGCCGAGCTCATCCAGCAGCTCAACGACCAGATGCACCTCGCCGCCACCGAGCTCCACTTCGAGCTTGCCGCCCGGCTGCGCGACGAGATCAACGAGCTGAAGAAGGAACTGCGGGGCATGCAGGCGGCCGGGGTCGACTAGCCCGCCGCGCATCCCTCGGTAGACTCGGTGCAGCACAGGAGGGGAGTATCCCTCGTCGCGACGTCGTCATCACGGTCCTGTGGACCCGGTGTCGCGGGGCCCGCCGGCCCGGGAGAGACCTCCGGCAGTTGACGTTGTCATGCCGGAGGAGGCGCTGGTTTCGGTGACCGTTCCGTTGTGGGTCTGGGCCGCGACGCTCGGCGCGCTCGTCGTGCTGTTGGCGGTGGACCTCGTCGTGGTCGACCGCCGGCCGCACGAGGTGCAGATCACCGAAGCCGCCCTGTGGACCGGCTTCTACGTGGCGGTGGCTCTCGCGTTCGCCGTCGGGTTGTTCTTCGTCGCAGGCGGCCACCTGGCCGGCCAGTTCATCGCCGGCTGGCTGACCGAGTACAGCCTCTCCGTGGACAACCTCTTCGTTTTCGTGATCATCCTGGCGAACTTCGCGGTACCGGCACCCCATCAGCACAAGGTGCTGCTGTTCGGAATCGTCGGCGCGCTGCTGCTGCGCGGCATCTTCATCGCGCTCGGGGCCGCCGCGATCGAACGGTTCTCGTTCATGTTCTACATCTTCGGGGCCTTCCTGATCGTCACCGGGGTGCGGTTGGCCCGGCACCGCAACGACGGGCCGGAGCCCACGGACAACGCGGTGCTGCGGCTGGTCCGCCGGGTGCTGCCGACCACCCAGGAGTACGACGGCGGGAAGCTGGTCACCTCCCGCGGCGGCCGGCGGCTGGTCACCCCGCTGCTCGTGGTGATGATCACGATCGGCGTCACCGACCTGCTGTTCGCCCTCGACTCGATCCCGGCGATCTTCGGCCTGACCAAGGAGCCGTACCTCGTCTTCACCGCGAACGCCTGTGCGCTGATGGGCCTGCGCTCGCTGTACTTCCTGCTCGGCGGGCTGCTCGACCGGCTGATCTACCTCAGCGTCGGGTTGGCCGTGATCCTGTCCTTCATCGGCGTCAAGCTGATCCTCGAGGCGCTGCACGAGAGCTACTCGTGGGCGCCGGAGATCCCCGTCCCGGCCAGCCTGGCCGTGATCCTGGCTGTGCTCGGGGTCACGACCGTGGCGAGCCTGGCGAAGGTCCGTCGGGACCCGGGAGCCGCCAGACCCAGGGCCTTGTCCCGATGACGATGCGTCCCCTCAGCCGCGGGGATCACCAGCCGCGGGCGCGCCACTCCGGTAGCGCCGGCCGCTCCGCCCCGAGCGTCGTGTCCCGGCCGTGCCCGGGGTAGACCCAGGTGCCGTCCGGTAGCGCCGCGAAGACCTTGCTCTCCAGGTCGTCCATCAGTTGCCGGTGATCGTCCAGGGTCGTGGTACGGCCGTGACCGCCCGGGAACAGCGAGTCCCCGGTGAACAGGTGCGGGGGAGCGGCCCCCCCGGCGTCGTAGAGCAACGCCAGGCTGCCCGGCGTGTGCCCACGCAGATGGATCACCCGCAGGGTGGCGTTCCCGACGGCCACCCGAGCGCCGTCCTCGAGCGTCTCCTCGACCGGCAGCGGCAGCGCCGGCGCGTCCAGCGAGTGCGCCGCGACCCGGGCCCCGGTGACGCGGACGACCTCGACCAGGCCCGACCAGTGGTCCCGGTGCCCGTGTGTCGTGACAACCCGCACCAGCGGGTCCTCGCCCAACTCGCGGAGCAGCGTTGCCGGCTCGGCGGCGGCGTCCACCAGCAGCACGCCCCCGGTCTCGGGGCAGCGCAGCAGGTAGGCGTTGTTGTCCATCGGGCCGACCGCCACCTTGGTGACCCGTAGCCCCGGCAGGTCCCGGGACTGGGCTGGGCCACCGACCCGTACGTCACCCGTGTAGCCGGTCATCTCGCTCATCCGAACACTCCTCCCGGAAGGAAACTGTCGGCCTGGGTCGTTACAGTCTCCTCGACCGTCTCGCCGGACCTTCCCCGCCGTCGGATCGCCACGCCAACCCTTCCCGGGAGTGACACGCCGGCCCATGGCTGACCGCCTCATCATCCGTGGCGCGCGCGAGCACAACCTGCGTGACGTCAACCTCGACCTGCCGCGCAACGCCCTGATCGTGTTCACCGGGCTGTCCGGGTCGGGCAAGTCGAGCCTCGCCTTCGACACGATCTTCGCCGAGGGCCAGCGGCGCTACGTCGAGTCGCTGTCGGCGTACGCCCGCCAGTTCCTCGGCCAGCTGGACAAGCCCGACGTCGACTTCATCGAGGGCCTCTCGCCGGCGGTGTCCATCGACCAGAAGTCCACCAGCCGCAACCCCCGGTCGACGGTCGGCACCATCACCGAGGTCTACGACTACCTCCGGCTGCTCTACGCCCGCGCCGGCTCGCCGCACTGCCCCCGCTGCGGACGGCCGATCGCCCGCCAGACCCCGCAGCAGATCGTCGACCGGGTGCTGGAGCTGCCCGAGGGCAGCCGGTTCCAGGTGCTGGCGCCGGTCATCCGTGGCCGCAAGGGCGAGTACGCCGAGCTGTTCCGCGAGCTGCAGACCAAGGGCTACAGCCGAGCCCGGGTCGACGGCGCGGTCCTGCCGCTGAGCCAGCCCCCGGCGCTGAAGAAGTACGAGAAGCACACCATCGAGGTGGTCGTCGACCGGCTGACGGTCAAGGCCGCCGCCCGCCGCCGGCTCACCGACTCGGTCGAGACCGCGCTGGGTCTCGGCGGCGGCCTGGTGATCCTCGACTTCGTTGACCTGCCCGCCGCCGACCCGGCTCGGGAGCGGACCTTCTCCGAGCACCTGGCCTGCCTGTATGACGACCTGTCGTTCGAGGAGCTCGAGCCGCGATCGTTCTCGTTCAACTCGCCGTACGGCGCCTGCCCAGCGTGCACCGGTATCGGCACCCGGATGGAGGTCGACCCGGAGCTGGTGGTCCCCGACCCCGAGCAGTCCCTCGCGGACGGCGCGGTGGCGCCGTGGGCGACCGGGCAGTCCCGGGAGTACTTCGACCGGTTGCTGCAGGCGCTCGCCGACGATCTCGGCTTCCGGCTCGACACCCCGTGGCAGCGGCTCCCGGCCAAGGCCCGGCGGGCGGTGCTGCACGGCCACGACACCCAGGTACACGTCCGCTACCGCAGCCGGTTCGGTCGGGAGCGTTCCTACTACACGAACTTCGAGGGCGTGCTGCCCTTCATCGGTCGCCGGCACTCCGAGGCCGAGAGCGACACCAGCCGGGAGCGGTTCGAGGGGTACATGCGCGAGGTGCCCTGCCCCATCTGCCAGGGGGCCCGGCTCAAGCCGGAGTCGCTCGCGGTGACGCTGGCCGGCCGGTCCATTGCCGAGGTCGCCCGGCTGCCGATCGGGGAGTGCGCGGAGTTCCTGCGCGACCTGCGGCTGGGGCCGCGTGAGGCGCGCATCGCCGAGCGGGTGCTCAAGGAGGTCAACGCCCGGCTCGGCTTCCTCCTCGACGTCGGGCTGGACTACCTGTCGCTGGACCGGGGCGCGGGCACCCTCGCCGGCGGGGAGGCGCAGCGGATCCGGCTGGCGACCCAGATCGGCAGCGGCCTGGTCGGCGTCCTCTACGTCCTCGACGAGCCCTCGATCGGGCTGCACCAGCGGGACAACCACCGGCTGATCGAGACGCTGGTGCGACTGCGCGACCTCGGCAACACGCTGATCGTCGTGGAGCATGACCAGGACACGATCTCGATGGCCGACTGGGTCGTCGACATCGGTCCCGGCGCCGGCGAGCACGGCGGCCGGGTCGTCGTCAGCGGTCCGGTCGCCGAGCTGCTCGCGAGCGAGGAGTCGATGACCGGCGCCTACCTGGCCGGCCGGCGCATGATCCCGGTGCCCGACATCCGCCGCCGGCCGACCCCCGGCCGGGCGATCACCGTGCAGGACGCCCGCGAGCACAACCTGCGGGACGTCACCGTCTCGTTCCCGCTCGGGTGCTTCATCGCGGTCACCGGGGTGTCCGGCTCCGGCAAGTCGACGCTGGTCAACGACATCCTCTACGCGGTGCTGGCGCAGCGGCTCAACGGCGCCCGGACCGTCCCGGGGCGGCACCGGCGGGTCAGCGGTCTGGCGGAGGTCGACAAGGTCGTCGGGGTGGACCAGTCCGCGATCGGGCGCACGCCGCGGTCCAACCCGGCCACCTACACCGGTGTGTTCGACCACATCCGGCGGCTGTTCGCGGAGACCACCGAGGCCAAGGTCCGCGGCTACCAGCCCGGTCGGTTCTCCTTCAACGTCAAGGGTGGCCGCTGCGAGGCGTGCGCCGGCGACGGCACCATCAAGATCGAGATGAACTTCCTGCCGGACGTGTACGTCCCGTGCGAGGTCTGCCACGGCGCCCGCTACAACCGGGAGACCCTCGAGGTCCACTACAAGGGCAAGACGATCTCCGAGGTGCTCGACCTGCCGATCGAGGAGGCGCTGGACTTCTTCGCGGCGGTGCCGCCGATCGCCCGGCACCTGCAGACCCTCAACGACGTCGGTCTGGGCTACGTCCGGCTCGGGCAGCCGGCGCCGACGCTGTCCGGCGGTGAGGCGCAGCGGGTCAAGCTGGCCAGCGAGCTGCAGAAGCGCTCCACCGGTCGGACCGTCTACGTGCTCGACGAGCCGACCACCGGGCTGCACTTCGAGGACATCCGCAAGCTGCTCGGCGTGCTCGGGCGCCTCGTCGACGCGGGCAACACGGTGATCGTCATCGAGCACAACCTCGATGTCGTCAAGACCGCCGACTGGATCATCGACATGGGCCCGGAGGGTGGCAGCGGCGGCGGCACGGTGGTCGCCGAGGGCCCCCCGGAGATGATCGCGGCCGTGGCGACCAGTCACACCGGCCGGTTCCTCCGCTCCCATCTCGGCGCCCGGGTGCCGGCCCTCCGGCCGGCGCGGGCCCGGCGTCCCAAGGCCAAGGCGAGCGGCTAACGGCCGGTGAACTCCGGCCCGTCCTCGCGCGTTGCTCGGGCATGACGACAGCCCGTGACCCCGGCCCGGCCGCTCCACCCCCTCGGCGAGACCTGCGGGTCCGACACCACGGCGACTCCGAGCCGACCGGTGGCTGACCCCGACCGGAACGCCGGGCGCCGACGCCCGGCCGGCCGGTACGACCCGACACCCGGCGTCGACTGGGGGCAGCGGCTCCGCCAGCCGGGCTGGGTGCTGCTGCCGCTGCGGCTGTTCCTCGGCGCGACGTTCCTGTTCGCCGGGCTGCAGAAGCTTGCCGACCCGCTGTTCTTCCGGGCCGCCAGCGCGACGTCCATCCAGTCGCAGCTGGCGCTGTTCCGTCAGACCAGCCCGCTGCGATCGCTGCTCGGGCCGGTCGCCGGGCACGCCGTCCTGTTCGGCGTCGGGGTCGCGCTGGCCGAGATCGCCGTCGGCCTGGGAACCCTGCTGGGGCTCTGGGCCCGGGTCGCCGCCGCCGGCGGCGCGCTGCTCGCGCTGTCGTTCTTCCTCACGGTGAGCTGGACCACCCGGCCGTACTACTACGGCTCGGACATCGGTTTCTTCGTGGCCTGGCTGTCGCTGGCGCTGGCCGGCACCGGCGGCGTCCTGTCGCTGGACGGGGTGCTGCGCCGCCGGGCGGCGCACGACCTGGGCCTGCGGCCGAACCCCGACCGACCGCTGCCGCCGGCCGACCGACGGGCGCTCGACCGCCGCACGGTGGTCCGCGGCGGTGCGATCGCGAGCGTTGTGGGCACCGCGGCCGTGGTGCTCGCCGGCGCCTCCGCCGGGCTGGGTCACCTGGTTTCCCGCCGTTCGGGCCGGAGCGGCAGTCCCGGACGAACCGGGGCCGCGCCGACAACGTCGGCGAGCACGCCGACCGGCCCGGCGCGGGGCGCCGCCGCGGCCGCGCCGACCGGCGCTCGCATCGCTCGGACCAGCGAGGTCCCGGTCGGCGGAGCCGTCCCGTTCACCGACCCGGCCACCCACCAGCCGGCGTTCGTCGTCCAGCCGGCGGCCGGTCGGTTCGCGGCGTTCAGCGCCATCTGCACCCACGCCGGCTGCACGGTGAACTTCGACTCCAGCGACCAGCGGTTCCACTGCCCATGCCACGGCGCGGTCTACGACGGCAGCACCGGTCGGGTGCTGGCCGGCCCGACGTCACGCGGGCTGAGGGAGGTCCCGGTGACCGCGGCCGGCGGCGAACTCCGACTGCGGAGCTGACCCGGCCTCACTCGCGGCGCAGCAGCCGGCCGATCAGCGCGTCCAGCGCCGCGTCACTGCTCTCCTCCCCGGTGGGGACGATCGCCTCGCTGGCGTCGAGGAAGCGGCTGACCACCTGGGCGGGGACCTCCAGCGTGCACGGTCGGCCGCCGCGCAGCAGCTCCAGAACGACCCGGGCTCCGCCGGCCTCCGGACGGATCCGAACGTCACCGTCACCGGTCGGTTCCTCGAGCCCGTAACGAAGGAAGTCGCGCAGCACCACCCAACGGCCGCGGGGCAGCGCCGGATGGTCGGGTTCGGCCAACACCAGCAAGACGACCGCGAGCGGGTCGTCGCGGCGCCACGACAGCCGAAGCGTCGTCCGGCGGCCGCGGCCGACGGAGCCGGCCGCGTCGACGACGACCTCGGTGCGCACCTCGTCGCTCAGCCTGCTGCCCCTTCCGGCTCGGACGCCTGCCAGGGCCAGGCTGCGGCCGGCGACGCTGCCCCCAGGGGTCCGGTGGGCAACCCCGGCGGTCGCGCGGCGCGATCCTGGGAAGGCATGCCAACTAGGCTGACAGCATGGCCAACCCGGCGAGCTACCGCCCCCCCGCCGGGTCGATTCCGGACCAGCCGGGCGTCTACCGGTTCCGGGACGAGCGCGGCCGGGTCATCTACGTCGGCAAGGCCAAGAGCCTGCGCGGCCGGCTGTCGTCGTACTTCCAGGATGTGCACAATCTGCACCCGCGCACCCAGCAGATGGTGCTCTCCGGCGCGGGGGTGGACTGGGTCGTCGTCGGCACCGAGGTCGAGGCGCTGCAGCTCGAGTACACCTGGATCAAGGAGTACGACCCGCGCTTCAACGTCCGTTACCGGGACGACAAGAGCTACCCGAACCTGGCGGTGACGTTGTACGAGGACTTCCCGCGGCTGCAGGTGATGCGCGGGCCGAAGCGCAAGGGGGTTCGCTACTTCGGTCCGTACGCCCACGCCTGGGCGATCCGGGAGACGCTCGACCTGCTGCTGCGGGTGTTCCCGGCCCGCACCTGCAGTGCGGGGGTGTTCAAGCGCGCCGGCCAGGTCGGCCGGCCGTGCCTGCTCGGCTACATCGGCAAGTGCTCGGCGCCGTGCGTCGGGCGGGTCAGCGCCGTCGAGCACCGCCGAATCGTCGACGACTTCTGCGACTTCATGTCGGGGCAGACCACGACGTACCTGCGCCGGCTGGAGAAGGAGATGGCCGCCGCCGCCGGCGCCCAGGAGTACGAGCGGGCGGCCCGGCTCCGGGACGACATCGGGGCGTTGCGACGCGCGATGGAGAAGCAGGCCGTGGTGTTCGGCGACGGCACCGACGCCGATGTGGTGGCCTTTGCCGAGGACGCGCTGGAGGCGGCCGTCCAGGTCTTCTACGTGCGCAGCGGGCGGGTCCGCGGGCAGCGCGGCTGGGTCGTGGACAAGGTGGAGGAGCTGTCCACCGGCGAGCTGGTCGAGCAGTTCCTGTCCCAGGTCTACATCTCCGAGGGCGAGGAGGTGCCCCGCGAGGTGCTCGTGCCGGCGCTACCCCCCGACGCCGACGTGGTCACCGAGCTGCTCGCGCTCACCCGCGGCGGCCGGGTCGATCTGCGGGTCCCGCAGCGCGGCGACAAGCGGAGCCTGATGGAGACCGTCGGGCGCAACGCCGCCCAGTCGCTGAGCCAGCACAAGCTCAAGCGGGCCAGCGACCTCACCGCTCGGTCCCGGGCGCTGGCCGAGGTCCAGTCGGCGCTGGAGCTGGCGGAGGCGCCGCTGCGCATCGAGTGCTTCGACGTGTCGAACCTGCAGGGCACCAGCGTCGTCGCCTCGATGGTGGTCTTCGAGGACGGCCTGGCGCGCCGCTCCGAGTACCGCCGATTCGCGATCCGCGGACCGCACGGCGGTGACGGGGCGCCGGACGACACCGCCAGCATCTTCGAGGTGATCTCGCGCCGGTTCCGCCGCTACCTCGAGGAACGCGCTGCCATCGGGGAGCTCGATGTGGCCGACGACCCGCTCGACGACGGCGCACCCGCACGCCCGGCGGCGCTCGACCCGGAGACCGGGCGGCCGCGCCGGTTCGCCTATCCACCCAACCTCGTCGTCGTCGACGGCGGCGCTCCCCAGGTCGCGGCGGCCGCCCGGGCGCTCGGCGAGCTGGGGATCGACGACGTCGCCCTGTGCGGCCTGGCGAAGCGGCTGGAGGAGGTTTGGCTGCCCGGCTGCGACGAGCCGGTGGTGCTGCCGCGGACCAGCGAGGGGCTCTACCTGCTGCAGCGGGTCCGGGACGAGGCGCACCGGTTCGCGATCACCTACCACCGGGCGAAGCGGTCCCGGTCGATGACCGCCAGCGCGCTGGACGGCATCCCCGGTCTGGGTGAGACCCGGCGCAAGGCGCTGCTGCGCCACTTCGGGTCGCTGAAGCGGCTCCAGGGGGCCGGCACCGAGGAGATCCTCGCCGTACCCGGCATCGGCCGGCGGACCGCCGACGCCATCATCACCGCCCTCGCCGGCATCGGCCCGGTCGCCGCGGTCGACCCGCCCACCGGCGAGATCGTCGAGCCGCCGACCGAGCCGATCGGCGCCGGCCACGGGGTGCAGGCATGACCGACCCGGCCCCGCGACCGTTGACCATCGTCATCGTCACCGGGTTGTCGGGCGCCGGCCGCAGCACGGCCGCCAAGTGCCTGGAGGACCTCGGCTGGTACGTCGTGGACAACCTGCCGCCGTCCCTGCTCGCGACGATGGCCGACCTGGGAAGCCGGTCGCAGGGTGCGGTCAGCCGCATCGCCGCGGTGGTCGACGTCCGCAGCCGGGCCTTCAGCAGCGACCTGCGCAGCAGCATCGACGAGCTGGACCGGCGCGGCCTGCCGCCGCGCGTGCTGTTCCTGGAGGCCGCGGACGACGCCCTGGTCCGCCGGTTCGAGAACGTCCGCCGGCCGCACCCGCTGCAGGGCGACGGTCGGCTGGTCGACGGCATCGCGCGCGAGCGGGGGCTGCTCCGCGACCTGCGCGGCGAGGCCGACCTGGTGGTGGACACCACCGACCTCAACGTCCACGAGCTCCGCGCGAAGATCGTCGCCGCGTTCAGCGATGCGGTCGACAGCGGCCTGCGGGCGACCGTGGTCTCGTTCGGCTACAAGTACGGGCTGCCGGTGGACGCCGATCTCGTGGTCGACTGTCGGTTCCTGCCCAACCCGCACTGGGTGCCCCAGCTGCGGCCGCTCACCGGCCGCGACCCGCTGGTCCGCGACTACGTCCTCGGCCAGCCCGGGGCCGCGGAGTTCCTGAGCCAGTACGCCGGGCTCCTGCGCCTCGTCGAGGCCGGCTACCGGCGTGAGGGCAAGCGCTACCTCACGCTCGCGGTCGGCTGCACCGGCGGGAAGCACCGCAGCGTCGCGATGGCCGAGCGGTTCGCGGCCGGCATGGCCGCGGACGGCGTCGACGTCCAGGTCGTGCATCGCGACCTGGGCCGGGAATGACGACCCGGGTGGTCGCCCTGGGGGGAGGCCACGGGTTGGCGGCGTCGCTCGGCGCCCTGCGACGGATCACCGACGACCTCACCGCGGTGGTCACGGTCGCCGACGACGGCGGGTCCAGCGGCCGGCTGCGGGCCGAGCTCGACGCGCTGCCGCCCGGTGACCTGAGGATGGCGCTGGTGGCGCTGGCCGGCACCGACCCCCGGTCGACGACCTGGGCACGGCTGCTCCAGCACAGGTACGGCGGCAGCGGAGCGCTGGCCCAGCACGCCGTGGGCAACCTGCTGATCACCGGCCTCTGCCAGACGCTCGGCGACCCGGTCGCGGCCCTGGGGGCGGTCGCCGAGCTGGTCGGCTGCCGCGGCCGGGTGCTGCCGCTCTCGACCGACCCGATGAACCTGGTGGCGGAGGTGGCGGGGCTCGACCGGACCAGCCCGGAGCGGCTTCGGCTGGTGCAGGGACAGGTGCAGATCGCCACCACCCCGGGGCGCGTCGTCAGCGTCGCCCCGATCCCGTCCGAGCCGGCCGCCTGCGCCGCCGCGGTCGCGGCGGTTCTGGACGCCGAGTGGGTCGTGTTCGGACCGGGCAGCTGGTTCACCAGCGTGCTGCCGCACCTGCTGGTGCCGGAACTCGCGAAGGCGCTGGCTGCCACCGGAGCGCGGCGGCTGCTGGTGCTGAACCTCGTCGCGCAGCACGGGGAGACCACCGGGTTCTCCCCGGCCGACCATCTGCGGGCGTTCGCCGCGCACTGCGGTGAGATACCGGTGGACCTGGTGCTCGCCGACAGCGACATCGCGGCGGGCAGCGTCACGCTCGCCGCGGCGGCGGAAGCCATGGGAGCCAGGCTGGTGTTGGCGCCGGTGGCCCGCGGCGACGGGACCGCCCGGCACGACCTGGACCGGCTGGCCGCGGCCTACCGCGAGATCTTCACGATCCCCCCACCCGCCCCGAACGGAGAGCCCGCATGGCGATGACGTCGGCCGTCAAGGATGAGCTGAGCCGGTTGACGGTGACGAAGCCGTGCTGCCGCAAGGCCGAGCTGGCCTCGCTGCTGCGCTTCGCCGGGGGGCTGCACCTCGCCGGCGGCCGCGTCGTGGTGGAGGCCGAGCTCGACACCGGATCGACGGCGCGCCGGCTGCGCAAGGACATCGCCGAGGTCTACGGGCACACCTCCGACTTCGCCGTGGTCGCCGCCGGCGGCCTTCGTCGCGGCAGCCGCTACCTGGTCCGGGTGACCCGTGACGGCGACGGGCTGGCCCGCCAGACCGGGCTCATCGACAACCGCGGCCGGCCGGTGCGTGGGCTGCCGCCGCAGGTCGTGTCCGGGTCGGTGTGCGACGCGGCGGCGGCGTGGCGCGGCGCGTTCCTGGCGCACGGCTCCCTCACCGAGCCGGGCCGCTCGTCCTCTCTCGAGATCACCTGCCCCGGACCGGAGTCGGCGCTGGCGCTGGTCGGGGCCGCGCGCCGGCTCGGCATCGCCGCCAAGGCCCGCGAGGTCCGTGGGGTGGACCGGGTCGTGATCCGCGACGGGGACGCGATCGGGGCCCTGCTCACCCGGCTCGGTGCGCACGAGAGCCTGCTGGCCTGGGAGGACCGGCGGATGCGCCGGGAGGTCCGAGCCACCGCCAACCGGCTGGCGAACTTCGACGACGCCAACCTCCGGCGCTCCGCCCGTGCCGCCGTCGCCGCCGGGGCGCGGGTGCAGCGGGCGCTCGAGGTCCTCGGCGAGGACGCGCCGGAGCATCTGCTCAGCGCCGGCCGGCTGCGGATGGCGCACAGCCAGGCAAGTCTGGAGGAGCTCGGCACGCTGGCCGACCCGCCGATGACCAAGGACGCGGTCGCCGGGCGCATCCGCCGGCTGCTGGCGCTCGCCGACCGGCGCGCGGAGGAGCTCGGCATCCCCGGGACGGAGGCCAGCCTCACGGCGGAGATGCTCACGCCGTGACCGAGCGCCCGGCGGTTTTCCCCGCCCCGGCCGGATCGGCTAGGTTTTCCTGCGACATCCGCGAGACGAGGAGACACCCGCCGTGCCCACCCGAGTTGGCGTCAACGGCTTCGGCCGGATCGGCCGCAACTTCTGGCGGGCCGTCGCGGCCGCTGGCGGCGGCGACATCGAGGTCGTCGCGGTCAACGACCTCACCGACACCAAGACGCTGGCGCACCTGCTCAAGTACGACACGGTGCTGGGGACACTCGCCGAGGAGGTCCGGGCCACCCCCGACGGGATCCGGGTCGGTGGCGGCACGATCTCGGTGCTCTCCGAGCGCGACCCCGCCGCGTTGCCGTGGGGCGACCTCGGCGTCGACGTCGTGATCGAGTCCACCGGCCGGTTCACCACCGCCGAGGACGCCCGCAAGCACATCGACGCCGGCGCCCGGAAGGTCATCATCTCGGCCCCGGCCAAGGGCGAGGACATCACGATCGTCATGGGCGTCAATGACGACAGGTACGACCCGGCTCGGCACACGATCATCAGCAACGCCTCGTGCACGACCAACTGCGTCGCGCCGCTGGCGAAGGTGCTTCTCGACAGCTTCGGCGTGGTGCGCGGGCTCATGACCACCATCCACGCCTACACCAACGACCAGGTCATCCTCGACTTCCCCCACTCGGACCTGCGTCGCGCCCGGGCCGCCGCGCAGAACATCATCCCGACCACGACCGGAGCGGCGAAGGCGACGAGCCTGGTGCTGCCCGAGCTGGAGGGGAAGCTGGACGGGATAGCGATGCGGGTCCCGGTGCCCGACGGGTCGGTGACCGACCTCGTCGTGGAGTTGGAGCGGGAGGTCTCCCGGGACGAGGTGAACGCGGCGTACCAGGCCGCGGCGGACGGACCGCTGAAGGGCTACCTCGTCTACACGGCCGACCCCATCGTCTCCTCGGACATCGTGGGCTCACCGGCGTCGTGCACGTTCGACTCGCTGCTCACCATGGCCAACGGCAACCAGGTCAAGGTCATCGGCTGGTACGACAACGAGTGGGGCTACTCGAACCGGCTGGCCGACGTGGCTGCCCTCGTCGGTTCGCGTCTGGCCTAGATGCGGGGTATCGACTCGCTCGGCGCGCTCGCCGGTCGCCGGGTGCTGGTGCGCTCGGACCTCAACGTGCCGCTGGGCACCGACGGAATCGCCGACGACGGCCGCATCCGGGCCAGTGCTCCCACGATCGCCGAGCTGGCCGGTCTCGGCGCCCGGGTCGTGGTGTGTGCCCACCTCGGTCGACCGCAGGGGCGAGCGCGTCCCGAGCTGTCGCTGCGCCCGGTGGGGGAGCGGCTCACTGAGCTGCTCGGCCGCCCGGTCGCGCTCGCCGCCGACGTGGTCGGGCCGGCGGCCACGGACAGTGTGGCCGCGCTGAGGAACGGCGACGTGGCGCTGCTGGAGAACCTGCGTTTCGAGCCGGGCGAGACCGCGAAGGACGACGCCCAGCGCGGCGAGTTCGCGGACCGGCTGGCCGGGCTGGCCGACTGCTACGTCGGCGACGCGTTCGGCGCCGTCCACCGGCGGCACGCCAGCGTCTACGACGTGCCGCGGCGGCTGCCGCACGCCGCGGGCCGACTGGTCCAGGCGGAGGTGGCGGTCCTGGGGCAGCTCACCGGCGACCCGGACCGGCCCTACGTCGTGGTGCTCGGCGGCTCCAAGGTCTCCGACAAGCTCGGCGTCATCGACGCGCTGCTGGGCCAGGTCGACCGGCTGCTGGTGGGCGGCGGCATGTGTTTCACGTTCCTGCGGGCCCAGGGGCTCGGCGTGGGGAGCTCGCTGCTCGAGACCGACCAGCTGGAGGCGGTGCGCGCGTTCCTGCGCACCGCGCGGGACAGGGGCGTCGAGCTGGTGCTGCCCTCCGACATCGTGGTCGCCGACGAGGCGCGCGCCGACGCCGACGTCCGGGTCGTGCCGGCCGACGGCATCCCGCCGGACGCCAAGGGACTGGACATCGGCCCGGCGACGGTCGCCCGCTTCGCCGAACTGCTTGCCGATGCACGCACGGTGTTCTGGAACGGCCCGATGGGGGTCTTCGAGCTGGCGCCGTTCGCCGCCGGTACCCGCGAGCTGGCGCGGGCGGTCGCCGCGGTCCGCGGCACCACGGTGGTCGGTGGTGGTGACTCGGCCGCCGCGGTGCGCGCGCTCGGCGTGCCCGCGGACGCCTTCAGCCACATCTCCACCGGTGGCGGAGCAAGCCTCGAGTACCTCGAGGGCAAGACCCTGCCCGGTCTCGCGGCGCTGGCGGACTGACCGTGCCCCTCGTCGGCGCCCGGCCCACCCGGGAGACCAAGGCTCACCGGGGCGGCCGGCTGCCGTTGATGGCTGGCAACTGGAAGATGCACCTGAACCACCTCGAGGCGATCTCGCTCACCCAGAAGCTGGCCTTCACGCTCAGGGAAGAGGAGTTCGACGACGTCGAGGTCGTCGTGCTACCGCCGTTCACCGACCTGCGCAGCGTGCAGACGCTCGTGGACGGGGACCGGCTGCTGATCCGGTACGGCGCGCAGGACCTCTCCCCCCACCCCAGCGGCGCCTACACCGGTGAGATCTCCGGCCCGATGCTGGCCAAGCTCGGCTGCTCGTACGTGCTGACCGGGCACTCCGAGCGTCGGGAGCACCACGGTGAGACCGACGAGGCGGTCAACGCCAAGGTCCGGGCGGCGTTCGGGGTCGGCGTGGTGCCGATCCTCTGCGTCGGTGAGGGCCTCGACGTCCGGCGGTCGGCCGGCCACGTGCCGCACTGCCTCGACCAGCTCGACCGCTGCCTCGCCGGGCTGCCGGCCGAGCCGGCCGGCCGCCTGGTGCTGGCCTACGAGCCGATCTGGGCCATCGGCACCGGCGAGACCGCGACCCCCACCGACGCCCAGGAGGTCTGCGCTGCGCTGCGCGGCCGGCTGGCCGAGCGCTACGGCCTCGGCGTCGCTGCCGCGGTGCGGATCCTCTACGGCGGTTCGGTGAAGGCGGCGAACGTTGCCGCGATCATGGCCGAGCCGGACGTGGACGGCGCGCTCGTCGGCGGTGCCAGCCTCGACGCCGACGAGTTCGCCGCGATCGTCCGGTACCGCCAGTCCGCCTGACGTGATCAACAGAGTGTGATACCTGCTAAGCGCTGAGTTACCAACATGTCACGATTCGGAGGCCCGCCCCTTTCGGCCCTGGCGTCGCGTTCGTGCGACACCTAAAGTTCCGGCCAAAATGCGACGTCAACGGCCCGTTGCACCGCCGGGCCGTCCCGCGCCCCGGACCTCCGAAGGGTGATGTTCGAGCCTCATGACCGCTCCACTCGAGGTCCAGGCCTCCGCCCAGATAGCCAACCCGGAGGCGGTGCTCCAGGGCGAGACGCAGATCCAGGGCCGGTCGCTCAGCCAGATCGCCTGGATGCGTCTCAAGCGTGACAAGGTCGCGTTGCTGGGCTTCTGGGTGATCGTCTTCCTGCTGGTCGTCGCGGTCGTGGCACCGCTGCTGACCAAGCTCAACGGCCACCCGCCGAACGTCTTCTACCAGAAGACGATCAACCCCGACCTCGGCGGCATCCCGAAGGGCAAGTTCGGCGGGATAACAAAGGACTTCTGGTTGGGAGTCGAGCCGGGCAGCGGCCGCGACATCTTCAGCCGGATCGTCTACGGCGCCCGGATCTCGCTGCTGATCGCGATCGCGTCCACGACGGTCTCGGTGGTGATCGGCTCCGTACTGGGGATCACCGCCGGCTACTTCGGCGGCTGGGTCGACAACCTCATCAGCCGGATCATGGACGTGCTGCTGGCGTTCCCCGTCCTCGTCTTCTCGATCGCTCTGATCGCTGTCGCGACCGGGGTCAACCGGCTGCTGCTGCTGGTCAGCGTCATCGGGTTCTTCGGCTGGCCCTACATCGGGCGCATCATCCGCGGTCAGGCGCTCTCCCTGCGCGAGCGCGAGTTCGTCGACGCGGCCCGCTCGCTCGGGGCCAGCGACGGCCACATCCTGTTCAAGCAGCTGCTGCCGAACCTGGCCGCGCCGATCCTCGTCTACGCGACGCTGATCATCCCGACCAACATCCTGCTCGAGGCGGCGCTGTCCTTCCTCGGGGTCGGGGTGAAGCCGCCGACCCCGTCCTGGGGGGAGATGCTCTCCAGCGCCGTCTCCTGGTACCAGGTGGACCCGACGTACGTCGCGGTTCCGGGCATCGCGCTGTTCATCACGGTCCTCGCGTTCAACCTCTTCGGTGACGGGCTGCGGGACGCGCTCGACCCGCGCGCCGGCCGCAGCTGACCGCCCCGATACCCCTGCCAGCGAAGGACGCCCGCCATGGTCCGCTACATCATCCGCCGTCTCATCGGCGTCTTCCTGATCCTGCTGGTGATCAGTGCGATCACGTTCGGGATCTTCTTCCTCATCCCGGCCAGCCCGGCGACGTTGGCCTGCGGGAAGGCCTGCACGCCGGACCGCATCGCGATCATCAACCACAAGCTCGGCCTCGACCGGCCGGTGCCCGTCCAGTACGGGCTGTACCTCAAGGGCATCGTCGCCGGCCGCGACTACGGCGAGGGCACCCAGGTCAGCCACTGCCCGGCGCCGTGCTTCGGCTACTCGTTCAAGAACAACGAGCCGGTGCTGGGGCTGATCAAGGACCGGTTCCCCGTGACGCTGTCGATCGCGGCCGGCGCCGCGGTGCTCTGGCTGCTCATCGGCGTCTCCACCGGCATCCTCAGTGCACTGCGCAAGGGCACGTTCTTCGACCGGGCGGCGATGGGGCTGGCGTTGGCCGGGGTGTCGCTGCCGGTGTATTTCACCGCGCTGGTCTCGCTGTTCTTCTTCGCGGCGACCTGGAAGATCCTGCCCTATCCCAGCTACGTCAGCCCGTTCAGTGATCCGGTGGGCTGGGCGAAGGCGCTGATCCTGCCGTGGTTCACCCTGGCCTTCCTCTACGCGGCGCTCTACGCCCGGCTGACCCGGGCCAGCATGCTCGAGACCATGGGGGAGGACTACATCCGGACCGCCCGCGCGAAGGGGCTCTCGGAGCGCAAGGTGATCGGCAAGCACGGGCTGCGATCCGCGCTCACCCCGATCGTGACGATCTTCGGTCTGGACCTGGGAGCACTGCTCGGCGGCGCGGTGCTCACCGAGAGCGTGTTCGGACTGCCCGGGCTCGGCAAGCTGCTGATCGACGCGATCTTCAACATCGACCTGCCCATCATCATCGGGGTCACCGTGTTCGCGGCGTTCTTCATCGTGTTCGCCAACCTCGTCGTTGACGTGCTCTACGCCGTCGTCGACCCGAAGGTCCGCTACTCCTGACCCGGTCGGCGGCCCCGCTCCTGTCGATCCCTGCTGCTGAAAGGCTCCCGTGTCCTCCGTCCTTCTCGAGGGTCAGGCCGCACCGCGGTCGGCGCCGCAGGCCTTCCTCGATGTCCGCGACTTCAAGATCCACTTTCCCACCGACGATGGTCTGGTCCGGGCCGTCGACGGGCTCAGCTTCACGCTGGAGAAGGGCAGGACGCTCGGGATCGTGGGGGAGTCCGGCTCCGGAAAGAGCGTGACCAGCCTCGGCATCCTCGGCCTGCACAAGGGCACCCGGGCCCGGCTCGCCGGTGAGGTCTGGCTCGGCGGCGACGAGCTGATCAGCGCCTCGATCGACCAGGTTCGGGCCTTGCGCGGCTCGCGGATGGCGATGATCTTTCAGGATCCGCTGTCGGCTCTGCACCCCTACTTCACGGTCGGGGCGCAGATCGCGGAGGCATACCGGGTGCACAACAAGGTGTCGAAGAAGGTCGCCGTCGGCCGCGCGGTGGAGATGCTGGACCGGGTCGGCATCCCGCAGCCGGACCGCCGTGTCGATGACTACCCGCACCAGTTCTCCGGCGGCATGCGGCAGCGGGCCATGATCGCGATGGCACTGTCGAACAACCCGGAGCTGCTCATCGCCGACGAGCCGACCACGGCCTTGGACGTCACCGTCCAGGCGCAGATCCTGGAGCTGATGAGCGACCTGCAGAAGGAGTTCGGCTCGGCGATCATCATCATCACGCATGACCTCGGCGTGGTCGCCAACGTCGCCGACGACATCCTGGTCATGTACGCGGGCAAGGCCGTCGAGTACGGCTCGGTGCAGGACATCTTCTACCGGCCCGAGCACCCCTACACCTGGGGGCTACTCAACTCGGTCACCCGGCTCGACATGGACCGTCAGGAACGCCTGCAGCCGATCGCCGGCAGCCCACCCAGCCTGATCAACGTCCCGTCCGGATGCTCCTTCCATCCACGCTGCCCCTACGACGCTCTCAACGGCGGCCGTAGCGAGACCGAGGTGCCGGTGCTGCGGGAGTCCACCCCGGGCCACCGGGTGGCCTGCCACCTCCCCCCGCAGGAGCGGCAGCGGATCTGGACCGAGGAGATCCAGGCCAAGGTGTGACCGCCGCACCCCGGCCCGGTCCACCGCCGTTTCGTCGGCGTACGCCCCAACCGCACCCCGAGGGCGCACAATGTCCTCGGACACCGCGTCCTCGGACACCGGCCCTTGTGCAACGCCCCGACGTCGCCCGATGCCCAGCAGCCCGCCGCCCCGACCGGCCGGCCGAACCGACCAGGAGAGCACCGTGACCTCGACGACGAGCCCGCCGGCCGGACCGGCCGCGGGGGTGGGGCAGGACACGCTGCTGTCGGTCGAGGGCCTCGAGAAGTACTTCCCGGTCACCCGGGGCATCGTGTTCCAGAAGCAGGTCGGCGCGGTCAAGGCCGTCGACGGCGTGACGTTCTCGGTGACCCGCGGCGAGACGCTCGGCCTGGTCGGAGAGACCGGGTGCGGCAAGTCGACCACCGGCCGGTTGCTGACCCGGCTGCTCGACCCCACCGGCGGCACGATCATGTTCGACGGGAAGGACATCACCCGGACCTCCCGCAGCGACCTGCGTCCGCTCCGGCGTGACATCCAGATCATCTTCCAGGACCCGTACTCCTCACTGAACCCGCGGCACACCATCGGCACGATCGTCGGGTCGCCGTTCCGGCTGCAGAACATCAAGACCGAGAACGGCGTGAAGCGGGCCGTGCAGGACCTGCTCAGCCTGGTGGGGCTCAACCCGGAGCACTACAACCGCTACCCGCACGAATTCTCCGGCGGCCAGCGCCAGCGCATCGGGATCGCTCGCGCGCTCGCCCTCCGGCCGAAGCTGGTCGTGGCGGACGAGCCGGTGTCCGCGCTCGACGTGTCCATCCAGGCGCAGGTGATCAACCTGCTGGAGGATCTGCAGAACGAGTTCAACCTCACCTACGTCTTCATCGCGCACGACCTGTCGGTGGTCCGGCACATCTCCGACCGGGTTGCGGTCATGTATCTCGGTAAGCTCGTCGAGGTCGCCGACCGGATCGGCCTCTACGAGCACCCGATGCACCCCTACACCCACGCGCTGCTGTCCGCGGTCCCGATCCCCGACCCGGAGAAGGAGAGGACGCGGGAGCGGATCCTGCTCCAGGGAGACGTGCCGAGTCCGCTGAACCCACCACTGGCCTGCCGGTTCCACACGCGGTGCTGGAAGGCACAGGAGATCTGCAAGACCGTCGAACCGCCGCTGGTGGAGATCGCTCCCCGGCACCAGGTGGCCTGTCACTTCCCCGAGGAAAGGGTGCTCGTTTAAGTGGTGGTCTTCTCCTCGATCGTGCTGATCCTGGCGAGCGTGCTGCTCGTCGTGTTCATCCTGCTGCACCGCGGCAAGGGTGGTGGGCTCTCCGACCTGTTCGGCGGCGGCGTCTCGTCATCGCTGGGGGGGTCCTCGGTGGTCGAGAAGAACCTCGACCGGCTGACGATCTTCACGGGCCTGGTGTGGTTCGGATGCATCGTCGCGCTGGGCCTGCTGCTCAAGAAATAGCCTCGGGCTGGCGGGACCGCCGCCGTCCGGGCGGCGGGGCCACAACCCCTCTGACCAACTTCCCAAGGAGCGTTCGTGGCTGGTGGTAACGCGATCCGCGGTAGCCGAGTAGGCGCCGGACCGATGGGGGAGGCCGAACGGGGGGAGGCTGCGCCCCGGCTGCGGGTGTCGTTCTGGTGCGCCAACGACCACGAGACCCGGCCGTCCTTCGCGACCGACGCGGCGATTCCCGACAGCTGGGACTGCCCGCGCTGCGGTTTCCCGGCCGGCCGGGACCAGGGCAACGTGCCCGCGGCGCCCAAGAACGAGCCTTACAAGACCCACCTCGCCTACGTCCGGGAGAGGCGCAACCAGCAGGACGGCGACGCGATCCTCGAGGAGGCGCTGGCCAAGCTCCGCGACGGCTAGCGCCGGGTCGCCGGCTTGCGGCGGCGCCGTCGCGGGGGGCTCAGGGGCTCGCGATCCGGGCCAGGTCCGCGGGCAGCCGGCTGGCCGCCGACCGGTCGAGCAGCCACAGCGTCGCGGCCCGGCCGCGCACTCCGGCCGCCGGCACCTGCACCGAGCCGGCGCCGCCGAGGCCGAGATGCACCGCGGTGGCCTTCTCCTCCCCGGCCGCGATGACCCAGACCTCGCGGGCCCCGTTGATCGTCGGCAGCGTGAGGCTGAGCCGGATCGCGGGCGGCTTCGGGGCGCCCCGCACGGCCACCACCGGCCGGTCGTCGTGCATGCCGGGGAACTCGGGGAACAGCGACGCGACGTGACCGTCCGGGCCGAGCCCGAGCAACAGCACGTCGAACGACGGCGCCGGGCCGTGGTCCTCGTGCCGGGCCGCCCGGGCCAGCTCGGCGGCGTAGGCCTCGGCCGCCCGCTCGGGGTCCGCGCCCGGCCCGTCGGCCGCCGGCATCGGGTGCACCCGGGCCGGGTCCAGCGGCACGGCGTCGAGCAGCGCCTCCCGGGCCTGGGTCTCGTTGCGCTCCGGATCACCGGCGGGGAGGAACCGCTCGTCGCCCCACCAGATGTCGAGCCGGGACCAGTCCACCGCGTCGCGGGCCGGCGCGGTCCGCAGCTCGCGAAGCGCGGCGGTGCCGATCCCCCCGCCGGTGAGCACCAGCGAGGCGCCGCCGCGGGCAGCCTGGACGTCCACCAGCCGGGTCAGCAGCCGGGCCGCGACTGCCTTCGCGAGCAGCCCGGCGTCGCGGTGGACCAGCACCGCGGGGGCGGCGCTCACGTGGTCGGGGCGGTGCCGAGGCGGCGCCGGGACGCCCGCTCGGCGGTCGCCTCGGCCGGCGTCCGCTTGGCCGGGGTGGCCCGGCGGTTCGCCGTACCGCGGTGCTCCTGCGTCTTGTCCGCCGGCTGGTGCTGGCGGGGCAGCCCGAAGGCGTTCGCGAGGGCGTCGGCGTAGGGCTGGTCGGCGTCGAGCCGGCGCAGCTCCTCGCCGATCAGCTCGCCCATCTCCCGGCGCGCGAGCGGCAGCACCCGGTCCGGGTGGTCGGACCGGGCCAGCGTCGCGCTCCGCCCGTCGGCACGGCTCAGCCGCAGCGACCGGTCGCCGTCCAGCGTCAGCTCGACCGAGGTGATGCCGGGTCCCCGCGAGGCGGTCAGGCCGACCGGTACGCCGAGCCGGGCCGCCAGCCAGCTGGCCAGCAGGGTGGCGCTCGGGTTGTCCGCGGCGGCGGTCACCTCGCCGCCGGTGGCCGCACCGGTGGTCGAGTCGAACGCGGCGGCGAGCACCGACCGCCACGGGGTCAACCGGGTCCAGGCGAGGTCGGTGTCACCGGAGTGATAGTCACCGGCCCGCTCCCGCAGCGCCTGCACCGGCTCCGGAGCCGCCGAGCTGTCGGTGATCCGCCGGCTGGCGAGCAGCCCGAGCGGGTCCTGCCCGATCTTCTGCGGCGGTGCGCCGAACCACCAGGTCACCACCGGGGTGTCCGGTGCGAGCAGCGGCAGCACCACCGACTCGGCGTGGCGGGCCAGCCGCCCGTACATGCGCAGGACCACGCCCTCGCCGGTGCCGAGCCGGCCGCCGACCTGCACCTCCGCGTCCAGGCGCGGCTCCGCCGCGTCCGGCTGGCGGCGGACGACGACGAGCAACCGGCACGGGTGCGCCATCGCCCCCGCGGACGCGGCGGCCATCGCCTCCGCCGCGTGCCGCTCGTCGACGACGACGACGAGGGTCAGCACGATGCCGAACGCGACCGCCCCGGCCGAGCGGCGCTCGGCCGAGAGCGCCTTGACGACCTCGCCGCCGTTGGTGTCCCACAACGTCGTCACGGTCGCCGCCAGACCCGGCCGTCGCCGTCGAGCATCTCGAAGGCACCGGTCGGGCCCCAGGTGCCGGCGTCGTACGGCTCCGGCTCGGAACCGTCCCAGAACTCCTCCAAGGGGTCGATCACCCGCCAGGACATCTCGACCTCCTCGTTGCGCGGGAACAGCGTCGCGTCACCGAGCAGGACGTCGAGGATCAGTCGCTCGTAGGCCTCGGGGGAGGACTCGGTGAACGCCTCGCCGTAGAGGAAGTCCATCGCGACGTCGCGAACCTCCATCGTCGAACCCGGCACCTTGGAGCCGAACCGCAGCGTGACACCCTCGTCCGGCTGCACCCGCACCACCAGCTGGTTCTGGCCGAGCTCCTCGATGTCGGCGGCGGTGAAGGGCAGGTGCGGGGCCCGCTTGTAGACGACCGCGATCTCGGTGACCCGGCGGGGCAACCGCTTGCCGGTACGGAGGTAGAACGGGACGCCCCCCCAGCGTCGCGTCTCCACGCCCAGCCGGACCGCGGCGAAGGTTTCGGTGGCGGAGTCGGTCGGGATGTCCTTCTCCTCGTGGTAGCCGGCGACCCGCTGGCCACCGAGCCAGCCGCTCTGGTACTGGCCGCGGATGGCGTGGCGGGGCAGGTCGGTGGGCAGCGAGATCGCGCCGAGCACCTTGAGCTTCTCGGTCCGCAGGGAGTCGGCGTCGAAGGAGACCGGCTCCTCCATCGCGGTCAGCGCCAGCAGCTGCAGCATGTGGTTCTGGAGCACGTCACGAGCGGCCCCGGCGGTGTCGTAGAAGCCGGCGCGGGTGCCGATGCCGACGTCCTCGGCCATCGTGATCTGCACGGAGTCGACGTAGTGGCTGTTCCAGGTGGGCTCGAACAGCGTGTTCGCGAACCGCAGCGCGAGCAGGTTCTGGACCGTCTCCTTGCCGAGGTAGTGGTCGATGCGGAAGACGTCCTGCGGGGTGTAGACGTCGTCCACCAGCGCGTTGAGCTCTCGGCTGCTCGCCAGGTCGTGCCCGAACGGCTTCTCCACGACGACCCGCCGCCAGCCGCCGCGGTCGTCGTTGTCGGCCATCTTCGTGCGGGCGAGCTGTTTGAGCACCACCGGGAACGCGGCCGGCGGGATCGAGAGGTAGAACGCGGCGTTGCCCTGGATGCCGTGCGAGTCCTCCAGGTCGATCAGCGTCTGCGCCAGCAGGTCGAAGGCGGCGTCATCGTCGAACGAGCCAGGAACGAACCGGATGCTGTCGGCGATCCGCCGCCAGACCTCCTCGCGGAACTCGGTCCGGCTGTGGTCGCGGGCGGCGTCGTGGGCGAGCGAGGCGAACTCGCCGTGCCCCCACTCCCGGCGGGCAAAGCCGAGCAGGGCGAAGCCGGGGGGCAACAGACCCCGGTTGCCCAGGTCGTAGACCGCCGGGATCAGCTTCTTCTGCGCCAGGTCGCCGGTGACTCCGAACACCACCAGCGCGCACGGGTCCGGCACCCGCGGGAGCCTGCGGTCGCGTGGATCCCGCAGCGGGTTGGCTGCCCGGGGCTCACCCGGGCGCTGACTGGTCACCGAAGTCTCCTGGCCGCGCGGGTGGGGGTGCTCACCGAGCCGAGCCGGCCCGGTCGGCCGCCGCCGGGCCGTCGCCGGCGGGCGCGGTCGAGCCGTCGGCGGCCACGTCCGCGCCCTTCTTCTCGAGCTCCGCGGTGACGGACTCGATCAGCTCCGACCAGGACACCTCGAACTTCTCGACGCCTTCGTCCTCGAGCAGCCCCACGACCTCGTCGTAGCCGATGCCGAGGCCGGCGAGCCGGTCCAGCACCTGCTGAGCCTGCGGGTAGGTACCGCGCACGGCGTCCCCGCGCACCACGCCGTGCTCGGCGACCGCCCGCAACGTCGCCTCCGGCATGGTGTTCACGGTGCCGGGGGCGACCAGCTCCACGACGTACTGGGTGTCGTCGTAGGCCGGGTCCTTGACCCCCGTCGAGGCCCACAGCGGTCGCTGTGGGCGTCCACCGACGGCGGCCAGAGCCGCCCAGCGGTCGGTGCCGAATACGGTCTCGAAGTGCTCGTAGGCCAACCGGGCGTTTGCGATCGCGGCCTGGCCGCGCAGCACCTTGGCCTCGTCGGTGCCGATCTTGTCCAACCGCTTGTCGATCTCGGTGTCGACCCGGCTGACGAAGAACGACGCCACCGACTCGAGCCCGTGCAGGTCGCCACCGACGGCGCGGCGGCGCTCCAGCCCCTGCAGGAACGCCTCCATCACCGCGTCGTAGCGCTCGAGAGAGAAGATCAGCGTGACGTTGACGCTGATGCCCTCCGCGAGGCATTGGCTGATGGCTGGGAGCCCCTCCAGCGTGGCCGGGATCTTGATGAACAGGTTGGGCCGGTCCACCAACCACCACAGCGCCCGCGCCTCGGCGATGGTCCGGGCGGTGTCGTGCGCGATCCGCGGGTCGACCTCGATGGACACCCGTCCGTCGAGGTCGTCGGAGGCGTCGTAGACCGGCCGCAGCACGTCGCAGGCCCACCGGACGTCGTACGTCGTGATCGCCCGCACCGCCTCGCCCACGTCGGTGCCGCGCAGCGCCAGGTCGCGCATCTGGTCGTCGTAGGCCGCGCCCTGCGACAGCGCCTTCTGGAAGATGGTCGGGTTGGTCGTGACGCCGACCAGGTGCTTGTCGCGGACCAGGTCGGCGAGGTTGCCGGAGTCCAACCGCTCCCGGCTCAGGTCGTCGAGCCAGACTGCGACGCCAGCCTCGCTCAGCTGGCCGAGGGGGTCGCTCATGTCGCTCTCCTTCGAAGTGTCGTCAGTTGCCCGTAGTCGAACCGCTGGTCGCGCCGAGCTTGGACAGGCTGGCCCGGGCCGCGGCCACCACCCGCTCCGCGGTCAGGCCGAACTGCTCGTAGAGGACCGAGTACGGCGCCGAGGCGCCGTAGTGGTCGAGGCCGAGCACCTCGCCGGCGTCCCCGACGTACTCTCGCCATCCCATCGGGCTGGCCGCCTCGACCGCGACCCGGGCCTTCACGTTGGGCGGGAGCACACCCTGGCGGTAGCTGTCGTCCTGCTCGTTGAACCACTCCTGGCACGGCATCGACACGACCCGGGTGGGGATGCCTTCGGCCTCCAGCCGCTCCCGCGCGGCCATCGCGATCTGCACCTCGCTGCCGGTGCCGATCAGCAGCACCTCCGGTAGCCCGCTGGCGGCGTCCGCGAGCACGTAACCCCCGCGGGACACCCCCTCGGCGCTGCCGAACTCGGTGCGGTCCCAGGTCGGCACGTTCTGCCGGGTCAGGCAGATCCCGGCCGGCCGGTCGGTGTGCTCGAGGATCGTGCGCCAGGCGATCGCCGTCTCGTTCGCGTCCGCCGGGCGGACCACGTCGAGGCCGGGGATCGCGCGCAGCGCGGCAATCTGTTCGATCGGCTGGTGGGTCGGGCCGTCCTCGCCGAGGCCGATCGAGTCATGGGTCCAGACGTAGGTCACCGGCAGCTTCATCAGGGCGGCCAGCCGGACCGCCGGGCGCATGTAGTCGCTGAAGACCAGGAACGTGCCGCCGAACACGCGCAGGCCGCCGTGCAGGGTCATGCCGTTCATCGTCGAGCCCATCGCGTGCTCGCGGATGCCGAAGTGCAGCACCCGGCCGTAGGGCTGGCCGCTGTCGTTGCCCGCCGGCTCGAAGGAGTCGGCGTCCTCGATCGTGGTGTTGTTGGACTCGGCCAGGTCGGCCGACCCGCCCCACAGCTCCGGCAGCCGCGGTGCGAGCGCGTTGATCACGGCTCCGGAGGCCTTGCGGGTCGCCATGTCCTTGCCCGCCGGGAACGTCGGCAGCGCGTCGGTCCAGCCCTCCGGCAGCCGGCGCTCGGCGATCCGGGCCCGCTCCGTGGCCCGCTCCGGGTTGGCCTGCTCCCAGGCCCGGAACCGCTCGGTCCACTCCGCCCGCAGCGCCCGACCGCGGTCGACCACCTGGCGGGCGTGGGCGAGGATCTCGGCCGGGACGTCGAAGGTGCGCCCCGGGTCCAGCCCGAGGATCTTCTTGGTCGCCGCGACCTCGTCGGCACCCAGCGCCGCGCCGTGTGCCTTGCCGGTGTTCTGCGCGTTCGGCGCCGGGAAGGCGATGATCGAGCGCACCCCGATGATGGACGGCCGGTCGGTCTCGTCCCGGGCCGCCTCCAGCGCCTTGCGCAGCGCCGCCACGTCCTCGGCGTCCTCGACCCGCTGCGCGTGCCAGCCGTAGGCCTCGTAGCGGGCCAGCACGTCCTCGCTGAACGCGACCTGGGTGTTGCCCTCGATCGAGATGTGGTTGTCGTCGTAGAGCAACACGAGGTTGCCGAGCCGCTGGTGGCCGCCGAGGCTCGCCGCCTCGGCCTGGATCCCTTCCTCCATGTCGCCGTCGGAGGCGAACACGTAGATCGTGTGGTCGAACACGCTCTGGCCGGGCGCCGCGTCCGGGTCGAACAGGCCGCGCTCCCGGCGGGCCGCCATCGCCATCCCGACGGCGTTGCCGACGCCCTGCCCGAGCGGCCCGGTGGTCGTCTCGACGCCGAGGGTGTGCCCGTGCTCGGGGTGCGCCGGCGTCCGGCTGCCCCACTGCCGGTAGAGCCGCAGGTCGTCGAGGGTCAATCCGTACCCGCAGAGATAGAGCTGGATGTAGAGGGTCAGGCTGGAGTGCCCGCAGGACAGCACGAACCGGTCCCGGCCGATCCAGGACGGGTCGGTGGGGTCGTGCCGCAGCAGCCGCTGGAAGAGCAGGTAGGCCGCGGGAGCCAGGCTCATCGCCGTACCGGGGTGTCCGGAGCCGGCCGCTTCGACCGCGTCCATCGCGAGCGCCCGCACGATGTCGACCGTCCGGAGGTCGAGGTCCGTCCAGTCGTTGGTGGCGGTGCTGGTGCTGGTTCTGGTGGTGGTTCTGGTGGTGGTGGTCACCGGGCCCGGGCTCCTTTCCCTGCTGGTGCTTCGCTGGGTGCGGGCCGGCGGTCTCGACGTCGGCGGTTGCAGCACGCGATGATCCCGCTGAATCGCGAGCCTACCCGCGCACCGTCGCCGCTCAACCGCTCCGGCCGTCCGGCGCTGTCCGGAGGCGGTCGCAGCCGGGCGCCCGCGGGACCGTCGGCGTGGCGCGGCGCGCACGTGGCGGTCCGAGTTCCGCCGGGAGGGGCCAGCGGGCCGGCGCTAGAGTTGCACTGCCCGCTGGGCCGTCGCCGTTCTCCGCACCCGGCCCGGTCCGATCCCCGCCCTTCCCACCCGTCCCCACCGAGGTCGCACTCGTGCCCCGCTGCACCCGCTCCGCCGCCGGTTCCGGCCGACGGGCCGTGGTCAGGCCGGTCGCCGGGTGACCGCTGTCGCGAGCCGACCGCCGGCCCTCGATGCGCCGGGCCGGTCGCGCCGCCGGGGCGGCCTGCGCCGCTCGCCGGGGCCGACGCTGCGGGCGTACCTGGCGCTGACCAAGCCGCGGATCATCGAGTTGCTCCTCGTCACGACCATCCCGACGATGGTGCTCGCCGCGCGGGGGCTGCCGGACCTGTCGTTGGTGCTGGCGACGCTGGTCGGCGGCAGCCTCGCCGCGGGCAGCGCGAACTGCCTCAACTGCTACCTCGACCGCGACATCGACGTCCGGATGCGCCGCACCGAGCGCCGCCCGCTGGCGACCGCCGTGGTCGCCCCCGCCGAGGCGCTGGTGTTCGGGCTCGTGCTCGGGGTCCTCGCGGTGGCGGTGCTGGCGGTCACCGTGAACCCGCTCGCCGCCGGGCTGGCTCTGGCGGCCATGCTGTTCTACGTCCTCGTGTACACCCTGCTGCTTAAGCGGCACACGTCGTCGAACATCGTGTGGGGCGGAGCGGCGGGCTGCATGCCGGTGCTGATCGGCTGGGCGGCCGTCACCGACCGGCTCTCGTGGGCCGCGATCGTGCTGTTCCTGGTCATCTTCCTGTGGACCCCGCCGCACTTCTGGGCGCTCGCGATGCGCTTCCGGGACGACTACGCCGCCGCCGAGGTGCCGATGCTGCCGGTGGTCGCGCCCGCGTCGGTGGTGGCCCGGCGCATCCTCGGCTACAGCGTGGCGATGGTCGTGGTCTCGCTGCTGCTCTGGCCGGTGGCTCACACCGGTCCCGTCTACCCGGCCGCCGCCGCGGTCCTCGGGCTCGGTTTCCTCGCCGAGTCGAGCCGGCTCTACCTCGCCGTACGCCGGCAGGACGACGCCCGGCCGATGCGGCTGTTCCACTGGTCGATCACCTACCTGACGCTGCTGTTCGTCGCGGTCGCGGTCGACGCCCTGCTGCCGTTCTGACCGGACGATTCGCCAGCGGCCCCGGACATCGCCAGCAGCAGCCGCAGCACCGCGATCCACACCGCGCAGGCACCGAGCAGATGGACCGCGACGACCGCGGCCGGCAGGCCGGTGAAGTACTGCAGGTAACCGAGCCCACCCTGGGCCAGCACCACCCCGGCGAGCACGGCGGCGCGGCGGCGGACCAGCGTCGGCGCGCCGGTCGCGCGCAGCGCCAGCAGCAGCCCGCCGGTGCCGCCGAGCAGCAGGAAGACCAGATCTGCGTGCAGCTGGGTGACCGTCGCCGGGTCCAGCCCGAACCGGGACGCGCTGGGGTCGCCGGAGTGCGGTCCGCTGCCGGTCACGACCGTGCCCGCGACCAGCGTCGCCGCGACCACCGCCACCAGGCCGCGGCCGAGCAGTAGCAGCTCGGGGCGCACCACCGG
>JBBSHH010000015.1:0-33139 GCA_038253225.1 Mycobacteriales bacterium | reverse complement strand
GTCGGGTTCACCCTGCTGCAGCTGATCCTCGGCGGTTACGCCCTGCACCTCGACCGCGAGCCGCTGCGCCCGCTGTGGGCGCTTCCGCTACAGCAGCTGCTCTACCGGCAGATGATGTCCATGGTGATCATCTCATCGGTCGTCAGCGCCCTGGTCGGCACCCGGCTGCAGTGGCAGAAACTGGCTCGCACCGGGGACGTCCCGCCGCCGCCGCGGCTACGCCCGGAGTTGGCGGACGCCACTTCTGGGGTGCCGGGCAGCGGACCAGCGGCTGCGGGCGGCTAGAGCGCGGCCACGCCCCACGGAGCCGGTCACGACACCCCGGGAGCGCTCCCCGGCATTACCGAAACCCGGGCAGACCGTGCCGTACCGTTTCCGGCCACCTGGCCGGGAGGGGTTCGTCATGGCATTTAGCTGGACGCTGTACGGCGACGGACGCACCCCGCCGCCCGGAGAGGTCGTCCGGCCCGACCAGCGGCTGTCGTGGGGCCGCACGGTGGGCCTCGGCGCCCAGCACGTCGTGGCGATGTTCGGGGCGACGTTCGTCTTTCCGGTGATCATGGGGCTCAACCCGAACCTCGCGATCATGATGTCCGGGGTCGCGACGATCCTGTTCCTGCTCATCGTCGGCGGCCGGGTGCCGAGCTACCTCGGCACCAGCGCGTCGTTCGTGGCCGGGGTCGCGGCGATCCGGGCGCAGGGAGGGGACAGCCCCGACGTCACCGGGGCGATCCTCATCGCCGGCCTGGTGCTCGCCGCCGTCGGCCTGCTGGTGCACTTCGTCGGCGGGCAGATCATCCACACCGTGCTCCCGCCGGCGGTGACCGGCGCGGTCGTCATGCTCATCGGCTTCAACCTGGCCCCGGTCGTGGCCGGGATCTACTGGCCGCAGGACCAGTACGTCGCCCTGCTGACGATGACCGCCGTCATCCTGATGGCCGTGCTGCTGCGCGGCTTCGTCGCCCGCATCGCCGTCTTCCTCGGTCTGATCTTCGGCTACGTGCTGTCCTGGCTCTTCGACCAGGTCTTCGGCAAGATCAACTCCTGTGGTGGCGCCGGCTGCCAGCCCACCGAGCACTTCCGGGCCGACTTCACCAGCGTCAAGGCGGCCGACTGGATCGGGTTCCCCAAGGGCACCCACATGGAGACCGTCGCCGGCAAGCTCACCGAGATCCCCGGCTACCACGCACCGACGTTCAAGCTGACGTTCATCCTGCTGGTGCTGCCGTCGGTCATCGCCCTGATCGCCGAGAACACCGGCCACGTGAAGGCCGTCGCGGCCATGACCCGGACCGACCTCGACCCCTACCTCGGCCGGGCGCTGTTCGGCGACGGCGTCGGCACCGCGATCGCGTCCTCGGTCGGCGGCTCGCCGACCACGACGTACGCGGAGAACATCGGGGTCATGGCGGCCACCCGGGTCTACTCGACGGCCGCCTACTACGTGGCGGCGGTGGTGGCCATCCTGTTCGGGCTGTGCCCGAAGTTCGGCGCGCTCGTCGCCGCGACACCGGGCGGGGTGCTCGGCGGGATCACGGTCGTGCTATACGGCATGATCGGCCTGCTGGGCGCGAAGATCTGGATCGAGAACCGCGTCGACTTCGCCAACCCGATCAACCTCGTGCCGCTAGCCGCCGGCATCGTCGCGGGCATCGGCGGCGTGACGATGCGGTTCACCAAGGACTTCTCGCTCGGCGGCATCGCGTTGGGCACGATCATCACGATCGTCGCCTACCACCTGGTGCGGCTGCTCGGCCCGGCGTACATGCGGGACCGACTGGCGCCGGGCCGGACCTTCGACGATGGCACCGCCATCGCGGTGGGCCATGCCGGGGTACACGACGAAGCCCCCCTGGGGGAGGTCGGCTACGACGAGCGCACCGGACCCGGCCGGCGCGACTGACCCCCCGGGCGCCGGCAGCGCGGGAGAGAATGTCCCGATGAAGCCGGCGCCGTTCCGCTACTCCGCGCCAGAAACGGTCGAGGAGGCGCTCGACCTGCTGGCCGAGGCCGGCGCCGACGGCAAGGTGCTGGCCGGCGGGCAGAGCCTCATCCCGATCCTCAACATGCGGTTGGCCACGCCCGGGCACCTCGTCGACATCAACCGCATAACCGGGCTGGACTACGTGCGCAGCGCGGCCGACGGGGTTGAGGTGGGCGCGCTGGCGCGCCACGCCCGGATCGAGCGCGACCCGGCGGCGTACGACGCGGTGCCGCTGCTGCGCCGGGCGCTGCGGTTGGTCGCCCACCCGGTGGTGCGCAACCGGGGCACCACGGTCGGCAGCCTGGCGCACGCCGACCCGGCGGGGGAGATGACGGCGGTGCTGACGCTGCTCGGCGGGTCCGTGCAGCTGCGCCGGCGCGGCGGGCACCGCCGGGTCGCCGCCGCCGACTTCTTCGTCGGGCCGCTGGAGTGCGCCGCCGCCCCCGACGAGCTGGTGGTCTGCGCGCACTTCCCGGCCCCGCCGCCGGGCACCGGGACCGACTTCGCCGAGGTGTCCCGCCGGCACGGCGACTACGCCGTCTGCGGCGTGGCCGTGGCCGTCACCCTCGACGACGACCGGCGGGTCAGCGCGGCGCGGGCGGCGTACATCAGCGTCGCGAGCACCCCGCTGCTGCTCGACCTGACCGACGCCGTCGGCGGCGCGGCCGCGGACGCCACCGACTGGGCGGCGGCCGGCCGGTTGGCCCGCGACCGGGTCGACCCCGACGCCGACATCCACGCCAGCGCGGACTACCGGCGGCACCTCGCCGGCGTGCTCACCGAGCGGGCGCTGCACACCGCCGCCGGCCGGGTGCCGACAACCGGGCGGCTGGCGTCGTGACCACGCCGGAGCAGACCCGAACGGCGGCGTTCACCGTCAACGGGCTGCCGCGGACGGTCACCGTGCCGGTGCGCCGGCTGCTCTCCGACTGCCTCCGCCACGACCTCGGGCTGACCGGCACCCACGTCGGCTGCGAGCACGGGGTCTGCGGCTGCTGCACGGTGCTGCTCGACGGCCGGCCGGTGCGCAGCTGCCTGCTGCTCGCCGTCGGCGCCGCCGGCCACGACGTCACCACCGTCGAAGGCCTGGCCCGGTCCGACGGGGGGCTGTCCGCGGTCCAGCGGGCCTTCCAGGACTGCCACGGGCTGCAGTGCGGCTTCTGTACGCCGGGATTCCTCACCACGATCACCGCGTTCCTCGCCGAGACGCCCGACCCGAGCGAGGCCGACGTGGTGGAGGCGATCTCCGGGAACCTGTGTCGCTGCACCGGCTACCAGAACATCGTCCGCGCCACCCTGCGGGCCGCCGAGTTGCGCCGCGCGGAGGCCGGGTGACGACCAGGCTGTTCGGCGCACCCATCCCGCGCCGCGAAGACCCCCGGTTGCTTCGCGGCGACGGCCACTTCCTCGACGACTTCGGCCCGACCGCGTTGGCCGCCGCGTTCGTGCGCAGCCCACACGCCCATGCCCGCGTCATCGACGTCGACGTGACTGACGCGCTCGACGTCGACGGGCTGGTCGCCATCTACACCTACGACGACCTGGCCGGTCCGGTCGCCGACCCGCTGCCGCTGCTCATCCCGCACCCCGCGCTGCACCACCCGAGAACCGGCTACCCGCTGGCCCGCCACGAGGTCAACCACGTCGGCGAGCCGGTGGTGATGGTCGTCGCCCGCGACCGCTACCTCGCCGAGGACGCCTGCGACCGGATCCGGGTCGACTACCAGCCGCTGCCCGTCGTCGTCGGCGTGGCCGCCGCCGCGGCGGCCGAGCACCTGGTGCACCCGGACGTGCCGGGCAACGTGGCCGCCGAGATGCTGCAGGAGGTCGGCGACGCGCCGGCCGCCATCGCCGCTGCGCCGCACGCGCTGGAGCTGCACCTCGAGGTGGAGCGCAGCGCCTCGACGCCGCTGGAGGGCCGAGGTGTCTACGCCCGCTGGGACGCCGCCGACGCCAGCCTGCGGGTCTACTCCTCCACCCAGACCTCGACCAGCGTGCGGGCCGCGATCGCCACCAAGCTCGACCTGCCGCTGGCCAAGGTCGAGGTGGTGGCGCCGGACGTCGGCGGCGGCTTCGGGGTGAAGATCATGCACCCGTGGCCGGAGGAGGTGCTGGTGCCCTGGGCGGCCCGGCGCCTGGACCGCGAGGTCAAGTGGACCGAGGACCGCCGCGAGCACTTCATCGCCTCGGCGCACGAGCGGGGGCAGGAGCACACCGTCCGGGTCGGGTTCGACGACGACGGGCGCATCCTCGGCCTCGACGTCGAGATCCGGCACGACAACGGCGCCTACACGCCGTACGGCATCATCGTCCCGATCATCACCGCCACCCAGCTGCTCGGGCCGTACAAGCCCGGCGCCTACCGGGTCGCGTTCACCAGCCTGTACACCAACACGGTCATCGTCACCCCGTACCGCGGTGCCGGCCGGCCGCAAGGCGTGTACGCGATGGAACGCACCATGGACCGCATCGCCGACTACCTCGGACGGGACCGCACCGAGGTGCGGGCGGTGAACTTCATCCAGCCCGACGAGATGCCCTATGACCAGGGGCTGATCTTCCAGGACGGCCGACCGCTGATCTACGACTCCGGTGACTTCCCGGAGTCCCTGCGGCTGCTGAAGAAGCTCGTCGGCTGGGACGACTTCGCCGCCCAACGGGCCGCCGCCACCGCCGAGGGACGCCGCATCGGCATCGGGATCGCCTGCTACGTCGAAGGAACCGGCGTCGGACCGTACGAGGGCGGCCACGTGCAGGTCGAGCCCAGCGGCCGGGTGCTGGTCTCTACCGGGCTGACCAGCCAGGGGCAGGGGCACCAGACGGTGTTCGCGCAGATCGTCGCCGACGAGCTCGGCGTACCGATCGAGGACGTGCACGTCACCACCGGCGACACCCGTCGGTTCGGGTACGCCGTGGGCACGTTCGCCTCCCGCGCCGCGGTGATGAGCGGCAACGCGATCGCGCTGGCCGCCCGCAACGTGCGGGCCAAGGCGCTGCGGGTCGCCGGTGACGCGCTCGAGGTCGACCCGGGCGACCTGGAGATCGTGGACGGGGAGGTGCGGGTGAAGGGCAGCCCCACCGACGCGATCGCGTTGCGTACCGTCGCCGTGCTGTCCAACCCGCTGCGTTATGCGTTCGACGAGGCGGCCAAGGCGGCCACCCAGTTCGCCCGCTCGGATCTAACCCGCCCGCCGGTGGACGAGGACGACGAGCCGGGCCTGGAGGGCCGCGACTACTACTCACCGACCCAGTCGACGTTCGCCAACGGCATGCACGCCGCAATCGTCGAGACCGACCCGGACACCGCGGAGATCCGGGTGCTGCGGTACTGCGTGGTGCACGACTGCGGCCGGCTGATCAACCCGATGGTCGTCGAGGGGCAAATCCACGGCGGCGTAGCCCAGGGCGTGGGCGGCGCGCTCTACGAGCGGATGGCCTACGACGAGAACGGCCAGCTGCAGAACGCCTCGTTCATGGACTTCCTGATGCCCTACGCCACCGAGGTGCCGCGGGTGGAGACCGACCACCTCGAGACCCCGTCGCCGCTGAACCCGTTGGGCATCAAGGGCGCCGGTGAGGCCGGGGTGATCCCCGGGATGGCGGTGATCGCATCGGCGGTCGAGGACGCCGAAGGGTTCCGCATCACCCGGATGCCGATCTCGCCGAGCGAGCTGTTCGAGCTGCGGCTGCGAGCCGCGGCCGGCGAGCTCGAACCCATCGCCCGCTACGAGGAGCCACCGCGATGAACGTCACCGGCACCGCCACGCTGCACGCCCCGGTCGAGCGGGTGTGGGAGGCGCTGCAGGACCCGGCGGTGCTGGTTCGGACCATCCCGGGGTGCCAGCGGCTGGAGGCCACCGGTGCGGCCGAGTACCGGATGACGGTCAGCGCGGGCGTCGCCTCGATCAAGGGCAGCTACCTCGCCACGGTCGCGCTGACCGACCGGCACGCCCCCTCGTCGTTCGTCCTGCGCGCGGCCGGGCAGGGCACCCCCGGCACGGTGACCGCCGACGTACGGGTGACCCTCGCCGGGAACGGCAGCGGGCAGACCCGGCTGGACTACGACGCGGACGCCGTCGTCGGCGGCATGATCGGCGGGGTCGGCCAGCGGGTGCTCAGCGGTGTGGCCAGGAAGACGGCGGGAGAGTTCTTCGCCGCCGTGGACGACGTGCTCACCGGCCGCGCGGCCTCGGCAGGCGCCGGGCGGTCGGCCGCCGCGGCCGCCGCGCCGGCTACCGCCGGGTCGCCGGCCGCCGGGGCGCCTACCGACGTGTTCGGTCCGCCCACCACCCCCGGCACGTTCGCCGACACCGGCCAGTTCCGGCGCGGCGCTGCCTTCGGCGCCGCCGTCGCCCTGCTCGGCGCGCTGGTCGGGGGCCTGCTCGCCCGCCGGCGTACCTGAACCGGTCATCGGCGACGCCGGTTCGGCGGGCGTGGTGCGGCCCGTGTCGCGACCTGCCGTACGCCGGCCGGCTGCCGACACCGCGCCGGCGCCAGCCGGCCGGCACACCGACCGGGATCATCTGGTGCGGTCGCGCTCCGCCACCTGGTCAAGCACCAGAAGATCACCCAACGAAGCATGTGGACAGCATGCAAATGAATGTTCGGCACATGCCACCGAGCTGCGGCGCCGAGCGACGGCGGCCGGGATGAGCCTGTCCGAGTTCGTCCTCCGCGAGCTCGGGCGGGTCGTCGCCGCCCCACCGCTCGCTGAGGTGCTGGCCAGGGCGGCGGACCGGTCCACCACGCTGGAGATGGCCGACATCGTGGCTGCCGTCCGGGCCGGCCGCGACACCCGCTCGTGATCGTGGTGGACGCATCGGCCGCGGTCGCTGCGCTGGTCGACGCCGGTGGCGTCGGTGCGCTGGCCCGGCACGCCATCGGCACCGCGGGGAGCCTGCACGCGCCTCACCTGCTCGACGTCGAGGTGGCGGCCGCGCTGCGATCGCTGGTGATACGCGACCTGGTCCCCGCCCGGGAGGCGACCGAGGCGCTGGCCGACCTCCCCGGGCTGGGTGTGCAGTACTACCCGCACCAGCCGTTGTTGGCTCGCAGCTGGTCGCTCCGCGAAAACCTGACGGCGTACGACGCCTGCTACGTCGCCCTCGCCGAGCTTCTCGGTGCGGACCTGCTCACCGGCGATGGGCGACTCGCCCGCGCCCCGGGGCGGAGCTGTGCGGTGCGCGTGCTCAAACGCTGAAGCCGTCCGGTGGTCTGGACGGCCCACCCGACGGCTCACGGCCCTCGCCGCCGCCTTTCTGCTGCTGCCCTTCCTCGCCCTCGTCGGATCGCCGGCCCAGGGGGCGGTGACCCGCGACGACGCCTGACGGTGGACACCGGGACGTACAAGGTGGTGTTCCTCGCCGTCCCGTTCGAGGATTACGGAAGCACCGCGCAGAAGGTCGGCGTGCTGCACCAGGTGCTGGGGTTCTTCGGCTAGGAACCCAGGCCGGCGAGCCGGAACGGCGCGGGGAGCCGCAGGTCGACGTTGCGGTCGAGCGGCGTCCCCGAGCCGTACGGCGTGGGGCCGAGCTCCGGCACGTTGGCCGCCACCTCGCGGTGCAGCGCGGCCAGCCAGTCGCCGTGCCCGCGCCGCGGCCGCAACGGCGCCTCGTGGTCGATCATCGTGCACACGACCGACAGGGTGCCGTCCGCATTGTCGACCAGCTCGACGAGCCGAGCCTGGCAGGGCCAGTCCATGACGGCCGAGGTGGTCACCTCCCAGAACCCGCCGGTCCGCCCGGTCGGGGCCGGCCGCGGACGGACGAGGTTGCGGTGGGTGTGCCCGTTGAGCCAGAGCACGACGTTGGGATAGCGGTGCAGCAGGCGGCGCAGGGCATCGGCACCCACGAGGTCCTCGGCGGCCTGCGCCGGCAGGAGCCGGGTGTTGGTCAGCGTGTCGAGGCCGTGATGAGAGAAGACCACCACCAACGCATCGGTGTTGCCGGTGGTTAGCGACTCGCCCCCGACACCGACATACCGGGAGTGCACCTCGATGAGCCGCTCCTCGAGCCAGCGAACCTGGGCCGCCTCCACGCAGCCGTCCCCGCCACCGGCCAGGCAGGTGGTGTCCAGCGCCACGAGGCGGACGCCGGGCAGCCCGTCGTAGACGTAGAACGCCGTGCCGTCGGCCCGGTTGGCGGCCGTGAAACCGTGGCCCACGGGCTGGCCGCCGACCCCGAAGTGCGCGCCCACGAACTCCCGGCGACTCATCGCGGCCCGGCCGCCGTCGGCCGGGACCGGTCGGTCCGGCCTGGTCCAGAACCGCTCGGGCCGGGTGGCGAAGGTCTCCAGGGCGGCCGTGTCGTCGATGTCCGCCGGCGGGGTGACCGGCTTGCGGTCGCCGACGAGGGCGGCGGTGATCCACGGCGTCAACGCGCCCACGCCCTGGATCAGGCCCTCGTGGTTGCCGAAGCACGACAGCCAGGGGACGGCGAGCCCACCGGCGGAGAACTCGGCCAGCGCCGCCTCGACCAGCCCGGGCCAGTGCGGGAAGCCGAACGCCGACCGGTACCGGTCCGGGCCGCCGGCCGCGACGCCGGCCGGCTTCCAGAAGCGGTCGTCCGGCCAGTCGAGGGACTGCACCCCGTCGTACGCCGGCCCCCCGGAGTCGGTGTGGACGACTCCGCCGTCGAGCAGGGCGAGCACGGCCCGCAGCTCGTTCCACTGGGCGTTGTCGATCGCGTCCCCGGTGGTGACCACCAGCGCGAGCGGGGCCGCCGTCACCGGGCTGCCGGGCAGCGCGTTGAGGGTGCGGACCATCGCGTCGACGGCCCGGGCGGCGAGGGTCTCCTGCGGTCGGTGCACCGGCACGATCCGGTCGTACGCCGAGTTGCCCAGCTGCCGGTTGAGGTACTCGAACCGGACGGGTGACTGGACGTCGGCGATCTGCAGGTCGGTGAGGTGACCGAGAACGCCGAGGGAGCGACGGGCGCAGCGGGCCGGCAGGTCGGCAGCTGCGGGCAGCAGCTCGACCCGCTCGGTGTGCGGCTCGCCGGCGCCGGGGGCGAGGGCGCGGTAGACCCGGTCCGTGCCGCGGCCGGTCGCGGCACCGGGCCGGATTGTCCGCCGCAGCGTGCCGACCGGGGACGGACGGCCGGTCACGCGGTGGGCGACGTACCGGCGAGCATCGCGGCGGCGGGTGGCACGTCGAGGCCCACCCGGTCGCCCGGCGGGTACGCCGTGGCCTCGGCCGAGGTCACGTCGACCCGCATCACGGTGGCGTCGGTGCCGTCGAGCCGGACGCTGACCCGGGTGACCGGGCCCAGGAAGCTGTGCGTGAGCACGGTCCCGACCAACCCGTCGGCGGGCCGGCCGCCGTTGACCGGCACCAGCCGGACGTCGGCGGGGCGGATCAGCACCCGCGCCGTCGTACCGGCCGGCAGCGCGGCGACGGCGGTGCTCGCCAGCCGCCGGCCGCCCACCGTCACAGCGGCGCCGTCGACCGGTCCGGTGACGGCGTTGCTCACCCCGACGAACTCCGCGACGAACGGTGTCGCCGGCTGCTGGTAAACCCGAGCCGGGGTGTCCAGCTGCTCGAGGCGCCCCGCCGACATCACCCCGACCCGGTCGGAGATGGCCAGGGCCTCCTCCTGGTCATGGGTCACGAACAGCGTGGTGATGGCCAGCTCGGTCTGGATCCGACGGATCTCCTCCCGCAGCTGCACCCGAACCTTGGCGTCGAGAGCGGACAACGGCTCGTCGAGGAGCAGCACCTTCGGCCGGATCGCGAGCGCCCGGGCCAGCGCGACGCGCTGCTGCTGACCGCCGGACATCTGGTGCGGGTACCGGCCGGCCTGGGAGGCGAGGCCCACCAGCTCGAGCAGGTCGCCGGCTCGCCGCCGGCGCTCGGTGCCGGAGATCGAGCGCAGCCGCAGACCGAAGCCGATGTTCTCGGCGGCGGTCAGGTTCGGGAACAGGCTGTAGGCCTGGAACACCATGCCCATGTCGCGCTTGTTGGCCGCCACCAGCGTGATGTCCCGGCCGCCGACCAGGATCTGCCCGGAGTCGGCGGACTCCAGCCCGGCGAGCAGCCGCAGCGCCGTCGTCTTGCCGCACCCCGACGGGCCCAGCAGCGAGACGAACTCACCCGCGGCGACCGCCAGCGTCAGACCGTCCAGGGCCGGCACCGCGCCGTAGGACCGGCGCAGGTCGACCAGCCGGACGTCGACGCCGCCGCGGTCGGCTGTCGTCGCTGCGGTCATGAGCCGGCCCGCACCGCGGTCGGCGCCACCGGGTCGGCCAGCCCACCACCCGGCTCCTCGACCGACGACCGGCGGCGGCCGCCGGCCAGCAGGGACAGCAGGAGCAGCAACGCGAAGGCGAACAGCAGCGCCGCGAGCGACACGGCGATCGACAGGGCGGCGTCGCGCTTGCCGGTGAGGTTGATGACCACCTGCAGGTTGTTGAAGTTCAGCAACGAGGCGATGGTGAACTCACCGAGCACGAGCGCCACCGTCAGCAGCGCCGCGGACAGGATCGCGGCGCGCACGTTGGGGACGACGACGCGCACCAGCACCGTCCACCACGACGCCCCCAGGCTGCGGGCCGCCTCGGAGAGCGTGCGCAGGTCGATCGCGGTCAGCCCCGACTCGATGGCCCGGTAGGCGTAGGGCAGCACCAGCACGACGTAGACGAAGGTCAGGGTCAGCGCGGAGTCGCCGAGGAGGTAGGTCACCCAGGTGTAGAGCGGGGCGATGCCGACGACGAGCACGATCGCCGGGATGATCAGCGGGAGCAGGCAGAGGAACTCGACCGGCCGACGCAGCCGCGGCAGCCGCAGGTGCACCCACGTCATGGTCGGCACCAGCAGGACCAGCATGAGCAGGGCGGTGAGCACCGCAAGCTTGAGGGAGACGACGATCGCCGAGCGCAGTGCCGGGTCGGAGTAGATCGCCCGCCAGGCCGAGAAGTCGCGCCCGCTGCCGGCGCCGCGGGTGGAGAAGTCGAGCATGGCGACCAGCGGCAGCACGAAGTAGCAGCCGAGGACGCCGAGCACCAGCCAGCGGGCGGTCCGCACGCCGCGGCGGGCGCCCACGGAGCTCACCGCAGCCATCGGGACGTCCTTCGCTGCAGTACCGCGTAGAGCGTCATGACCACGGTCACCACGACCACCATGCCCAGGCCCAGTGCCTTCCCGACGTTCTGCTGGCCCAGGATCACCTCGCTGGTCTGGAACGTGCGGATCTGCAGCGGCACGATCGGGTTGCCCTGGGAGACCAGCGCCGCGGCCGTCGCGTACGCCGAGAAGGCGTTGGCGAACAGCAGCAGCGCGCAGCCGAGGAAGGCGGGGGCGAGGATCGGGCCGGCGATGCGGCGCCAGTAGCTCCAGGCGGTGCCGCCGAGGTTCTGCGCCGCCTCCCGCCACTGCGGTCGCAGGCCGTCGAGGGCCGGCAGGAACACGATGACCATCAGCGGGATCTGGAAGTAGGTGTAGACCAGCGCCAGACCCGGCAGCTCGAAGATCCAGGCGCCGGAGGAGAACAGGTCGATGCCGAGGTGGTCGCGCAGGAAGACCGTGACCAGGCCCTCGAACCCGACGGTCGCGAGGAACGCAAAGGCCAGCGTGACACCACCGAACTGCGCCAGCACGCCGGCGGCGGAGACGACGACTCGTCGCAACGGACCGTCGGGGCGTCCGCTCACGACCGCCCAGGCGAGCAGCGCGCCCAGCACCGCCCCGATGACGGCGGTGATCGCCGAGAGCTCCAGGCTGCGGACGAAGGAGTCGCGGTACGGACCGCCGGTGATCGTCCGCAGGTTGGCCAGGGTCAGCCCGCCCCGACCGTCGCTGAACGCCCCGCCGACGACGGTCAACGTCGGGTAGAGCAGGAAGACCCCGACGTAGACGAGGAACGGCAGCGCCCCGAGGTAGTCCAGCGCTCGCCGGCCGCCCCCTCGGCGTCGCGGCGACGGTTCGGCGGTCCTCGACCCGACGGCGACGGCCGCCGTGCTGGTCACCATCGCCCGAGCCGCCCCGGCCGTCTCAGCGAATCGCCGTCTCAGCGAATCGCCGTGGCCCAGTGGGACGCCAGGTAGGCCTTCGCCGTGTCGCTCTGCTGCGTGCTGAGGAAGACCGGGGTGCCCTCCGTCTTCGGCAGCTTGGCGAACGCCGCCTGGTCGATCGTGCCGCCCTTGACCATCGCCGGCGCGCGCACCGGTCGGGCGAAGCCGTTGAGCCAGAGGTTCTGGCCCTCGTCGGAGTAGAGGAACTCCTCCCACAGCCGGGCGGCGGCGGGGTGCGGCGCGTCCTTGCTGATCGCCTGGATGTAGTACGACCCGAGCACCGCGTTGGCCGGGACGAGGACCTTCCAGTCGACCTTGCCCTTGGCGGCCAGCGCCTGGGTCTGGGCGGCGTTGAGGTAGTCCCAGTCGAAGACGACGGGGGTCTGACCGGAGGCGATCGTGGCCGGGGTCGGGTCGACCGGCAGGAAGTTCCCGGCCTTCTTCAGTGCGGTGAAGAACGTCACGCCCGGAGCGATGTCGTCGGCCGAGCCACCGTTCGCCAGCGCGGTCATCGCGACTCCGCTGAACGCCGCGCCGGCCTGCGTCGGGTCGCCGTTGAGTGCGACCTTCCCCTTGTACGCCGGCTTGAGCAGGTCCGCGACGCTGCCCGGCGCCGGGACCTTGTGGGCGTCGTACCCGATCGACATGTAACCGCCGTAGTCGCTGAACCACAGACCGGTCGTCTCCTTGAGCTCGGTCGGGATGTCCGCCCAGGTCGCCACCTTGTACGGCGCGAACATGGCGGTGTTCGACAGCGCCACGGCGGGACCGAGGTCGAACACGTCCGGCGCCCGGCCGGTGCCCTTGAGCTGCTTGGCGGCATTGATCTCGTCCTGGCTGGACCCGTCGGGCAGCGCAGAGCTGATTTTCAGGCCGTACTTTGCGGTGAACGTCGAGATCAGCTTGCCGTAGTTGGCCCAGTCCGGCGGGAGCGCAATGACGTTGAGCATGCCCTCCTGCTTCGCCGCGGCGACGAGCTTGTCCATGCCGCCGAGCGCAGCTGCGGCGGTCGCGGTCCGCGCCTTGGCGGCGCTCCCGCTGGTGGTGGACTTCTTCTGCGGGGCGTTGCCGCAGCCGGCGGCCACGGCCAGCACGGCGACGACGGCGACGCCCGCGCCCACCCGGCGCACGGCGGCCGGGTGGCGGACAAGGGCAAGGGCACGGCTGCTCATGAGGCTCCTCGACTGCAGCGGCGTCACCGGCAGGGCCGGCACACCCCCGCCTGTCGGCGGACGCTACCCCAGCCGCACCGAACGGCAGGTCCGACTACCCTGAGCGCCGTCGCAGACCCGTCGGGAGCCCGTCGATATGAAGGCGTTCACCGCCGCCGCCGTCCAGATCGCCCCGCAGCCCGGCCCGCTCACCGCCGAGTCGGTGAAGGCCAACCTCGCCAAGGCGGTCGAGTGGACCGAGCGCGCCGTGGCGGCGACCGGTGCCGAGCTCGTCGTGCTGCCGGAGACCGTCACGACCGGGTTCACCCCCGGGGTGCCGGCCGAGGTGCTCTGGGACCTGGTCAGCGAGGTCCCCGGGGCCGTCACCGAGCCACTGCAGGAGGCCGCGCGGCGCCTCGGGGTGTACGTGGTCGTCGGCACCTACGCGCGCGGCCCCGGGCCGGGCGTGGTCTACAACACGGCCGCGCTGCTCGACCGCCGGGGAGAGGTCGCCGGGGTCTACCGCAAGACGCACCCGTTCGGCACCGAGCAGCGGGCCCGCGGCGGCTGGGTCACCCCGGGCGACGAGGCGGTCGTCGTCGACACCGACCTGGGCAAGATCGGGCTCATCATCTGCTTCGACGGTGACTACCCCGAGGTGGTCCGGATCGAGGCGGTGCTCGGTGCCGAGGTCGTCGCGCGGCCGTCCGCGCTGCTGCGTTCGGCGGATCTTTGGGAACTGACGAACCGGGCCCGCTGCTACGACAACCACGTCTACCTGATCGGCGCGAACGCTACCGGCGTGGACCCGGCCGGGATGCTGTACTTCGGCAACTCCATGATCGTCACTCCGGTGGCGGAGGTCGTCGCCCGGGCCGCCTCGCACGAGTGCTGGGTCTCGGCTCACCTCGACCCGGACCGGGCGATGAGCGCGCTGACGCCGGGCTCGAGCGTGCCTCAGGTCTTCGACCATCTCGCTGACCGCAATCTCGAGCTGCTCCGGCGGCACGCCGCGGACCTGCTCCGACCCGCCCGCACGTCGTTCCCGCACGCGGCCGCGGACGGCGAGGTGATGGATTGACCGAGCCGGCCCCGACAGTTGTCGTCTTCGACCTCGGTGGCGTCCTCATCGCCTGGGATCCCCGCCGCGTCTTCCGGCGCTGCCTGCCCGACGACTCCGCGGTCGAACGGTTCCTCGAGACCGTCGGCTTCGCCGCCTGGAACGCCGAGCAGGACGCCGGCCGCCCGTGGGCCGACGGGGTGCGCCAGCTCTCCGCCCGGCACCCCGACTACGCCGAGGTGATCGCGGCGTACCCGCAGCGGTTCGCCGAGTCCCTCGTCGGCGAGGTGCCCGGGACGGTGGCCGTGCTCGCGGAGCTGCACGCCGCCGGCGTCCGGTTGCTGGCGTTGACGAACTGGTCGGCGGAGTCCTTCGTCCATGCTCGCGCCCGGTTCCCGTTCCTCGATCTCTTCGAGGCGATCCTGGTCTCGGGTGAGGAGCGGATCGCCAAGCCGGACCCGGCCCTGTTCCGGCTGCTGCTCGACCGGCACGAGCTGGTCGCCGAGGAGGTGCTGTTCGTCGACGACAGCCCCGCCAACGTCGCCGCTGCCCGCACGATCGGCCTCCGGTCGGTGCACTTCCGTGACGCCGAGCGGCTGCGCGCCGACCTCGTCGCGGCCGGACTGCTCGAGGTCGGCGCCGGAGCCGACGCGGCCCCGACCCGTGGCTGAGCCGCGCCGGCGCCGGATCCGGGTGGGGATCGACACCGGCGGCACGTTCACCGACGTCGTCGGGCTCGACGAGGACAGCGGTGCGATGGTGAGCACGAAGACGCCGTCGACCCCCGCCGACCCGGCGGCGGGGTTCCGCACCGGTCTCGAGAAGGTGTTGGCCCGCCTCGGCGCCGACGCCGGCGCGCTGACCTCGGTCAGCCACGGCACCACGGTGGCCACGAACCTCTTGCTCGAGGACAGGGTCGGCGACCTCGGCTTCATCACCACCGAGGGGTACGAGTTCCTGCTCGAGATCGCCCGGCAGAGCGTTCCGGACGGTTACGGCAACTCCTACTTCTGGGTCAAGCCGCCGCGGATCGTGCCCGCGCACCGGGTGCGCACGGTCGGCGGCCGGCTCGACCACCGCGGCCGCGAACTCTGCCCGTTCGACGAGCCGCAGGCGGTGGCCGTCGCCCGGGCGCTGCGGGCCGAGGGGGTCGACACGATCGGCGTGTGCTTCCTGCACAGCTACGCGAACCCCGACCACGAGCGGCGGATGCGGGTCGTGCTCGCCCGCGAGCACCCGGACGCGGTCGTCTCGATCAGCTCCGAGGTGCTGCCCGAGTACGGCGAGTACGAGCGGTCCGTCACCACGCTGGTCGACGCGGCCGTCAAGGCACCGGTGGCGCGCTACGTCGCGGCGATCGAGGACCGGCTGGCCGGGCTGCTGGCCGCCGCCGGGCAGCCGGGGCGCCGACCGCCGTTCTACCTGATGAAGTCCAACGGCGGCGTGCTCTCCGCGGCGGAGGTCCGCCGCCAGCCGATCAGCACCGTGCTCTCCGGTCCGGCCGCGGGTGCGCTCGGCGCCGCGCTCGTCGCCCGGCAGGCCGGGTACGACGAGGTGCTCACGCTCGACGGCGGCGGCACGTCGACCGACGTCTGCCTGGTCCTCGACGGCCGGCCGACGCTGACCACCGAGGGAACCATCGGCCGCTACCCGTCGAAGATCCCGATGGTCGACGTGGTCACGGTCGGCGCCGGGGGCGGGTCGGTGGCCTGGATCTCCGCGGCGGGCACGCTCAAGGTCGGCCCCCGCTCCGCCGGCGCCGACCCGGGCCCGCTGTGCTACCCGGCCGGCGGCACCGAGCCCACCGTCACCGACGCGCATGCCCTGCTCGGCCGGATCCCGCCACACCTGCTCGGCGGGGAGATCCCGCTGTCGGTGCCGGCCGCCCGCGCCGGCCTGGCCGAGCTCGCCGGCGAGCTCGGGTTGGAGCTCGAAACCTGCGCCACCGGGATCCTCGAGATCTCCGCCTGGAACCAGGCGAACGCGATCCGCCAGGTCACGGTCGCGCGCGGGCTCGACGTCCGGCGTTTCCTGCTGACGACGTTCGGCGGGTCCGGGTCGCTGTTGCTCTGCCGGCTGATGGACATCCTCGCCGTCCCGGTGGCGCTGGTGCCGCGCGACCCGGGCAGCCTCTCGGCGTACGGGCTGCTCAGCGTCGACGTGAAGAACGACTACGTGCAGACCGTGGTCATCCGGCCGGCCGACCTCGACCTCGCCGAGCTCGACCGCGTTTACGCCGAGCTGACCGGCGCCGCCGCCGACGCGCTGCAGCGGGAGGGTTTCGCCCACCCGACGCACCGCTACCAGCGCAGCTGCGACCTCCGCTACTTCGGTCAGGCCTTCGAGGTGCGGGTCGACGCCCCGGCCGGCCCGGTCGACGCCGCCTTCCCCGCCGCGGTGCTCGCCGCGTTCCACGACGAGCACGAGCGGCTCTACGGCTACTGCTACCGCGAGGCCCCTCGCCATGCCGTGGAGTGGGTCAACCTGCGGGTCACCGGTGTCGGTCCGATCCGGCGGCCGGTGGCCCGGCCGCTGGCCGGTCGGGCCGGCGGCGTCGAGCGGGCCTGCAGCGGGTGCCGGCCGGTGTTCTTCGACCGCTGGACCGACACGCCGGTCTACCGGCGCGACCATCTGGTGCCCGGCGACGAGGTGTCCGGGCCGGCGGTCCTGGAGGAGTTCGGTTCGACGATCCCGCTGCATCCCGGGTACGTCGCGACGGTGGACCCGCACGGCAACGTCGTCGTGCGCCCGGAGCGGTCGCGGTGAGCCGGCTGGGCGTGGACCCGATCCTGGTCGAGATCGTCGCTGGCACGCTGGCCTCGGTCGAGCGGGAGGTGGAGACCGCGATCGGGCGGACGTCGCGGTCGCCGATGATCCGGGACGCGCACGACTTCCGGGCCGGCATCCATGACCGGAGGCTGCGCAAGCTCACCGGCCGGTCCTACTCCGCGCTGGTCCACCCGGTGGTCCGCGACTTCCCGATCGAGACGATGGCACTGGGAGACGTGTTCTTCCACAACGACGTGTACCTCTCGGAGGGCGGCATCGGGCACCTGCCGGACCTCTGCGTCACCGTCCCGGTCTTCGCCGACGGTGCGGTGGTCGCGTTCGTCCAGGCGTTCGGCCACCACGACGACATCGGTGGCGCGGTGCCGGGCTCGATGCCGAGCCATGCCACCAGCGTCTACGAGGAGGGGCTCATGGTGCCGCCGATCCGGCTCTGGGACCGGGGGGTCCCCAACCGGGCGGCGCTGACGATCCTGGCCCGTAACTCCCGGACGCCGGACTCCCTAGCCGGTGACCTCGACGCGGAGTGCGCCGCCTGCCTGATGGGCGCTCGCCGGCTCGCCGAGCTGTTCACCCGCTACGGCGTCGGGCCGGTGGAGGGCTGCTTCGACGCGATCGTGGCGGCGACGACCGAGACCTACCGGCGGGAGATCCTGGCCAAGATCCCGGCCGGGGAGTACGCGTGGGAGGACTACGCGGAGCACGACGGCGTCGACCCGCCGCGGCTGCACACGCAGCGGATCACGATGACGAAGACACCGGACAAGCTCGTGCTCGACTTCGCCGGCACCTCACCGCAGGCGAAGGGGCCGATCAACCACTGCGCCGACTACGCCGACGGCAACTTCCTCGTCAAGTGGCTGGCGCCGATCCTGCGCAACCTGGCCGACACCCCGGAGCGGATGGCGCAGCTCGACGTCAACGAGGGCGTCGTGCCGCTGGTCGAGCTGCGGTTCCCGCCGAAGGGGACGCTGCTCACGCCGGTGTTCCCGGCACCGACGAACGCCCGCACGTTCGTGATCCTCCGGCTGCTGGGTGTGTTCGCCGGCGTCCTCGCCAAGGCGGTCGGCGGCCGGATGCCGGCCGACCAGGAGACGATCCGCTACACCGGGGTGTATGGGCTGGACGTCGCCGGCGAGCCGTACCTGATGCGAGAGGTGCTCGGCGGCGGGTCCGGTGGCCGCTACTACGCCGACGGCGAGGACACCATCCATGTGGTGCCCGACTCCCGGAACCTGCCGACCGAGTTCACCGAGTCCCGGTTCCCGTTCCTCGTCGAGCGGCTCGGGCTCGCCGTCGACTCCGGCGGCCCCGGTCGCCACCGCGGCGGCCTCGGCTACGAGAAGTGCATCCGGATGCTGCGGGACGGGCACTTCATGTCGATCGCGGACCGCTCGATCCTGGCCTGCTGGGGCCTGAACGGCGGCCGCGCCGGCCAGCCGTTCCGGGTGACGATCGACCCCGGTGGTCCGGCTGAACGGGTGCTGGACGGGCTCGTCGACGCCGAGCCGGTGGCCGCCGGTGAGCTCATCCGGATCTGGACCACCGGCGGGGGCGGTTGGGGTGAGCCGTTGGAGCGGCCGACCGACGCGGTCGCCGCCGACGTCCGGGACGGCAAGGTCTCGGTCGCCGGGGCACGGACGGACTACGGGGTGGTGCTGTCCCGGACCGGCGCCGCCGGCGGCGTGGTCGTGGTCGAGGTTGACCGGGTCGCGACCGCCGCGCTGCGGGAGCGGCTGCGCGCCGGGCGTGGTGAGCGGCCGTTCTTCGACCGGGGGCCCGGCTACGCCCGGCTCGCCGGCGGGGCGCCGTACGCCGACCTCGACTGGCTGCCGGACGCGGCGGCGGCGGGCTCGTGACGGCGGACGAGCGGTTCCTGGCGGTGGCCGTCGAGCCCGGACCGGCCGGGCCGAGGGCGGGGTGCCGATCGGAGCGGCGCTGGTCGTGGACGCAACGGTGCTCGGTGCCGGCCGCAACCGGCGGGTCCAGCTCGGCAGCGCGATCCGGCACGGCGAGACCGACGCGCTGGAGGCCGCCGGCCGGCAGCCGGCGCGGGTGTACGCGCGGGCGACGATGTTCACCACGCTCTCGCCGTGCGATATGTGCGCCGGCGCGATCCTGCTCTACGGCATCCCGCGGGTGGTGCTCGGCGAGAACCGCACGTTCCGCGGTGCCGAGGACCTGCTGCGCTCCCGGGGGGTGGAGGTGGTCAACCTGGACTCGGCGGAGTGCCGGGCGATGATGGCGTCGTTCGTCGCCGAACAGCCGCAGGTGTGGAACGAGGACATCGGGACCTGATGAGCGACCCCAGCGGCCCGGCGCGCAGGCGCCGTTCCGCCGCGCCCGCCGCCCATGATCGGTAGCGACACAAGCCGCGCCAGCCGCGGCTGTGTCGCTACCGATCATGGGGAGCAGCGCCGGATCAAACGGAGCAGCGCCGGCCCCTACGCTGCGCGGCATGCCCGGGCCTCTCGACGGCGTCGTCGTCCTCGACCTCTCCCGCGCCCTCGCCGGGCCGCACGCCGCGATGATGCTCGGCGACCTCGGCGCCCGGGTGATCAAGGTCGAGCACCCCGACGGCGGCGACGACACCCGCGGCTGGGGACCGCCGTTCGTCGGTCCGGAGCACGCGCCGGAGTCGACGTACTTCCTGTGCTGCAACCGCAACAAGGAGTCGGTGACGCTCGACGCGAAGACCGACGACGGCCGGGCGCTGCTGACCCGGCTGGTACGGCGCGCCGACGTGCTGGTGGAGAACTTCCGCCCCGGCGTGCTGGACCGGCTCGGCTTCCCGGTGTCCCGGCTGCACGAGCTGAACCCGGCGCTGATCGTGCTCTCGATCACCGGCTTCGGCCACGACGGCCCGGAGGGTGGCCGGGCCGGCTATGACCAGATCGCGCAGGGCGAGGCCGGGCTGATGAGCCTCACCGGTGCGGACGCGTAGCACCCGACCCGGGTCGGGGTGCCGATCGGCGACCTGCTGGCCGGGATGTACGGCGCGTACGGCGTCGTCGCGGCCCTGCACGAGCGCGCCCGCACCGGCCGCGGTCGGGTGGTGCGCACCTCGTTGCTGGCCGCCGTCGTCGGGGTGCACGCCTTCCAGGGGACCCGCTACACCGTGGCCGGCGAGGTGCCGCACGCCGCGGGCAACCAGCACCCCTCGATCACCCCGTACGGCGCCTTCCGGTGCCGGGACGGACTGGTGCAGCTCGCGGTCGGCAGCGAAGGGTTGTGGCGGCGGTTCGCCCCGCTGGTCGGCCTCGACCCGGCCGACCCACGGTTCGCCACCAACGCCGACCGGGTCGGTCGTCGCGACGAGCTCACCGCGCTGGTCGAGGCGAGGTTCGGCGCCGAACCGGTCGCGTACTGGCTGCCAGAGCTGGACCGGATCGGCGTCCCGGCCGGGGAGGTGCGCACGCTGGACCGGGTCTACGACTGGGAGCAGACCCGGTCGCAGGGGCTGCTGGTCGAGGTCGACCACGCCACCCTCGGCCGACTGACGCTGCCCGGACCACCGCTGCGGTTCGACGGCGGCGGGCGGGAGTCGCACCTGCCGCCGCCCACGCTCGGCCAGCACACCGCCGTGGTGCTCGCCGAGCTGGAGCGGGACGCGCCCGGCTGACCGGGCGGCGGTCCCTCTAGAGTCCGACCTGCGCAAGCCGGGCGAGCGCCGCCCGACGACCCGCCGTGGAGGCAGCGTGCCGAGGCCGGTCGAGGTCCGCAAGGTCGCGATCGAGAGCGTCACCGACGCCTCGGGGCTGACCCGGCTGCTGTCCGACGGGGTGTTCGGCGCCGACGACGTGCTCGCGGTGATCGGCAAGACCGAGGGCAACGGGGGGGTGAACGACTACACCCGGATCCTGGCCGACCGGGCGTTCCGGGAGGTGCTCCAGGAGCGGGGCAGCCGGTCCGCGGCGGAGGTGGCGGCGGTCCCGCTGGTCTGGTCGGGCGGCACCGACGGCGTCCTGAGCCCGCACGCGACAATCTTCGCGTACGCCGCCGAGGGCACCGCAGCGGTCAGCGACGAGCCGCGCGTCTCGGTCGGGGTCGCGATGAGCGGGCAGATACGGCCCGAGGACATCGGCCGGCCGGCGATGGTGGACACGATCGCGGCCGGCGTACGGGAGGCGATGGCCGCCGCCGGCATCGCGGATCCGGCGGACGTCCACTACGTCCAGACCAAGACGCCCCTGCTGGTCCTGGAGACGATCTCGGACGCCAAGCGGCGCGGCCACAGCGTGTGGACGGAGGACACGCTCACGTCGATGGACGTCTCGAACAGCACCACCGCGCTCGGCGTCGCGCTCGCGCTCGGCGAGATCGAGATGCCGACCGCAGCTCAGATCCACGCCGACCTCTCGCTCTACTCGTCGGTCGCGTCGTGCTCCTCCGGCGTCGAGCTGGACCGCGGGCAGATCGTCGTGGTCGGCAACGTGCGCGGCGTCGGCGGCCGGTACCGCATCGGGCACGGCGTGATGCGCGACGCGCTCGACGCCGACGGGATCTGGGGCGCGATCCGCGATGCCGGGCTGGCCCTGCCCGACCGGCCGCACCCCCGCGACCTCGACGGCCGGCTGGTCAACGTGTTCCTCAAGTGCGAGGCGGACCCGACCGGTCGAGTCCGCGGCCGCCGCAACGTCATGCTGGACGACTCGGACGTGCACTGGCACCGGCAGATCAAGGCGTGCGTCGGCGGTGTGGCCGCCGCCGTGACCGGCGACCCGGCGGTGTTCGTGTCGGTGGCGGCGGTGCACCAGGGGCCGCCCGGCGGCGGCCCGGTCGCGGCGATCGTCGAGCTCGGCGGCTGACCCGCCATGACCGCCCCGATCGCCGGAGCATCCCGGTGAGGGCCGCGCCGGTGCGGGTCTGGCGGCCGGTCCGGGCCCGGCGGGTCGCGATCGGCCTGGCCGCGGTCGTGGCGTTCGGCGGCGTCGCGCTGGCTCGGGCGCTGCCGGGCCACGGCGAGCCGAGCTTCTCTGCGCCCGACCGGGTCGCGCTGGCCCTGCTGGGTTGCGCCGTGGCCGGCGTGATCCTGCTGTTGGCCAGGCCTCGGCTGGCGATGTACGACGACGGCCTGCTGGTGGTGAACCTGCTGCGACGCCGGCGGCTCCACTGGGCCGAGGTGGTCGCGGTGCAGCTCGGCCGGGACGACTCCTGGGCAAGCCTGGACGTTAGCGACGGCACCGCGCTGCCGGTGATGGCGCTGCAGGTCGCCGACGGTCAGCGCACCGCGGCCGCGGTCCGGGAGCTGCGGGCGACCCTCGCCGCCGGCACCGGGCCGGCGTCCGGGCGGGGCCAGCGATGAGTACGCCGGCCGACGTCGGCGCCGCCGACCCGGACCTGCAGGCCGCGCTCGCCGCGTGGGCGGCCGAGCCGGGTCCGGCCACCGAGGCCGGGGTCCACGCCGCGTTGCTGCGCTGCCGGCTGCTCGTCCCGGTGCTGGCCCGGCCGGGCGACCCGGTCGACCCGGCCGACCCGTTCGACCCGAGTGACCCGAGCGACCCGAGTGACCCGAGCGACCCGGCCGACCCGGGCCGCCGGGGGGAGGGTGGGGGCGATCCCGAGGCGCCCCGAAGCACCACGATGGCGCTGGCCACCCTGGTCGGCCGGGACGGCCGGAGCGCGCTGCTCGCCTTCACCTCGGTGACGGCGCTGGCGCGCTGGCAGCCCGCCGCCCGGCCGGTGCCGGTCCCGGCCACGCAGGCGCTGCGGGCCGCCCTCGACGATGGGCGCTCCGCACTCGTGGTGGACCTCGCCGGTCCCGTCCCGTTCGAGGTCGAGGGCCGCGCGCTGGTGGACCTGGCCGGCGGCTTCGTCCCGATGGTCGGCCCGGTGGCGGATCTTGCCGACGGCCCGGTCGCCGGCGGGCTCTCGACCGTTGTCGCCGCGCCGGCCCCCGACCCGGAGGTGCTGGCCGCGCTGCGCGCCGCGCTCCGCCGCGAAGACCATGTCGCCGAGGCCTATCTGCTCGCCGGCGAGCCGGGGACGGCGCCGAGCGGCCTGACCCTCGGCCTGGTGCTGCGCGACTCCGCCCACGAGGAACCCACGGCCCTCGAGGACGGCCGGGAGCTGCTCGCGCTGGTCCGGCGGGTGGCCGATGCGCTGGCCGGGGAGGCGTTCGTGGCCGCCGGGCTGGACCTGGCCGTGCTCACCGGCGACCAGCGTCGGCAGGCCCAGGCGCTCGGGCCGGCGGCCTACGTCGCGCCGCACCGGTCGCCGCCGGGCTGACCGGACGGGTCCGGCGATGCTATCCTCGGGGCTCGACCGGCCGGGGTGCTCGCGCGTCCTGGCTCGAGCAAGCGGAGTCCTCACGCTCCCACCTCGTCGGCCTCCGGGTCGGCAGGTCCGGTCGGGCTCCGCACCGGGCGACGGTGGGGAGCCTCCAGCGGCGTACCCCCGCCGCGCCGGTCGGATCGTGAGCCCCGCGAGCGCGTCGCGGGGCTCTGCTACGTGTGGGCCTCGTCGCGGTCCCCGCCGTCGGCACCAGTAGGAGGCCCCATCAGCGCCGAGCCCCGCATCAACGACCGGATCCGCGTCCCCGAGGTACGACTCGTCGGCCCGAACGGGGAGCAGGTGGGCATCGTGGCCATCGGTGACGCCCTGCGGCTGGCCCAGGAGGCCGACCTGGATCTTGTCGAGGTGGCACCGCAAGCCCGACCGCCCGTGGCCAAGCTCATGGACTACGGCAAGTTCAAGTACGAGTCGGCCCAGAAGGCCCGTGAGGCGCGCAAGAACCAGGCGCACACGGTGATCAAGGAGATGAAGCTTCGGCCGAAGATCGACCCGCACGACTACGAGACCAAGAAGGGTCACGTCGTGCGGTTCCTCAAGCAGGGCGACAAGGTCAAGATCACGATCATGTTCCGCGGTCGGGAGCAGTCCCGGCCGGAGCTCGGCTTCCGGCTCCTGCAGCGGCTGGCCGAGGACGTCACCGAGCTCGGCTTCGTGGAGGCGGCGCCGAAGCAGGACGGCCGCAACATGATCATGGTGATGGCCCCGCACCGGAACGTGAAGGCCGAGGCCAAGGGAGTGCGCAGCCCGCAGCCCGCGGGCCACGCCTGACCGCCACGACGACGCGCGGCCCATCGCACGGCTCGACAGCACCGCTCGACAGTGCAGGGCCGGGCCTGCCGGGCCGGCCACCGCGAGTGCAGGACGACGGCAGACCGCCGGGACCGCGACCGCTGTCCGGCACCGACGAGGAGACGACCCCAGACATGCCCAAGAACAAGACCCACAGCGGCACCGCGAAGCGGTTCCGGATCACCGGCAGCGGCAAGGTGCTGCGGCAGCAAGCCGGCCGCCGGCACCTGCTCGAGCGCAAGCCGTCCACGCTGACCCGCCGGCTGGCCGGCACCACGGAGGTCGCCCGCGTCGACGCGCCCCGCATCAAGCGCCTCCTCGGCCGGTAGCAGCACGGCCGCCGGCACCGACTTCATCAGCTAGGAGCACTGTCGTGGCACGCGTCAAGCGGGCGGTCAACGCCCACAAGAAGCGCCGGGTCGTCCTCGAGCGCGCCAGCGGGTACCGGGGCCAGCGGTCCCGGCTCTACCGCAAGGCCAAGGAGCAGATGCTCCACTCGATGACCTACGCCTACCGGGACCGGCGCGCCCGCAAGGGTGACTTCCGGTCGCTGTGGATCCAGCGGATCAACGCGGCGGCGCGGGCCGACGGCCTGACCTACAACCGGCTCATCCAGGGTCTCAAGGCCGCCGGGGTCGAGGTCGACCGCAAGCAGCTCGCCGAGCTGGCCGTCTCCGACGGGCCGGCGTTCAGCGCGTTGGTCGGAGTCGCCCGGGCCGCGCTACCCGTGGGCCGGGGCGCCGGCTCGGCCGCCTGAGCGCAGCTCCCGCCTCGATGCCGGCTCGGTCCGCGACGGGCTCGGCCAGGCTGCTGACGTCCACGACCGGTCCCCGCGTCACCGCCGCCCGGCGGCTGGCCAAGCGGGGGCTGCGGGCGGCGGACCGCCGGTTCCTCGTCGAGGGGCCGCAGGGCGTGCGGGAGGCGCTGACCGAGCCGGGCGCGCTGCTCGAGCTCTTCGCCACCGAGCCCGCGGCGGACCGGCACGCCGACCTGGTTGCCGCCGCCGTCGCGGCCGGGGTGCCGGTTCACCTGGTCAGCGGCGAGGTGATGTCGGCGCTCGCCCAGACCGTTACCCCGCAGGGCCTGGTAGGGGTCGCGCCGTTCCGCGACGTACCGATCGAGGCGGTGACGGCGCTGCATCCCCGACTGGTGGCCGTGCTCGCCGCCGTCCGCGACCCGGGGAACGCCGGCACCGTCGTGCGGGCCGCCGACGCGGCCGGCGCTGCCGCGGTCGTGTTCACCGACGCCTCCGTCGACCCCTACAACAGCAAGTGCGTGCGGGCCTCGGCCGGTTCCCTGTTCCACCTTCCGATCGTGGTCGGCGTGCCGGTCGCGGTCGTGACCGGGGCGCTGCACGCCGCCGGCCTGCAGCTGCTGGCCGCCGCCGGCGAGGCGCCGGCGGACCTCGACGAGCTCGCCGAGCACGGTCTGCTGTCGGCACCGACCGGGTGGCTGTTCGGCAACGAGGCCTGGGGGCTGCCGGAGAGCACCCGGCGGCTGGCCGACCGCGCGGTCCGGGTCCCGATCTACGGCCGAGCGGAGAGCCTCAACCTGGCCACCGCCGCCGCGCTCTGCCTGTACGCCTCCGCCGCCGCCCAACGGCACTGCCCGCCGGCGGTGCCGCCGGTTAGTCTGGGACGGTGACGACGCTGCCGACGCGAGGGGTGACGGAGGGGTGACGCCATGACCGCGAGCTCCGCCCGGGCTGGTTCGGCGGTCCCCGCCCTCGACTCGGGCGGCTACGACGAGTTACCCGACGGGCTGCTGGTCGCCGACGCCCGCGGCTGCGTGGTGGCGCTCAACCCGGCCGGTGCGCGGCTGGTCGGCCGCAGCGTCGACGACGCGGTCGGTTGCTCCTACGCCGAGGTCCTGCCGCTGGTCGACTCCGCCGGCCGGGACTGGTGGGCCTGCACCCGGCCCTACGACGGCCTGGCGATCCGCAGCGGCCAGCCGGAGCGGCTGCTCACCCTCAGCACCGCCGGCGGCGGCGGACCCGACCTGCTGGTCACGGCCCGCTACGTCCGCGACGCCGGCCACCGGCTGGTCCGGCTCGTGGTCTGCTTCCGCGGCTCGGCGGCCCGCGACCGGCACGAGCTCAGCCGCGCCGACCTCGTCTCGACCGTCGCGCACGAGCTGCGCTCGCCGCTGACCAGCGTCAAGGGGTTCACCGCGACGCTGCTGGCGAAGTGGGGCCGGTTCAGCGACGAGCAGAAGCTGCTCATGCTCGAGACCATCAACTACGACGCCGACCGGGTGACCCGGCTGATCACCGAGCTCCTCGACGTCTCCCGCATCGACGCCGGCCGGCTGGAGCTGCGCAAGCAGGTCGTCGACCTGCAGGCCGCGGTCGAGAAGGTCGTCGCCGGTTCGGTGGCCGGCGGCGAGCCGGCCGACCGGTTCGCCGTCGAGGCGCGCGGCCGGTTGCCGGAGATGTGGGTCGATCCCGACAAGCTGGCGCAGGTGCTGGGCAACCTGATCGAGAACGCCGTCCGGCACGGCGCCGGCACCGTGAGCGTCACGGTCGAGCCGGCCGGCGACGGGGCCGCCGTCTGCGTCGCCGACGAGGGGGAGGGCGTGTCCCCAGAGGCGGCCAGCCGGGTGTTCCGACGGTTCTGGCACGGCGGTGGCCGCGGCGGCACCGGGCTCGGGCTCTACATCGCCAAAGGCCTGGTCGAGGCGCACGGCGGGAGCATCGAGGTGGGCCGGGCCGCGAGCGGTGGGGCCGAGTTCCGATTCGTGCTGCCCGCCGGCACCCCGGCGTTCGCGCTCTAGCCCGAACGCCGCCCGGCGGGCCCTCGACGCCGCCTACCTAGACTCGGCGCGGTCACCGTCCGCGCGTGGGGAGCCGTATCCGCATGTCCGCCCCGAACACCTCCTACGACCCGGTGCAGGTGACGCCGTTGCAGGCCGACGAGCTCGCCCGCGCCCGCGACTCGGCGCTGGCCGCGGTGGCGGCGGCGGTCGACCTCGACGCGCTGCACGCGACCCGGGTCGCGCACCTTGGCGACCGGGCTCCGGTCAGCCTGGCCAAGCGGGAGATCGGGGCGTTGCCACCGCAGGCCCGGGCCGACGCCGGGCGACGGGTGAACGAGGTGCTCGCCGCCGTCCGGGCCGCCCTCGACCTGCGCCGCGCGGAGCTCGAGGCTGATCGCGACGCCCGGGCCCTCGCCGAGGAGACCGTCGATGTCACGCTGCCGTGGGACCGCACGCCGCCCGGCGCCCGGCACCCGCTGCGGACGCTGTCGGAGCGGATCGCCGACGTCTTCGTCGCGATGGGCTACGAGGTCGCCGAGGGCCCCGAGGTCGAGACCGAGTGGCACAACTTCGACGCGCTGAACTTCCCGCCGGACCACCCGGCCCGGGAGATGCAGGACACGCTCTACGTCGCGCCGCCCGGCTCCGGGCTGGTCCTGCGCACGCACACCTCGCCGGTCCAGGTGCGGGCGTTGCTCGAGCGCCCGCTGCCGGTCTACGTCGTCTGCCCCGGCCGGGTGTTCCGTTCCGACGCGCTCGACGCGACGCACACCCCGGTGTTCACCCAGGTCGAGGGGCTGGTGGTGGATCGGGGCATCACGATGGGCCAGCTCAAGGGCACCCTGGACGCCTTCGCCCGGGCGATGTTCGGCCCGTCGCTGCGGACCCGGCTGCGCCCGTCGTTCTTCCCGTTCACCGAGCCCTCCGCCGAGGTCGACCTGCTCTGTTTCCGGTGTGGCGGCGCCGGCTGTCGCACCTGCTCCGGCGAGGGCTGGATCGAGTGGGGCGGCGCCGGGATGGTCCACCCGCACGTGCTCACCGCCTGCGGGGTGGACCCGGCCGAGTGGTCGGGGTTCGCGTTCGGGATGGGTGTCGAGCGCAGCCTGCAGTTCCGCAACAACCTCGCGGACATGCGCGACATGGTCGAGGGCGACGTCCGGTTCACGCTGCCGTTCGGCATGGAGGTCTGATGCGCGTCCCGCTGTCCTGGCTGCGGGTCTACGCCGACCTGCCCGCCGTGCCCGCCGGTGCGGTGGCCGACCGGCTCACCGCCGCCGGTCTCAAGGTCGAGGGCGTGCACTCCTACGGCGCCGACGTCCGCGGCGTCGTCGTCGGCGAGGTGCTCTCGGTCGAGGAGCTGACCGGCTACCAGAAGGCGATCCGGTTCTGCTCGGTCTCGGTCGGCGCCGCCGAGCACGGCATCATCTGCGGCGCGACGAACTTCGCCGTCGGTGACCGGGTGCCGGTCGCGCTGCCCGGTGCGACGCTGCCCGGCGACGTCGCGATCACCTCGGCGCGCAGGTACGGCCGGACCAGCGACGGCATGATCTGCTCGGCTCGGGAGCTCGGCGTCGGCGCCGACTCCAGCGGCATCCTGGTGCTCCCGGCGGACGCCCCGGTCGGTGCGGACGCGGTCGACTACCTGCGGCTGCGTGATGACGTCCTCGACATCGAGGTCACCCCCGACCGCGGCTACTGCTTCTCCGTGCGCGGCGTAGCCCGGGAGGCGGCGACGGCCTTCGACGTGGGCTTCCGCGACCCCGGCCTGGTCGAGGCGCCGCCGGCGGTCGGGCCGGCGTACGAGGTGCGGGTCGAGGATCCGGCCGGCTGCGACCGCTACGTCGCCCGGGTCGTCACCGGGCTCGACCCGACCGCCCGCACGCCGGTGGAGATGGCGCGCCGGCTGACGCTGGCGGGGATGCGCCCGGTCTCGCTGGCCGTCGACGTCACCAACTACGTGCTGCTCGAGCTCGGCCAGCCGCTGCACGCCTTCGACCGGGATCGGCTCCACGGCCCGATCGTCGTGCGCCGTGCCGGCCCCGGGGCGCGGCTCGAGACGCTGGACGGCCAGGACCGCCGGCTGGACCAGGCCGACCTGGTCATCGCCGACGACCGCGGGCCGGTGGCGCTCGCCGGCGTCATGGGGGGCGCCAGCACCGAGGTGAGCGCGGCCACCACCGCGGTGGTCCTGGAGTCGGCGCACTTCGACCCGGTGGCGGTCGCGCGGACCGCGCGCGGGCACCGGATCGCCTCGGAGGCCTCCCGCCGGTTCGAGCGGGGGGTCGACCCGTGGCTGGCGCCCGCCGCCGCGCAGGCGGCGGTGGTGCTGCTCGCGCAGCTCGGGGGCGCGCAGCCGGCGCCGGGGCAGACCGACGTGGCCCGGCTGCCGGCGCCGCCGGTGATCCGGCTGTCGCTGGCGCTGCCGAGCCGGGTGGCCGGCGTGGAGTACCCCCCCGCGGTCGTCCGCCGCCGGCTCGCGGACATCGGCTGCTCCGGGTCGACGGTCGCGGGCGCCCCGCCGCCCGACCAGGGCGCGCTCGACGTCGTACCGCCGTCGTGGCGGCCGGACCTGCGCGAGCCGATCGACCTGGTCGAGGAGGTGGTCCGGCTGGAGGGCTACGACCGGATCGCCTCGGTCCTGCCCACCGCCCCGGCCGGCGGGGGCCTGACCCGCGAGCAGCGGCTGCGTCGTCGGGTGGGTCGCGCGCTGGCCGCCGCCGGGTACGTCGAGGTGCTGAGCTACCCGTTCGTCGCCGAGACCGTCTGGGCGGCCCTCGGGCTGCCCGCGGACGACGCCCGCCGCCGCACCGTGACGCTGTCCAACCCGCTGGTCGAGGACGAGCCGGCGCTGCGGACCTCGCTGCTGCCGGGCCTGCTGGCCGCGCTCGGCCGCAACGTCGCCCGGGGCACCGCCGACGTCGCGCTGTTCGAGGAGGGGCTGGTCTTCCTCCGGCGGGACGCGGGCGACCCCGTCGTCCCGCCGGCCGTGCCGGTGGAGCGCCGCCCCACGCCGGAGCAGCTGGCCGGGCTCGACGCGGCCCTGCCCGAGCAGCCCCGCTACCTCGCGGTGGTGCTCGCCGGGCAGCGCGAGCCCGCCGGCTGGTGGGGTCCCGGCCGGCCCGCCGGCTGGGCCGACGCGGTCGCGGCGGCCCGCACTGTCGCCGCGGCGCTGGGTCTGCTGCTCGAGGTCACCGCGGCGGCGTACCCGCCCTGGCACCCGGGCCGCTGCGCGGCGTTGGGCGTCGACGGGACCGCCGTCGGCCATGCCGGGGAGCTGCACCCGCGGGCGCTCGCCGCGCTGGGTCTACCGCCCCGCACGCTCGCCATGGAGCTCGACCTCGGACCGCTGCTGGCCGCCGCGCCGCAGACCCCGAGCGCAGCGTCGGTGTCGGCGTACCCGGTCGCCACCTCGGACGTCGCGCTGGTCGTCCCCGACGAGGTGCCGGCCGCGGCCGTGGAGGCGGCGCTGCGGGCCGGGGCGGGGGAGCTGCTGGAGTCGCTGCGGCTCTTCGACCTCTACGCCGGCGCGCAGGTGGGTGCCGGTCACCGGTCGCTGGCCTACGCGCTGCGGCTGCGAGCCGGGGACCGGACGCTCACGGTCGAGGAGGTCAACGCCGCCCGCGACCGGGCGGTGGCCGAGGCGCACCGACGGACCGGCGCGGTGCTGCGCGGCGCCTGACCCGCCGGGGAGGGCCGTTCGGCCGCCGGCCGGACTACAGCGGCTTGGCGAAGTGGTGCGAGGTGATCGCCATCCGCTCCCGGAGGTAGAACCGGTGCGCGTCGTGCCGCTGGACGCCGGAGTCGAGATCGAGCACCGAACAGCCGCGCTCCCGGCCGCGCCGCTCGAGCCAGCGCAGCAGCGCCGCGCCGACGCCGGTCGAGCGCGCCGCCGCGTCGGTCACCAGGTCGTCCACGTAGAGCTTGCGTCCGGCGACGGTGGTGGCGACGACCCGCCAGCCCGCGACGCCGACGCAGCGCCCGTCGAGGTACGCCGCGGTGAACCGCAGGCCGTCCGGGTGGCCCTCGGCGTGGATCGCCGTCAGCGCCGCGGCGTCGAGGTGCGGGCGGAGCTGGCGGAGCACCGGCAGCACCTCGGCGGTCAGCCGGGGGTCGCCCGGACCGACCTCGACGATCTCCACGGCGGCCAGCGTAGGCGCCCCGGGCTCCGCCCGGACTTGACGGATGATGCATGTCTCTGCATGAATATGCGGTTATGGGCATGACCGCGGCCGTCGTCGGCGCGAGCGGGTACGCCGGCGGCGAGCTGCTGCGGCTGCTGCTGGCGCACCCGGCCCTGGACGTGGGGCCGCTGATGGCCCGCTCGGGCGCCGGCCGGCCGGTCGGCGAGGCGCACCCGCACCTGCCCGAGCTCGCCGATCGGGTCCTTCAGCCGATCCGCCCCGGCGAGCTCGCCGGCGCCGACGTGGTCTTCCTCGCGGTCCCGCACGGCGCGTCCGCGGCCATCGCCGCGCAGCTGCCCGCCGGCCCCGTCGTGGTCGACCTCGGCGCCGACCACCGGCTCACCGACCCGGCGGACTGGGCGGGCTACCACGACGAGCCGTACGCCGGCAGCTGGACCTACGGGCTGCCCGAGCTGCCCGGCGCCCGGGCGGCGGTGCGCGCAAGCCGACGCATCGCCGGACCGGGCTGCTACCCGACCGCCACCACGCTCGCGCTGGCCCCGCTGCTGGCGGCCGGGCTGGTCGAGCCGCTCGACATCGTCGTGGTGGCCGCCAGCGGCACCTCCGGCGCCGGGCGGTCCACCACCCGGCCGGCCAGCGACGTGCTCGCCGACGTGACGGCGTACCAGGTCGGCGGCGGTCACCAGCACGTGCCGGAGATCCGCCAGACCCTGCGGGCCGCCGCCGGTGACGCGGTCACGCTGTCGTTCACGCCGGTCCTCGCGCCGCTGCCGCGGGGCATCCTCGCCACCTGCACCGCTCGGCTGCGCGCCGGGGTCGACACGGCCGGGCTGCGGGCGGCGCTCGAGGCGGCGTACGCCGGGGAGCCGTTCGTCCGGCTGTTGCCGACCGGCCGGTGGCCGCACACCGCCGCGACCACCGGCTCGAACGCCTGCCACCTGCAGGTCGCGGCCGACCCGGCCGCCGGCCGGGCGGTCGCCGTCGCCGCGCTCGACAACCTGGGCAAGGGCGCTGCCGGCCAGGCCCTGCAGTGCGCCAACCTCGCGCTGGGGCTGCCGGAGTCGGCCGGGCTCACGGCCAGCGGGATCGCGCCGTGAGCGTCACCGCCGCCCGCGGCTTCCGGGCCGCCGGGGTCGCCGCCGGTCTGCGCCGCAACGGCCGGCCCGACCTCGCCTTGGTCGTCAACGACGGCCCGGCCGCGGCCGCCGCGGCCGTGTTCACCAGCAACCGGGTGCAGGCCGCCCCCGTTCGCTGGACCCGGGAGGCGGTCCGCGACGGCGAGCTGCGGGCGGTGGTGCTCAACTCGGGCAGTGCCAACGCCTGCACCGGCACCGGCGGCGCGGCGGACACCCGGCGTACGGCGGACGCGACCGCGGCCGCGCTCGCGCTGCCGGCCGGTGCGGTCGCGGTCTGCTCGACCGGCCTGATCGGCGCCCGACTGCCGATGGACCGGCTGCTGCCGGGCATCGAGAAGGCGGTCGCCGACCTCTCCGAGGCCGGCGGCGCGGCCGCCGCCGAGGCGATCCGGACCACCGACACGGTCGCGAAGGAGGCGGTGCAGCGCGCCGGGGGGTGGACGGCGGGTGGGATGGCCAAGGGCGCCGGCATGCTAGCGCCGGCGCTGGCCACGATGCTGGTGGTGATCACCACCGACGCCGTTGCCACCGCCGCGCAGCTCGACACCGCGCTGCGGGCCGCGACCCGGTGCACGTTCGACCGGCTCGACACCGACGGCTGCATGTCCACGAACGACACGGTGCTGCTGCTCGCGAACGGCGCGTCCGGGCTGCGCCCGACCGACGCCGAGCTCGGCGCCGCGGTGCAGGCGGTGTGCGCCGACCTCACCGACCAGCTGGTTGCCGACGCGGAGGGCGCCACGAAGGAGATCCGGGTCGCGGTCAGCGGCGCGGCCAGCGAGGACGAGGCGGTCGAGGTCGGTCGCAGCGTCGCCCGCAGCAACCTGCTCAAGTGCGCGGTGACCGGCGCGGACCCGAACTGGGGGCGGGTGCTCGCCGCGGTCGGTACGACCACCGCCCGCTTCGACCCAGACCGGCTCGACGTCGCGTTCAACGCCGTGGTGCTCTGCCGGGACGGCGCCGGCGTGGAGCCGGCGCCGCCGGTCGACCTCACCGGCCCGCTGGTGACGATCGCGATCGAGCTGCACGAGGGCGAC
>JBBSHH010000014.1:0-33742 GCA_038253225.1 Mycobacteriales bacterium | reverse complement strand
CCAGGAGTGGTGGGGCCTCACCGACCACATCGCCAGCGTCAGCGACCGGCTGGCGGCCGAGGGGTTCGTGGCGCTGGCCCCCGACCTGTACGGCGGCCCGACGACCCATGACGGTGAGCAGGCCAACCGGATGATGGCGGACCTGCCGGTCGACCGGGCGGCCCGCGACCTGAGCGGCGCGGTGGACTACCTGCTCGGCGCGGCGGCGGTGACCGGGGACGCGGTCGGGATCGTCGGCTTCTGCATGGGTGGGAAGCTGGCCCTGCTGCTGGCGGCGGCGGCCGGGGACAAGGCCGGCGCGGTCGTGCCGTTCTACGGCCTCTTCGGCGAAGAGGTTCCGGACCTCTCCGGGATCAAGGCCCAGGTGCTCGGCCACTTCGGCGAGCGGGACGATTTCACGCCGCCCGACCGGGCCCGCCGCCTCGAGCAGCAGATCCGTGACCAGGCCGGCGTACCGGTCGAGTTCTTCTACTACCCGGCCGGGCACGCGTTCTTCAACGACGAGAACCTGCTCGGCACCTACGACGCCGACTGCGCCGACAAGGCGTGGGGGCGCACGCTCGACTTCCTCGGCCAGCGGCTGAGGACCGGCGGCCCAACGACTGGATAGCCAGGTAAGGCAACCGTGGCGGTCACGGCAGCCTTGGGCCGGCAACGGTCGGGAACGGACCGGTCAGGACGTCGGGCTCGCCGTCGGACAGCAGTTTATCCCGCGACTGCTCGTCCTCGTCGCTCGATGTCGACCATCGGTCGGACGTCGCAGGTTCACCCAGCCGTTCGATCACACCGCCCGTTCGCAGCATGAGGAGGCACCACCACATGATTCCCGAGTCCGAGCTCCAGTCACTGCATGGCCAGACCGTCAACGACACCTCCGGGCAGAAGATCGGCCGAGTAGAGGCCGTCTTCCTCGACGACCAGACCGGCCAGCCGGAGTGGATGACCGTCAACACCGGGCTGTTCGGCAGCCGCGAGACGTTCATCCCGCTGGCGGAGGCAGAGCTGGTGGGTGACGGCGTGACCGTTCCCTACGACAAGGCCAAGGTCAAGGACGCGCCGAACATGGATGCGGCCGAGGGTCACCTCAGCCAGCAGCAGGAGGCCGAGTTGTACTCGTACTACGGCCTGAACTACAGCGAGGCGCCGTCGGACTCCGGCCTTCCCACGGGTACCACCGGCACCGTGGACACCACCGTCGACACCGACACCGTGGAGACCGGCACCGTCGGTCGCGACACCTCCGGTCCGACCACCGACGACGCGATGACCCGTTCCGAGGAGCGGCTGCGCGTGGGCACCGAGAAGGTCGAGACCGGGCGGGCCCGGCTGCGCAAGTACCTCGTCACCGAGGACGTCAGCCAGACCGTCCCGGTCACCCGCGAGCAGGTGCGGGTGGAGCGCGAGCCCATCACCGACGCGAACATGGGCCAGGCGATGTCCGGCCCGGCTTTCTCCGAGGAGGAGCACGAGGTCACCCTCACCGAGGAGCGGCCGGTCGTGGAGAAGGAGGCCGTCCCGGTCGAGCGTGTGCGGCTGTCCAAGGAGCAGGTCACCGAGCAGGAGACCGTCTCGGACACGGTGCGCTCGGAGCGCATCGAGACCGACGGCGGCGTCTACCCGGACGACGCCACCACCGACTCGACCACCGAGCGGGCCGACCGCATCTAGCAGCTCGTCGTTAGGTCTGGCTGCTCGTCCAACCTCGAACGGTCCCGCCCCCCAAGGGGCGGGGCCGTTCGCGTGCCCCGCTCGCGCCCGGTGAGGACCGTTCTTCGACCGCCCTCTGCAACCAGCGTCGAAGCCCTGGGGCCGATGCGCCGGGCTGCCTACCGTGGCGAGATCAGGCTGGACGGTTGCCCGGCGGGCAGGAAACAGGGATGACCGCTCGAACAACGCCCGTTCCTGAGAGCTCGGTGACATTCCTCGGGACCGCCACGACGATCATCAGGTACGCCGGCTTCACCGTGCTGACCGACCCCAACTTCCTGCACCGCGGCCAGTTCGCCTACCTCGGCTACGGGCTGGTATCCCGACGGCGGACGGAAACCGGCGATGGACGTGGCCGACCTGCCGGTGCTGGACATCGTGGTGCTTTCGCACCTGCACGGCGACCACTTCGACCGGATAGCGAAGCGCGGCCTGGACCGTGCCGTTCCGGTCGTCAGCACCCGCCACGCCGCCCGCCGGCTGCGGGCCCGGGGCTTCCGGAACGCGACGGCGCTCGGCACCTGGACGACCGAGACGCTAAGCCGCCCCGACGGCTCCCGGCTGCGGATCACCGCGCTGCCGGGTCGGCACGCCCCGGGCCTCGTCCAAGCCCTGTTTCCCCCGGTGATGGGCAGCCTGCTCGAGTTCGAGCCGGCCGCCGGAGCGCCGTCGCTGCGGCTCTACGTCACGGGGGACACGTTGCTCCACGACGGCATCGCCGAGATCGCCCGGCGCTACCCGGCGCCCGACCTGGCGCTCGTGCACCTCGGGGGCACCCGCATCCTGGGGGTGCTGCTGACGATGGACGCCGCTCAGGGACTGCGGCTGGTGCAGGCGGTGCGGCCGCGGGTGACGCTGCCGATCCACTATGCGACTACCCGGTGTTCCGATCCCCGCTGTCGGACTTCCGCGCGGTCGCCGACGAGCGGCTGCCGGCCGGCTCCGTGCACTACCTCGAGCGGGGCGGGTCTACCCACTGCCAACCGAGACCCCAGGGCCGGCCTGATGACCCGGGTGTCGCCTCAGCCGCGTCGGTACACGCTGACGTGCTGGCGGCTGTCCGCGGTGAACGGCGAGCGACGCCAGTCCGCCCACCGGGCCACCGGCCGCAGGCCCGCCAGCTCGGCCATGAGGTCCAGCTCGGCCGGCCACGCGTAGCGGTGGTTGGCCGGGTAGAGACGCAGGTCGCCGTCGGCGAGGGACACCTTGGTGGTGCGCAGCGTCTGACGGACCGGGTCGTGCTCGGCCGTCTCCACGATCACCCGGTCGGCGTCGACGACGAGCGAGCGGACGGGTAGGTGCCCGGCCGACCAGCCGCTGTCGGGCACCCACGCCTCGACCACGAAGTGACCGCCGGGCCGCAGGTGGCGTGCTGCGGACCGGTAACACCCGACCTGAGCCGCCTGGTCGGGGACGGCGAAGATCGTGTTGAACACCAGCGCGACGAGCGTGCAGGCCGACTGCAGCTCCGGCAGGCGCAGGTCGGTGAAGTCGGCGATCGTGACGGGGACACCCGCCCCGTCGGGCTTGCCCCGCAGCTCGGCGACCATTGCGTCGGAGGCGTCCACCCCGTGCACGGCGAGTCCGCGGCGGCGCAACGGCAGCGCCAGCCGGCCCGTGCCGATGCCCAGCTCGAGCACCGGGCCAGCACCGGCGAGCTCGGCGAGTAGCTCGACGGCGCCGTCGGTGTCGTGCCGACCGGCATAGATCGCGTCGTAGTCCGCGGCCATCCGACGGCCGTAGCCGGCCGGGTCATGGGTCACCGGGGCCCCGCCGTACCGCGTCGCCATCGCCATGCTCCCGGGAGAGGGGGTGCCGCTGCGGCTACCCACGATCCGGTCGCTGGAAACGGGCCGGCACCGGGGGGCCGGGCGCTACGTTGACCGCGATGAACGCTGAGTCCGCCCCCGCCGCTGCGGCGTTGAGGTTGCTCCTCGCCGGGTCGCAGCTGGCCCGGCCGGACGACCTGCCCGGCTTGATGCTGCGGGCGGCGAGCCAGCTCGGCGCCGGCGAGGCGGTGGTCTGGCTGATCGACTACGACCAGGTCGAGCTGGTGCCGTTCACGCTCGGAACCATGCTGACGCGGGTCGCGGTCCCGGTGGAGGGCACGCTGCCGGGGCGCGCATTCACCGACCTGGCCGTCCGGCTCGGTCGGTCCGCGGACCGGTCGACGACGTGGGCGCCGATCTTGGACGGGACCGACCGGCTGGGCGTCCTGGAGCTGGTCTTCCCGGCCGATCGGCGGGTCGACGATGCGTTGCGGGCGGACTGCCTACAGCTCGCCGAGATGATGGCGGTGCTGTTGACGGCCCGGTCGCGCTACGGCGACGCGGTCGAGCTCGCGCGTCGGCGGCTGCCGATGTCGCTGGCCGCCGAGATCCAGTGGAACCTCCTGCCGCCGCTGACCTTCGCGACCGAGCGGGTGGCGATCACCGGCGTGCTCGCCCCGACAGCGGAGGTGGCAGGCGACAGCTTCGACTTCGCTGTCAACGGCGACATCGCGCACCTCGCCGTCGTCGACGCGATGGGTCACGGACTGGAGGCCACGCTGCTCGCGACGGTGGCCGTCGGCGCGCTGCGCAGCGCTCGCCGGATCGGGCTGAGCCTCATCGACTCGGTCGTGTCGATCGACCGGCACATTGCGGCGCAGTTCTCCTCCGACCAGTTCGTCACGGCGCTGGTGGCCCAGCTCGACACCCGGACCGGCTGGTACCGCTGGGTCACCGCGGGACTTCCGCCGGCTCTGGTGGTGCGCGGCGGACGGGTGGTGAAGACGCTCTCCGGCGGCGTGAACCCGCCACTGGGGTTGGAGTGCGGACGCCCCGAGGCTGGTGAGGAGCGGCTGGAGCCGGGGGACCGGCTGCTGCTGTACACCGACGGGGTGATCGAGGCGCGGGACGCCGCTGGCGAGTTCTTCGGGGTCGAGCGGCTGGTCGACTTCGTCACCCGGCAAGCCGCCGCCGGGCTGCCGGCGGCCGAGACGATGCGACGGCTGATCAACGCGATCCTCGCCCACCAGTCCGGGCAGCTTCAGGACGACGCCACGACGATCCTGGTGGAGTGGCTCGGCGACGAGACGGACCGTTCGACGCCGGACCTGCACCCCCACGCCCGGCCGCCCGACGCCGACTAACGGTGCATGAGCCGCTCGTGTCGTTGGTGCCGCACCGGCTCCAGCTGAAAGGTGCTGTGCGCCACGTCGAAGTGGTGCGCGAGGCAGTCGGCCAGCTGATCGAGGATCCGCCCGTCGCAGCCGTCCCCGACCAGCGCCGGGTCGACCACGACGTGCGCGCTGAGCACCGGTGATCCGGATGTGATCGTCCACGCATGCAGGTCATGCACGTCGAGCACACCGGGGAGGTCGAGGATGTGGGCGCGGATATGCCCGACGTCGACACCGACCGGCACCGCCTCCAGCAGGACGTCGGTCGCCTCCCGCAGCAAGGCCCAGCTCCGCGGCACGATCAGCGCCGCCACCCCCGCCGAGGCGACCGCGTCGGCTTGTCGCCAGCCGGTCGTGATGACCACGACGGCGGCGGTGACGACCGCCACGCTTCCGAGCAGGTCACCGATCACTTCGAGGTAGGCACCTCGGGCCGTCAGGCTGATCGTCGCGGCGTGCGCCAGCAGCCGGGCCGCGATGCCGTTGGCCAGCAGGCCGGCCGCCGCGACGAGCAGCATCAGCCCGCCGGCGACCGGGGTGGGGTCGCGCAGCCGGTGCAGCGCCGCACCGACGACCAGCGCCGCGACCAACAACAGCAGCAGCGCGTTCCCCACCGCGGCGAGTATCTCCAGCCGCTGCCACCCGAACGTGCGCTTCGCCGTCGTCGGCCGCTGCGCCAGGGTGGCCGCCATCAGGGCTAACCCGATACCGGCGGCATCGGCGAAGGCGTGCCCGGCGTCGGCGATCAGCGCCAGCGACCCCGACAGCCAGCCACCGAGCAACTCCACCGCGACGACCCCGCAGGTGAGGGCCATGGCCGCGGTGAGCCGGCCGCGCAGGGCACCGGTGACCGTGCCCCCGTGGGGATGCGTGCGGGTCATGTTCGGCTCCGGATGCGCCGGCCGAGCTTGTGCGGCCGTGATCCGGTCAGGACTGCGGCGTCTCGGTGGCCCCGGCCCGGGCCGTCGTGCCAGCGCGGCGGGGCTGCTCAGCCGCCCGCCGATCGGCCTCGTGCAGCAGGTCGAGCTCGGATCTGGTGTAGGTACCGCGCCGGTAGAGCGCCGAGGCTGCGCGTCCGCGCCGTTCCCGCACGCGCGGCTCGGGATCCCCATCGGTGTAGGTCAGCCCACGCTCCAGGACCCGGCGAACAAGCTCCGGCTCGGCGTCCGCCCAGCCCTTGGTGAGCGAACGCAACAGGTCGCCCTCCACGGCGCCTCCCGATCTCAACAATGTGACGGGGGTCACTCGGCCGCGAAGAAGCCCTTCGAGGTTTGTACCGGCGCGCTAGCGAGACGGGGAGAAACCCCCCGGTGCTGGCTAGCCAACCGGTGAGCACTCTACGCCTGGCCGGCTACCCCGCAACCGGGCCCTCATCGGATCCGCACCGCCGTCCCGAACGCTCCCAGCGGTCGCCGGAGCAGTCCGGCAGAGCGGGACCCCGAGCGACCCGGCGCCGTCAGCCGCCGAGCAGGCACGGTAGCCGGCTGCGCAGTCCCCGGCTGGCCCGCCGGGGTGGCAGCAGCGGCAGCAGCGGCCGTCGGGAGCACTGCAGTCGCTTCTCGAGCAGTCCCGAGCGGAAGCGTCGCGTCATACCGCAACGGTGGCAGCGCCGGCGACCCTTCGACAGCCGCCGGCCGGCGGAGCGGGTTCGGCCGTCCGGCGCAACCGACCGCTCCCGAGGTGGGCCCGAGGTCCGGGAGGACGGGCCCGGGGGCTACGGATTCACCGCGGGCGGTGCGGGCTGGGCCGGTGGCCTTCGAGGATCGGGCAGACCCGCCACGACGTGGTCCAGGAGCGGCCGAAGCCGGCTCAGCTCCGACCGGTGCAGCCCGTGGTCCGCCACGTCAGCGATGGTCGGCCCACGTGGGTCGGCGTGGGCTTGGAGCACCAGGAGCAACTGGTGCTGAGGCCCGGTCAGCCCGACATCGCGGGCCTGCGAGTCGCTCCGGTGCAGGAACCGCCGCAACCCCGTGCGCAAGGCAGACTTTCAGTGCCCGATGACGCTGCGGAGTTGTTGTTCGAGGGAAATCGAGGTAAATCCGCCAGCAGCGCGGGTACGGCCGGGTCAGGTACGCACGGCAGGCCGGAGGAGGAGCGGATGACCCACCCAACCCAGTCTGACCGCTTTGACGAGCAGGCCGCGCTGGAGGAGATCGACCTGTACACTGAGGTGATCATTGCGGCGGGTACGGCCGAGACCCCCCTGTCGCCAGCCGAGCTGGATCGGGTTCTCGGCGTCCAGCGTCGACCGGAGAGCGGCGGCGACGCGGTCCGCTGAGGGCGCAGCCTCACCGCGTCCTCACCCCACCCTCAGCGCAGCCGGTCGAGCCGCTCGGTCACCGCCTCGATCGGCCCCTCCGGGAGGCGGCTGAGCACGGCCAGCCCGAGCCCGGACATCGCGATCACCTGCTCGATGAGTGGCTCGACCGGTGGCCAGGGGAAGTGGGGCTGGGTGAGCAGCAGCGAGGCGATGCCGTGCGCCGCGGCCCAGAGGCCGACCGCAAGCGCCGTCGGATCGCCGGGCGGGAACACGCCGACCTGCATGCACTCGACGACGGCCGCCACCAGATGCGCGAACGCGGCGCCGGGCAGCGGGTCGTCGGGGCCCCCTGGGCCGACCGGCGGATCCCCGGGGCCGGTGCCGGTCCGATGATCAGGGTCGGGGTGCGCCCGTCGCATGAAGACCAGCCGGTAGTGCTCCGGGTTCTCCAGGGCGAACCGCACGTAGGCCAGGCCCCGCCGGCGCAGCGCCTCGAACGGATGCCCCGCCTCCCCGGCGGCCGCCTGCATCCGGGCGTCGAGCTCGGCGAACACGTCTTGGCAGACCGCCGCCAGCAGGCTGTCCTTGTCCGGGAAGTGCAGGTAGATCGACGGTGATGTGACGCCGACCCGCTCGGCGACGGCACGGATCGACACCGCGTCCTCCGAGGCGGTCTGGGCCAGCAGATCCTTGGCCGCCCGCAGGATCTCCACGCGTAGTTCGTCGCCGGCACCGCGGCGGGCCCGACGCCGACGCGGCACCGGCGGCGCGGTCATCGCAGCGCCGTCGGCTCGGTGGCCGGGCGCCGGGCGGGCACCGGCGCGGGCTGGCCGTGCTCGGCCAGGCCGATCCGCTCGTGCAGGCGCCGCAGTGGCGTCGGCGCCCACCAGTTCGCCCGGCCGGCGAGGCGCATGAACGCCGGCACGAGCAGCCCGCGGACGAGCGTCGCGTCCATCACGACCGCTAGCGCGAGCCCGACGCCGAGCAGCTTGATGAACGAGATGCCCGACGAGGCGAACGAGAGGAACACGATCGCGATCAAGGCCGCGGCGGCCGAGACGATCGGGCCGGTCCTGGCCAGCCCCAGCGCGACCGCGGCGGTGTTGTCTCCGGTGCGGTCGTACTCCTCCTTGATGCGCGAGAGCAGGAACACCTCGTAGTCCATCGAGAGCCCGAAGGCGGTGCAGAACATCAGGATCGGCGTGGTCGTGTCCAGCGTGCCGGTGGGCAGGAAGTCCCCCACCAGCCAACGCAGGTGCCCGTCCTGGAAGACGAAGACCATCGCCCCGAAGGTCGCGGTCAGGCTGAGCAGGTTGAGCACGAGCGCCTTGGCCGGGACCACCACGCTGCCGGAGAACAGGAACAGCAGCACGACCATGGCGGTGGCGATCAGCACCCCGGCGAGCGGCACCCGGTGGAACAGCGCTGCCTCGGTGTCGACCAGCTCGGCCGCCGGTCCGCCCACCTTGACGGCGTACGGCGCCGGAACCGCGCGCAGGTCGCGCGCCAGCCGCTCGCCGGCGGGGGAGTAGGACTCGACCGCCGGCACGACCGAGAGCCAGCTGCCCCGACCGTTGCCGAACCGGGCCGCGGCCGGGCCACCCGGGGCGACCAGCCGCCCGTCGCGGTAGGAGCCGGTACCGGCGTCCACCCGAGCGACGCCAGCCACCCGGGACAGCGCGACGGCGTACGACGCGGTGGCGAGCGAGCGAACGGCGCTTGCACCGGCGGTCGGGGACACCACCGAGAGCGTCTCGCTCTCGCGACTGGGGAAGTCCGTTCGCAGGGCCTGACTGATCAGATGACCGTTCGCGCCGCGGGGGAGTACCCGGTCGTCGGACAGACCGAAGCGGACGCCGAGGAACGGCGCGCCGAGGGCGAGCAGCACGACCAGGACGGCTGCGCCCACCGGCACCGGTCGCCGCATGACTCCGAGCGCCAACCGGTGCCACGGGCTCCGGGCCGGTGCCACCTCGGGCCGTCGCCACAACGCGAAGCGGTTCACGCGCGGACCGAGGACGACGAGGATCGCCGGCAGCAGCACGACCGCCGCGGTGGCGGCGAGTGCCACGACGGCGATCCCGGCGTAGGCGAAGGAGCGCAGGAAGAACAGGGGGAAGATCAGCATCGCGGCGAGCGAGAGCGCGACGGTGAACGCCGAGAACAGCACCGTGCGCCCCGCGGTGCGTACGGTCTCGGCGACCGCGTCCGCCGGCGTCCGACCGCGTCCGAGCTCCTCCCGGTACCGGCTGACGACGAACAGGCTGTAGTCGATCGCCAGCCCGAGCCCGAGCCCGGTGGTCAGGTTGAGCGCGAAGATGCTGACGTCGGTGACCTCGGTCAGCGCCCGAAGCACGGCGAACGTGCCCAGCACCGCCACCCCGCCGATGGCCAGCGGCAGCAGTGCCGCCACCGCGCTGCCGAAGACCAGAACGAGCAGGACCGCCGTCACCGGTACCGCGACGGACTCCGCCCGGGTCAGGTCGTGCTCGATCCGGTCGCTGATCTCCCGGTACACCTGGGCGGTTCCGCCGACCCGCACGGTCAACGGGCCGAACCGGCCGGTGTAGCGGGGAGCCAGCACCTCTGCGGCCGCCGCGACCGCGTCGTCGCCGCCACGGATCCGGGCCGCGACCAGCGCCTCGGTGCCATCCCTGCTGCGCAGCGCTGATGCGCCGGTTGACCAGTACGACCGTGCGTTCGCGACCGCAGGTTCGGCGGCGAGCCGGGCGGTCAGTGCCTCCCCGGCGGCCGCGGCGGTCGGCGAGTCAACGCCCGCCGGTGCGCTCACCAGCAGCAACAGGTTGGGCTGGCCGGCGTGGAACTGCTGGTCGAGCACGGCCCGGGCCCGCGAGGACTCGCTGTGCGGGTCGTCGAAGCCGCCGCCGGAGAGCCGCCCCGCCACCCCGCCACCGAAAATCCCGGCCAGCACGAGCAGGGCTCCCGCGCCGATCAGCACAGCTAGCCGGAACCGGATCACCAGCGAACCGAGAGCGGTCATGTGGTCCCCCTATGCCGCAGGCTGGTTAGCAGCGACAAGTTAGCGACGTTATCTCATCTTGAACAAGCCTGAGGGAAGCGATCTCGGGTCCTGGCCCGGTCGAGGATTCGTGACGTCCTCCCCAGTTGGTCTCCCGGAGGCCGCCTGCCGGCCACCCTGCGCCGACAGGCTCCGCGCGCCGGCACCGGGCCGGCGATGCAGGAAGGGGTCGGGATGCGACGACGAAATCTGCTGGTGACGGCGGCCGTGGCGGCGAAGCCGCTGGTGGTGGGCACGGCGGCGGTGGCCGGGGTGGACTTCGGGCAGCGGGTGCAGTCGGAGCTGCGCGCCGGCTCGGGCCGCCTGTTCGGGGTGCAGCAGCCGTTGCTGGCCTCCTCGACCCGCTCGGTGTCGGCGCGCCGGGCGCAGTCCGACCCCCGGTCACTGTTCAAGCTCGCGGGCGGACTGACCGCGCGTGTCGTCACGAACGGGACCGCCGCGCCGGTGCTCGACCAGATCACTCTGTGGCCGAACGACCGCCCCCACACCTGGCTCATCGTCTGCAACGAGTCCGACCCGACCCAGCCCGGGCTGCAGCGGGTGCACGTCGCCACCGGCCGGGCCGAGACCATCCTGACCGGGACCGCGGGCTGCGACCCGACCCGGCGTACGCCGTGGGGCACGCTGCTGTTCGGCGAGGAGGCCGGCGGTGGTCCGACCGGCGGGGCCACCTATGAGATGGTCGACCCGATCCACACCACCGGCGTGACGCTCGACCGCGCCACCGGCACGTTCTCCGGCGGCACCGGCGCCGCCAACATCGCGCTGCGGCCGGCGCTCGGCCGGCTCTCCTACGAGAGCTACGCGGTCTATCCGACCGGCGTCGTCTACTACGGCGACGAGTTGCGGCCCGCCAGCGGGTTTCCGGGCGGCGCGTACTACAAGTTCCGCCCGTCGAAGCCGCTCGAGCCCGGCACGGCGGTCAGCAGCCTGAACCAGTCACCGCTCGCGTCCGGCAACGTCTATGGACTGCGGGTCGGGCTGAACTCCGGCGGCACCGACTACGGGCAGGGGACCCAGTACGGGTTCGGCACCTGGCTCCCGCTGTGCTCCGGACCGTCCTGTCGCAACGTCGACCTGCGTGCCGCGCAGGCGAGCAACCTGCTGACCGGCTACTACCGGCCGGAGGATGCCGACGTCGACCCGTCGGCGCTCGCCGCCGGCTCGGTCCGGCTCTGCTCCAACAACACCGGCAACGAGTCCGCGGACCGGTACTACGGCGAGACGGTCTGCATCACCGACGGCACGCTGACCGAGTCGCTGAACAACAACTCGGCTATCCCCCAGGTGCAGCAGTTCGTCATCGGAAACCCGCAGCTGGCGATGCCGGACAACATCGATTTCCAGCCCGGTCGCAACAACGTCGTGCTGCACGAGGACGCCGACACCACCTACCTTCGGCCGCACAACAACGACCTCTGGTACTGCCTGCCGGACGGCACCGACCCGGACCTGCTCTCGGACGGGTGTGTCCGGATCGCCACCCTCAACGATCTGCCGGCCGAGTGGACCGGTGGCATCTTCGACGCCGCCGGGAAGCACTTCTACGTCAGCATCCAGCACAACGTCTCGGGGACCGGGACGGTGCTACATCACCGGCTGGAAGTAGCCGCCGAACGACCTGCCCGAGGGGCCGAACTCGCCGCGGCGGGTCCGGCCGGGTGCGGCGCCGGACGCGTCCGGTCAGCCGAAACGGCCGGTGATGTAGTCCTCGGTGCGCTTCTCGCTGGGGTTTGTGAAGATCTTCTTGGTGCTGTCGACCTCGACCAGATAGCCCGGCTCGCCGGCGCCCTTCAGCGTGAAGAACGCGGTGGTGTCACTGACGCGCGATGCCTGCTGCATGTTGTGGGTGACGATCACGATCGTGTAGCGGTCCTTCAGCTCGGCCATGAGGTCCTCGATCGCCAGGGTCGAGATCGGGTCGAGCGAGGAGGCCGGCTCGTCCATCAGCAGCACCTGCGGCTCCACGGCGATCGCCCGGGCGATGCACAGCCGCTGCTGCTGGCCGCCGGACAACCCCATCCCCGGCTTCTTCAGCCGGTTCTTGACCTCCTCCCAGAGGTTCGCGCCGCGCAGCGACCGCTCGACCGCGGCGTCGAGGTCGCTCCTCTTTCGGGAGCCGTTGAGTCTTAGGCCCGCCGCGACGTTGTCGTAGATCGACATGGTCGGGAACGGGTTGGGCCGCTGGAACACCATCCCGATCGTGCGGCGCACCGCCACCGCGTCCACGCCGGGCGCGTAGATGTCTTCGTCGTCGAGGAGCACCTTGCCCTCGATGCGCGCGCCCGGGATCACCTCGTGCAGCCGGTTGAGCGACCGGAGCACCGTCGACTTGCCGCAGCCGGACGGACCGATCAGGGCGGTGACGCTCTTCGGCTCGATGGTGAGCGAGACATCGGTCACCGCCTTGGTGCTGCCGTAGTAACACGACAGCCTCAACGTCTCGATGCGCTTGGCCATCAGCGGGTTCCTACCTCCGAGCCAGGGAGTTGCGCCGGGTCAGCAGCCGAGCTGCCACGTAGAGCAGCACGACGACCAGTATCAGGGTCAGCGCCCCCGCCCAGGCGCGGTTGATGGCAACCTCGGCCGACGAGCTGGCCTGTTGGAAGACGAACAGCGGCAGCCCGCTCTGGTTGCCCTTGACCGGGTTGACGTGGATGAAGTCGGTGCCGAAGGCCGTGAGCAGCAGCGGTGCGGTCTCGCCAGTCACCCGCGCCACCGCCAGCATGACGCCGGTGGTGATGCCGGTCGAGGCGGTCGGCAGCACCACCGAGAGAATCGTCCGCCACTTCGGGACGCCGAGCGCGTAGCTCGCCTCCCGCAGGCTGTTCGGCACCAGCCGGATCATCTCCTCGGCCGAGCGGACGACCACCGGCAGCATGAGGATCGTCAGTGCGAGCGCGGCCGCGAAGCCGGAGAACCCGCGGTGCAGGGCCAGCACCCAGAACGCGAAGATGAACAGCCCGGCGACGATCGAGGGGATGCCGGTCATCACGTCGACGACGAAGCGCACAGCGGTGCTGAACCGGCCGCGGCCGTACTCGGTGATGTACACCGCCACCAGCAATCCCAGCGGCACCGCCAACAGGCTGGCGATGAGGACCTGCTCAAGGGTGCCGACGATGGCATGGTAGGCGCCGCCGGAGTCCTCCAGCGGCCCGATACCGGCCATCGAGTGGGTCAGGAAGAACGGCCCGAACCGGTTCATGCCGCGGCTGATCGTGTAGCCCAGCACCGCCACCAGCGGCACCATGGCCAGCAGGAACGACGTCCACATCAGCGTGGTGGCGAACCGGTCGGCCGCCCGCCGGCGGCCCTCGACGGTCCAGGACAGCGCGCTGACCGCGGCGATGACCAGCGCGCCGGCGGCGAGCAGGAAACCGGCCCGTCCCTGCAGCGGGGTGAGGATGAAGAGCAGCAACGCGACGGCGATCCCGGCGACGACCGCGAGAGCGACCCTCGGTCGACCCAGCTGACCGACCTGCAGGCTGGACCGGACCGGGCCGGCGGTGACCGTGCTCATACCGCGGCGCCCCGCTCGACCTTGCCGGACCGGTAGATCACCGCGCGCGCGGCCAGGTTGACCAGCAGCGTGATGACGAACAGCACCAGGCCGCTGGCGATCAATGCCGACCGCCCGATCGCGCCGGACTCGCCGAACCTCGTGGCGATGTTGGCGGCGATCGTGTTCCCGCCGGAGGGCAGGATGTGCAGCGAGGTCCCGAACGTCGAACCGATGACGAGCGCGACGGCGATCGTCTCGCCGAGGGCGCGCCCGAGACCGAGCATGACCGCGCTGACTAGACCGCTCAGGCTGGGCGGCAGCACCGCGAGCCGGATCATCTCCCAGCGGGTGGCGCCGAGCGCCAGGGCGGCCTCCTTCTGGGCCGAGTCGACCTGGCGCAGCACCTCCCGGGAGATGGCGGAGACGATCGGCAGGATCATCACGGCGAGGATGACCGACGCCGCGAACACCGACTTGGCGAACACCCCGGCGCTGTGCGTGGGGTCGGCGAACAGCGGGATCCAGCCGAAGTGGTCAGCGAGGAACTGCTGCAGGCCGATCATGCGCGGCAGCAGGAAGTACAGCCCCCACAGTCCGTAGACGACCGAGGGGATGGCCGCCAGCAGGTCGGTGAGGTAACCGACGCTGGTGGACAGCCGGCGCGGTGCGTAGTCGGTGATGAACAGCGCCACCCCGATCGCCACCGGTACCGCCATGACCAGTGCCAGCACGCTGGTGAGCGCCGTGCCGAACGCGAGCGCCGCGATGCCGAACACGCTCGGGGTGTTGTCCGGGAACCAGAGTTTCTCGGTGAAGAAGTTGGCGGTGTTGGCCCGCAGCGATTGACCGGCGCGCGCCAGCAGGAACACGCCGATCGCCAGGATGATCAGGAAGACCAGCCCGGCCGCCACGATGGTCGCCGTGCGGAACACCGTGTCGCCCCGGCGGCCGGTGGCCGGCGGCAACCCGCTGCCGACCATCTGCGGTCGGGTCGTCGTCGATGCCACGGTTCCTTCTCTCCGCGTCGCCGGGCTGAAGGGTCGCTCTGCACCGCGGCGCCCCGGTCAATCCTGCCAGCGGTGGGGAGCCAGACCACCGCCCGCCAGGGGCGCGTCCTGACGGGCGGTGGAGACGACCGGCCGGGCCGGGCATCGTCGCCTCGGTCGGACCCGCCGGTCAGGAGCCGATGGCGGCGGCGGCGGCCTTGGCCTTGTCCGCCAACGACTGGGGAAGCGGGGCGAACCCGAGGCCAGCCGCAGCCTGCTGGCCGTCGGTGACCGCGTAGCTGACGTAGCCCTTGAGCACCTTGAGCTTGGCGGCGTCCTTCGGCTTGCTGCACACGATCACGTAGGACACCGTCGAGATCGGGTAGCCGTGGGTGATCTTGGTGTAGTCGACCGTGCCGGCGAGGTTGTTGCCGGTACCGGTGCTCTGGAACGAGTCGATGGCCTTGCTGACCGTGTCGCCGGTGAGCTCCACGAAGTCGGCGCCGGCGCCCCTGACCTTGGCCACCGAGAGGCTGTTGGCCTTGGCGAAGGAGATCTCGGCGTAGCCGATCGCGCCCTTGGTCTGCTTGACGGTGGCGGTCACCCCGTCGGAGCCCTTGGCCGCCTGGCCGCCCGGCCACATCAGCTCCTTGCCGGTGCCGAGCTTCCAGCTCTTGGCGTTCGCGTCGAGGAACGACGACAGGACCGAGGTGGTGCCGGAGCCGTCGGAGCGGTGCACGCCGGAGATCGTCGTGGCCGGCAGCTTGGCGCTGGGGTTGTCCGCCTTGATCGCCGGGTCGCTCCACGTCTTGATCGTGCCCTGGAAGATCCCCGCGATCGTCGTGGCCGACAGGTTCAGGGCGTCGACACCTGGCAGGTTGTACTCGAGCGCGACTCCGCCGGCGGTGACGGGGATGTGCCAGGCCGGGCTGCCGCAGGTCGCATCGGCCTTGGACTGCTCGGTGTCCTTCATCACGACGTCGGAGCCGGCGAAGTCCACCGTGCCGGACCCGAACTGCTCGATGCCGGCGCCGGAGCCGACGCTCTGGTAGTTGACCTGGGCGCCCGAGCACTTCGCGGCGTAGTCCTTGGACCACTGCTGCTCCATGTTCTGCTGGAACGTGGAGCCGGCGCCGCTGATCGACCCGCTGGCGCAACCGCCGCTGGCCTTGCTGCTGCTGCCGGTGTTGCTCTTCGCCCCGTTGTCGCTGCCACAGCCGTTGAGGGCCACGGCGCCGAGCAGGGCCAGACCGGCGACGGAGCTGGTCCGCATGACCTTCACGTGTCGTTTCCTCCTTGGGTACGGCCGGCTCGTGCCGAGCTGGGCGTGAAACCGACGCTAGAGCGGCTCGGTGACCAAGCGGCTGGCCGCAGGTGAACGGAGGGTGAACCGCATCCGCCATCTGGGCGACGCGGCGCGGTCGCCCCGGCTACCGGGAGGTGAACCCGTCCCCGACCGCCCCGTCAGGCCGGCGGTGCGAGCAGCTCGGTCGCGAGCAGAGCGCCTCGAACGACGTGCAGCACCCGGAACCCTCCCTTGGCGATGGAGGTGTGACCGGGGTGCGGGCCGCCGAGGCGCTCGCAGAGCCGGGCCAGCAGCTCGGGCAGCACCCGGCCCTGGCTGCAGACCACCGCCCGCGGCCCGGCCCTGGTGATGTCGAGGCAGCGCGCAAGCGCCTGGTCGGGGGCCGCGGCGTACCCGGACTCGCTGACCAGCGGCTCGCTCTCCACCGGCAGCCCCTGCGCCTTGGCGAACGGCGCCACCGTGTCCAGGCAGCGCAACACGTCGGCGGAGTGGACCCGTTCGAAGCCGTAGCAGCCGAGCAACGGGCTCAGCGCCTCCGCCTGGGCGTGCCCGGTCGGGTCGAGCGGGCGCTGGTCGTCCGGTCCGGACCACCGGCTGCGCTCGCCGGCGCGGGCATGGCGGACGTAGGCGACGGCGCTGGTATGCAGCGGTCCGCGGGCGAAGACGTGCAGGGTCTCCCGGTCCCGCGGCATGGTCAGCCGGTCGGCGGCCGCGGCCGGCGCCAGCCAGTCGAGCCGGTCCACCTCGGCGCTGGCCTCGAACCGGCCGGCGACGACCTCCATCGCCCAGAAGGCGACGGTCTTTGGCTCGGTCCCGCCCCCCTCCACGGACTTGAGGTAGCGCTGCACCCCCAGCGGTCGGCCGACCACGCCGCGATGACCGGTCTCCTCCGCCACTTCGCGCACCGCGGTCAGCAGCTGCGGCTCCCCCGGACCGGACTTGCCCTTGGGCAGCGACCAGTCGTCGTATCGCGGTCGGTGCACCAGGGCCACCTCGACGGTGGCACCGGCGCCCCGCCAGAGGACGCCGCCGCCGGCCCGGACCGGCGCCGGGCTCATGGCCGCAGCCAACGCCGATGTCGGCGGCGACGCACCGACCACCACACGTCGACGAAAGACTCTCGGGCCGCGCGGGCGGCGGCCCGCTCTCGCTCGTAGAGGACGCCGAAGGTGAAGCCGGCGCCGGTCGGATCCGCAGCCGCAGCCAGCTCCCGTAGCGTCGCGGCCGCGACCGCCGCGTCCTGGTGCTCGCCGAGCAGATCCTGCGCGCTCTCGACCGCCGCGGCGAAGTCCTTGGCCGGCGCGCCGAAGACGGGGGCGCAGAGCTCCCCGGCGTAGCGCGCACGCTTGGCCGCGATCCGGGCCCGGTGGAACGCCTCGTCGGAGGCATCGAGGGTCAGCCGCCGGGCCCGCCGACGCAGCTTCCGCCACGCCCGCCGCACCAACGGCGGCAGCACCCGCTCGGCCGGGCGCTGCGCCGCGGCGGTGACCGGCGGCGCGGTGGCGGCCCCGACCATCGCCTCGACCAGCGCGACGTACCGGTCGCCGCGCAGCGTCTGGTGGGCTGCGGTGCGCGCCACCGTCAGGCGCTCGGTCAGCGCTGCGCCGAGCCGCTCGCCGGCGTCGCCCATGACCAGCGGTTCAGGGAGCGCCGCCACGGCGCGCCGCAGCCGGGCGAGCAGGACCTCGGTGTCGCGGACCTCGCCGAGCACGCCGGCGATCCAGCGCAGCTCCGCCTGCAGCCCGGCCGACCACTCCGGCTCGAGCAGCGGGCCGAACGTGCGTAGCCCGCTGCGCAGCCGACGGGCCGCGACCCGCATCTGGTGGACGGAGTCCGGCTGGTCGCGGCGGACCTGCGGGTCGGCCGTCATGAAGGCGCGGACATGGCGACGCAGGTGCGCCTCGATCGCCAGCCGGGCCGAGTCCCTGGGGCGCACCGGGTCCGGCGGCGGCGGCTCCGGCGCCGCCAGCGCCTGCGCCCCGAGCGCCCGGACCACCTTCGGGGTGAACTCCCCGCCGACCGCTCCGGCAGCCACCAGCACCGCGCCGACCCGGTGCAGCAGGTCGATGGGGTCGGCGACACCCTGCGCCGCCTCCACCTCCAGCTCGCGGAACGTCGCACTGATCGAGTCGTCGGCGCCGAGCACCGCGACCGTGTCGTCCACCAGCTCGCCGAGCTGTTCGCCGTCCGGACCGTGCAGCGGCCACGTCGTCCGCTCGGTCCGCAGGGTGGCGACCGGACCGAGCGGGACGGTCCGCCGGTAGACCGTCACGAGCTCCGCGAGGGACTCGGGCAACTCCGGTGCGTCGGGCAGCTGGATCTCGTCCCGCGACTCTGGTCCGCTGCTGGGTGCCGGCAGCTTGAGGTGCCAGCCGGCGTCCGAGCCGCCGGTGCGCCGGCGCAGCGTGACGCCCTCCCGGGCCAGCCGCAGGTCCCCGGTGTCGAAGTACGTCGCCCGCAGCGTGCTCCGCTCCGGTTCGACATCGGCCGGGTGCGGCGTCAGGCCGTCGCCGGCCAGGTCGGGCAGCCGGAAATCGGCGGTCACCCGGAACTTCGCCTCGACCTCACGCATCGGCGGCTCTCGGCTGCTTGCGTTGCAGCAGCTCCTCCTGGTAGTCGCACGGCGGCGGCTCCTCCCCGTCCGCGGGGCTGACCCGGGACCAGCCGCCGTCGCCGTCGAGATGCCAGGTCCAGGGCTTGTCCGACATGGCCAGCTCGAGCACCTCGGCGAGCTCGGCCCGCGCGCCGCGGTCCGTTACCTGCACCAGCGCCTCGACTCGCCGATCCAGGTTGCGGTGCATGACGTCGGCGCTGCCGATCCACATCTCCTGGTCGCCGCCGGCGGTGAAATTGAAGATCCGCGAGTGTTCGAGGAACCGCCCGAGGATGCTGCGCACGCGGATGGTCTCGGACAGGCCCGGCAGCCCCGGTCGCAGCGCGCACATCCCGCGCACGACCAGGTCGACCGGGACGCCGGCCTGCGAGGCCCGGTAGAGCGCGTCGATGACGATCTCGTCGACGAGGCTGTTCACCTTGATCCGGATTCCGGCCGGACGGCCGGCTTCGGCGGCCGCCGACTCCGCCGCGATCCGCTCGACCAGCCCGTCGCGCAGCGTGTCCGGCGCGACCAGCAGCCGGTGGTACCGGGTCTGCCGCGAGTAGCCGGAGAGGTGGTTGAACAGGTCGGTCAGGTCGGCACCCACCTCCGGGTCCGCGGTGAGCAGCCCGAGGTCCTCGTAGAGCCGGGCCGTCTTCGGGTTGTAGTTGCCGGTGCCGATGTGGGCGTAGCGGCGCAGCCCCTGCGGCTCCTGCCGGACGACCAGGCACAGCTTGCAGTGGGTCTTGAGCCCGACCAGGCCGTACACCACGTGGCAACCGGCCTGCTCCAACGCCCGGGCCCACTTGATGTTGGCCTGCTCGTCGAACCGGGCCTTGATCTCGACGAGCACGAGCACCTGCTTGCCCATCTCGGCCGCGTCGATCAACGCGTCGACGATCGGCGAGTCGCCGCTGGTCCGGTACAGCGTCTGCTTGATGGCGAGCACGTGCGGATCGTTCGCGGCCTGCTCCACGAAGGCCTGCACGCTCGTCGCGAACGAGTCGTAGGGGTGGTGGACGAGCACGTCACCGGCGCTCAGCGCCGCGAAGACGTTGCGCACCTCCCCGGACTCGGTTTCGACCAGGCTCGGGTGTGTGGTCGGCACGAACGGTCGGTACTTGTGCTCCGGCCGGTCCAGGTCGGCGATCGCCGCCAGCCCGGACAGGTCGAGCAGGGCCGGGATGCGGTAGACCTCCGACTCGGTCACGTCCAGCTCGCGGACCAGCAGGTCCAGCACGTGCGGGTCCGTCGACTCCTCGACCTCGAGGCGCACCGGTGGCCCGAACCGGCGGCGCAGCAACTCCCGCTCCAGCGCCTGCAGCAGGTTCTCGACGTCGTCCTCGTCGACCTCGAGGTCCTCGTTGCGGGTGACCCGGAAGGTGTGCCACTGCAGCACCTCCATGCCGGGGAACAGCTGCCCCAGGTGCGCCCCGATCACGTCCTCGAGCGGCACGAAGCGGGCCTCGGCGGCCGGGACCAGGCGGGGGAGCAGCGGGGGCACCTTGACCCGGGCGAAGTGCTCCGCGCGGGTCTCCGGGTGACGCACCACGACGGCGAGGTTGAGGCTCAGGCCGGAGATGTAGGGGAACGGGTGCGCCGGGTCGACGGCCAGCGGCGTCAGCACCGGGTAGACCCGCTCCCGGAACATGCTGTGCAGCCGGTCCTGCTCGTCGGTGTCCAGCTCGGACCAGCGCAGGATCTCGATGCCCTCCTTGGTCAGCGCCGGCAGCAGCTCGTCGACGAAGCAGCGGGTCTGCTCCTCGACCAGCTCGTGGGCGATGACCGCGATGCGCTCGAGCTGCTCCCGCGGCCGCAGCCCGCTGGGCGCGCGGACCGCGAGCCCGGTCGCCATCCGGCGCTTGAGCCCGGCCACCCGCACGCTGAAGAACTCGTCGAGGTTGGTGGCGAAGATCGAGACGAACCGGGCCCGTTCGAGCAGCGGCACCGCCGGGTCGGTGGCCAGCTCGAGCACGCGTCGGTTGAACGCGAGCCAGCTGGTCTCGCGGTCGATGAACCGCTCGGGAGGGGGGTCGCCGGTCGCGCCCGTGGGTGCCGCGACGTCGGTCGGTTCGGCCGCTGCTGCCCTCGCCACTGTCACGGTTGCCTCACTCGTGGGACCTGTTAGCGTCCTGCCGACCACGTGGCGTGTACGCCCTCAACCGTCAGGATGCCGGACAACAGCGCCGCCGGGAAATGACACTTCCGCGATGCAGGAGCGTCCCATGATCGAAGCCACCGGCGCCCAGGAGGACACCCTGAGCGTCTCCGTCGGCGCCCAGCTCGAGCGGCTGACGGACCGCCTCGTCGTCGAGTACGCCGACACGGCGCCGGCGGAGGAGGTGCGGGGCCTGGTGGAGGCTGCGGTCGTCGATCTGGGCGAGCCGCGGGTGCTCACCTACGTGCCGGTGCTGGTCGACCGGGCGGTGCGGGCCGAGCTGCGCCAGCGCCCGGCCGAGCTCCGCTCCTAGCCCGAGCTCCGACCGGCTCCGGTTCGCCCGGGGGGTCGGGCCGATCAGCCGACCGCGGGCCCGCCGACGCCGACCGCGGGCCGCTCGCCGGTGACCAGGTACACGACCCGGCGGGCGACCGAGACCGCATGGTCGGCGAACCGCTCGTAGTAGCGCCCGGCCAGGGCGATGTCGATCGCCGCCTCGACCCCGTGCGTCCAGTGGTCGTCGAGCATCACGGTGAACAGCTTGCGGTGCAGGCCGTCCATGACGTCGTCGTCGCGTTCGAGCTCCGATGCCTGGTCGAGGTCCCGGGAGGCGATGACGCTGCCCGCCTTGGCGATGATCCGCTCGGCGACCTGTCCCATCTCGAGCACGGTCGCCCGCAGCTCGGCCGGCACCGCACTGTTGGGGTAGCGCCGCCGGGCCAGCTTCGCGACGTGCATGGCCAGGTCGCCGCTGCGCTCCAGGTCGGAGACCATCCGCAGGCTGGTGACCAGCACCCGAAGGTCGCTCGCGACCGGCTGCTGGCGGGCCAGCAGGTCCAGCGCACTCTCCTCGACCCGGTGGTAGATGTCGTCGACCGCCTCGTCGGCGGCGATCACGTTCTCGGCGAGGCTGAGATCGGCGTCGAGCAGGGCGGTGGTCGCGCGGCCGATCGCGCTGCCGACCAGCCGCGTCAGCTCCACCAGCTGGTCGGTGATGTCGTCGAGCTCCTGGTGATATGCGTCTCGCACCTGTATCGCTCCTTGGCATCCACCTGCGCGGCCGGGTCCGGTCGATCCGGCTCCGACCCTAACGCCGGAGCCCGACGCGGTCCCCCACGCCCGGAAACGCTGGGCAACGCCCCGGTGAACGTTCGGCGACGGGTCGCTCCGCCAGGTGGCGGACGGGCGATCTTGTCGGCCGGCCGATCTACCATCCGAGCGTGTCACCGCTCCTGCGTCGGCGTCCCGAGTCGGCCGCCGACGACCCGGCCCCCGCCCCCGCCGACGCCGCTGCCGTCCTCGCCACCGTCGCCGCCGCGCTGGACACCGGTGCGGTGCTGCTCGACGGGTACGACGTGGTGCTGGCCAACGACGCGGCGGTCGCGATGCGGGTGGTGCGCGGCAGCCGGCTGGTCTCCCCGCAGCTCGCCCGGCTGGTGCACACCGCCCGCCGCACCGGCCGCAAGACCTCCGAGGACGTGGCGCTGGCCTGGGGCGCGTCCACGCTCGCCGTCCGGGCCACCGCGGCGCCGGTGACCGGGACCGACCAGCTGGTTCTGCTGCTCAAGGACGTCACCGAGCAGCAGCGGGTGGACGCCGTACGCCGGGACTTCGTGGCGAACGTCTCGCACGAGCTCAAGACCCCGGTCGGCGCGCTGCTGCTGCTCGCCGAGACCTTCCGTGACGGTGTCGACGACCCGGTCGACGCCCGGCGGTTCGCCGACCGGATGGTGCACGAGGCCGTCCGGCTCGCTCGGCTGGTGCAGGAGCTGCTCGACCTGTCCCGGCTGCAGGGCGGTGAGCCGCTGCCGCCGCCGACGTCGGTACCGGTGCGGGAGGTGCTCAGCGACGCGGTCGACCGGGTCCGGCTCGCGGCCGACGGGGCCGGCGTGACGATCGTCGTGGGGGCGGTCGGGAACCTTGAGGTCTGGGGCGACGGCCGGTCGCTCGTCACCGCGGTGACCAACCTGCTCGACAACGCCGTCGGCTACTCGGCCGCCGGGACCACCGTCGGCGTCGGCGCCCGGTGCCGGGAGACCGACACCGCGACCGAGGTGGAGATCTCGGTGAAGGACCAGGGCATCGGCATCCCGGCCGCGGACCTGGACCGGGTCTTCGAGCGGTTCTACCGGGTGGACGCCGCCCGGTCCCGGGCCACCGGCGGTACCGGCCTCGGACTGGCCATCGTCAAGCACATCGCCGGGAACTCCGGCGGCCGGGTGTCGGTGTGGAGTCAGGAAGGGGTCGGATCCACCTTCACCCTGCAGCTGCCGATCCCACCCGTCGTACGCCCGTTCCAGCCCTCCGAAGGGGACCCGCAGCCATGACCCGCCTGCTCGTGATCGAGGACGAGGAGTCGTTCTCCGAGACGCTGCGCTACATGCTCGGCCGGGAGGGTTTCGAGGTCGCCGTGGCGGCGACCGGCCCGGCGGGTCTGACGGAGTTCGAACGTGGCGGCGCCGACTTGGTGCTGCTCGACCTGATGCTTCCCGGGCTCTCCGGTACCGAGGTGTGCCGGGCCCTGCGGCGTACCTCCGACGTGCCGGTGATCATGCTGACCGCCCGGGACAGCGAGGTGGACAAGGTGGTGGGGCTCGAGCTCGGCGCCGACGACTACGTGACCAAGCCGTTCTCGGCCCGCGAGCTCGTGGCCAGGATCCGCGCCGTGCTGCGGCGCCGGCAGGACTCCGGGGACCTGCTGTCGGCGGTGGTCGAGGCCGGTCCGGTCCGGGTGGACGTGGACCGGCACGTCGTCACCGTGCACGGGGAGCAGGTGAGCCTGCCGCTCAAGGAGTTCGAGCTGCTTGAGTTGCTGCTGCGCAACAGCGGGCGGGTGCTTACCCGGGGGCAGCTCATCGACCGGATCTGGGGCGCGGACTACGTCGGTGACACCAAGACGCTCGACGTCCACGTCAAGCGGCTGCGGGCGAAGGTCGAGCAGGACCCGTCGGTGCCGCGGCACCTGATGACCGTGCGCGGGCTGGGCTACAAGTTCGAGGCCTGACGCTCGACGCCGCGGCCGGCACCAGGGGGGACACCAGCCGGGGGGGACGCCAGCCGGACGAGGATCTTCTGGTGCTTCGCCAGACTGCCGAGCGCAGCAGCACCAGAAGATCACGAGTAGCGGTGGCAGCCGACGTCGCTGCCGCCGCCGGCTCGGCTACGCCGCCAACGGTGGGCTGCGCAGCTTCGGCGCCGACGTCTACGCGGCGGCGCCGGCCCGACTCTCCGGCCGGCGGTAGCAGACGTCGACGTCCCAGCGGGTGAAGCCCAGCCGCTCGTACATGCGGACGGCGCCGGGGTTCGAGTCGTCGACGTAGAGCATCGCGGAGGACAGCCCGCGGGCGCGCAGGTGGCGCAGGCCGACCAGCGTCAGCGCCCGGCCGAGGCCGATCCCCTGCGCCGCCGGGTCGACGCCGACCACGTACACCTCGCCGATCGCCTCGTGCCCGTGGTCGGGACCGCCCGGGTCGGCCCCGTGGACCTTGGTCCAGTGGAAGCCGACCAGCTCCCCGGCGCGCTCGGCCAGGAAGAACCCGGCCGGGTCGAACCACGGCTCCTGCTCCCGCATCCGGATCTGCTCAGGACCCCAGTCACCCTGGTCCGGGTGGGCGGCGAACGCCCGGTTGTTCACCCGGGTCCAGGCCGCCTCGTCTCGGTCGACGACGAAGGTCCGGACCGACACCTGCGGCGGTAGCTGCGGGTCGGGAAGCGGGGCGTAGAGCGAGCGACGCAACTGCCAGAGCACCCGCTCCCGCTCGAAGCCGAGGCCGCGGGCGAGTGCGCCGGCGCCGGACTGGCGGCCGTGCGCCCACAGCCTCATCCGGCCGTCCGGGACCTCGGCCAGGATGGCCTCGACGAGCGTCCGGCCGACGCCGGCGCGGCGCGCGGTCGGTGCCACCGCCAGCTCGGCGCTCGGACCCTCCACCGCGTCGGTGACGTCGAGATGGGCGTACCCGACCAGCTCGCCGTCGCGGTGGGCGAGGAAGCTGCGGGCCGGTGCGTCCCCGCCGTAGCGCAGGTGCAGCATCACGTGCTCGGAGAGCGGACGGACCCCGTCGGCCTCGGTGACGTCGTCGACCAGGCGACGTACGGCGGCGATCTCGGCGGCCGCCAGCCGGGTCCGGCGCTCGATCGTCCGGGCCGTCACAGCCGCGAACCTAGACCGGCGCGGCGGCCGGGCTCTGCAGGTGGGTCACCGGCGCGGCGACGAACCGGTAGCCGACGTTGCGCACGGTGCCGATGAGGGCGTCGTGCTCGGTGCCGAGCTTGGCTCGCAGCCGCCGGATGTGGACGTCGACGGTGCGGGTGCCGCCGTAGTAGTCGTAGCCCCACACCTCCTGCAGGAGCTGGGCGCGGGTGAAGACCCGGCCCGGGTGCTGGGCCAGGTACTTCAGCAGCTCGAACTCCTTATAGGTCAGGTCTAGCGGGTGACCGTCGAGCCGGGCGGCGTACGTCGCCTCGTCGATGCTCAGGGCGCCGGACCGGATCGTCGGATCCGGCGCGTCGTCCCGCCCGGCGGCGGCGCGGCCCAGGGCCAGCCGCAGCCGCGCCTCCACCTCGGCCGGCCCGGCGGAGTCGATGACCACGTCGTCGATCCCCCACTCGGCGGTCACTGCGGCGAGGCCGCCCTCGGTCACCACCGCCAGCACCGGGCCGGTCACCCCGGTGCTGCGCAGCACCCGGCACAGGCCGCGGGCCGCGGCCAGGTCGCGCCGGCCGTCGACGAGGATGACGTCGGCCGGGGGGGCGTCGAGCAACGCGGTGACCTCGAGCGGCAGCACCCGCACCGGATGGGACAGCAGGCCCAGGGCCGGCAGCACGTCGGTGGAACAGCTCAGCGCGTTGGTCAGGAGCAGCACCGTGCTCACCCCGCACCTCCAGGACGCGCTCGTGATACCCCGGCCGGGCGGCGACCGGCTCGGCCCCGACGCACGAACGGAACCCGAAGGGCTGCGCCGCCCGGGTCCCGCCTGCACGGGAGGATAGCCGCATGCCGCTCTCCCGCGCGCCTACCGCCGATCGCTCCACCGGGCGAGCGCGCCGCCCCGTCGGTCGGGGGTGGCGCCGGTGAGAGGCCAGCTCCGGTACTGGGCGGCGGCGAAAGCGGCCGCCGGGGTGGCCAGCGAGTCCTACGCCGAAGAGACCCTCGCCGCAGCTCTTGCGGCCGCTCGCGCCCGGCACGACGACCGGTTCGCGGCGGTGCTGGATCGTTGCTCGTTCGTCGTGGACGACGCGCCGGTCGGCGGCCGCGACCACGGCGGCGTGCGGCTGCGTGAGGGCGGCGTGGTGGACGTGCTACCGCCGTTCGCCGGGGGTGGGCCCGACCCGGTGGCGGGTGCGACCCAGAGCGCGAGCCAGGCCGCGTCGAGCCCCCGCGCGGCGCTGGCCGCGGGCGTCCTCGGTGCCGCTGCCGCGCTTGCGCTGGCCGCCGCGTCCTACGCCGGCATGCCGGTGCTGCTGCTCGCCGTGCTGCTGCTGCAGGCGGGCCTCGTCGCCGGCTGGTTCGCCACCCTGGGGCTCGACGCCGGCGCCGGTCCGGCGGTGGTGTCGATGGCGTCGGCGGTCGCCGCGGACGGTCTCGTCGTCCGCGCCGCGGACGCCTCGCTGGCCCGGCTCGCCGGGGTGATCGGGATGTCCGTGGTGGGCGCGCTCGCCGCCCAGCTGGTCCGGCGGGGCCGCAGCCGGGTGACCGAGGGCATCGGGGCGACCGTGGCCGGCGCGGCGTTCTGCGCCGCCGCGGCCACCCTGCTCGGGTTGCGCGCCGGACCCGGCGGCGTCGCCGCGGTCGCGGTCGTCGCGGTCGCGGCCGGCGCGGCGCTGCTGGCGGCCCGCGCCGTCGACCTGGTGCTGCCCCGACCGGCGCTCGCCCCGGGGCTGCGGCGCGGCGGGCCGGCGCCGCTGACGGGGCTGGCGGTCGCGATCGGGCTCGGCGCGCTCTGCGCCGGCCCGGCGGCGGTGCTGGCGCCGGCGGACGGCGCGCTGCTGGGACTTGCCGCCGGTCTGGTGGCGGTGGCCGTCGACGCCGGCGTCGGGCTCGGCGTTGCGGCCCCGGCCCGGCAACGCGCGGTCGGGACGGGCCCTGGGCACGGGGTGCACCGGGACCGGGCGGCGCAGCTGCGCGACGGCGCCGTTCTGCTCGGCGGGCTGCTGCCGCTGGCGCTGATCGCCCCGGCGTCCTACGTCGTCGGCCGGCTGCTGCTGAGCTGAGCCGCCGCTACCGGACGACCAGCGTCGCCTTCATGCTCGGGTGGATCGTGCAGACGAACGGGTAGCGGCCCGGCTTCGCCGGGGCCGTGAACGTGGCGGAGCCGCGGCCGGGCACCGGCACCTGGAAGGACTTGTCGGCGGCGGTGACGGTGTGCGCGGCGCCATCGGCGTTCGCGACCGAGACGCTGCTGCCGGGTGCGACGGAGTCCGGTACGCCGAAGCGGAAGCCGGAAATCGTGATCTTCGAGCCGCCGGAGCCGCTGGAGCCGCCGGTCGGCGCGGCGGCGGTCTTGGCGGAGCTGGCGCAGCCGGCGACACTGACGGTCATCGCGAGGCTGACGAGGACGAGGGGCAGGCGTCTCATGCCTGATCGTTCGGAGCCGGCGCCGAGCCGGTTCACCCGGTGAACCAGCTCGGCTGCCTGGACGTGCCCCAGACGTGGTGATCGACCGGGACCGGACCGCGGACGAGGCGTTGCTGCGCGCGTTGTACGCCGAGCACGGCGGCCCGCTCTTCGGCTACGCCCTGCGGCTGACCGGTGGGGACCGGTCGCGGGCCGAGGACATCGTCCAGGAGACCCTGCTGCGGGCCTGGCGGCATCCGGCGGCGCTCAGCTCCGAGCGCGGGTCGGTCCGGCCGTGGCTGTTCACGGTGGCCCGGCACCTGGCGGTCGACGCGCACCGGGCCCGGCGGGCCCGACCGCCGGAGGTCGGCGACGAGGCGCTGGTGAACCTGCCCGGTGCGGACGAGATCGACCGGGCGTTGGAGTCCTGGCAGGTCGCCGAGGCCCTCGACACGCTGCGGCCGGCGCACCGGCGGGTGCTGCTGGAGACCTATTACCGCGGTCGGTCGGTGGCGGAGGCAGCAACGGTCCTGGGCATCCCGCCGGGGACGGTAAAGTCCCGGACGTACTACGCGCTGCGTGCGCTGCGCCTGGTGCTCGAGGAGCGGGGCGTGACGCCATGAGCTGTGGCGGCCTGCGGCTCAACCTCGGCGCGTACGTCCTGGGTGCCCTCGACCCGGCCGAGCGTGCGGTCACCGACGCGCACCTCGCCGACTGCGCCGAGTGCCGCGACGAGCTGGCCGCCTTCGCCGCACTGCCCGGGCTCCTGGCGCGGCTCACCCCGACCGAGGCCGCGCAGGGCCCGGGCACCGTCGACCCCGCACTGCTCGACCGGCTGCTGGTCGCCGCCGTCCGGTCCCGCCGTAGCGTCCGCCGTCGCCTCGTCGGCGCGGCCGCGGCCGCGTTGCTGGTGATAGGGGGGCTCGCCGCCGGCGCCGCCGCTCTCGACCGGGGCGGCCCGCCGCCCGCGGGCGTGGCCCATACCGCGACAGGTGCCGGCGTGCGGGCGACGGTGCGGCTGGTCCACAAGGGCTGGGGAACCGAGCTGGCGTTGCAGCTGCGCGGCGTGCCGGCCGGTGAGCGGTGCCGCCTGGTCGCGGTGGCCGCGGACGGCCAGCGGGAGGTGGCCGCCACCTGGGCGGTGACGTACTCCGGCCGGGTGAGCGTCACCGGCGCCACCTCCATCGCCACCACCGACCTCCGCAGCGTGCTGGTCGAGACGACCGGAGGCCGGCGGCTGGTGGCGGTGCCGCTCGACTCCTGAGCCGCCCCGGTTTCAAGGCGGTGCGGTGCGGTGCGGGAAGGGATCGGGACGTCGCGGTGCTGTCCCCGTCGATGACTCGCCTGCTGCTCGCCGCCCTGCCGGGCGCCCCGACCGCGTCGGGGCCAGCCCGGCCGGTCGCCGTACCGGCGCCGATCGGGGCGCTGGCCGGGTGACAGGCCGGGGTGATGTTCCTAGAGTGAGCGTCGTGTTGTTCGTGACAGAGCTGGTCAAGCGCCGCGCGGTCGACCTGTGCCGCGTGGGCAGCTGCCTCTGTCGCCGCCCCTGACGGGGCCGGACCCACCCCAGCACCGGCAAGGCTGCTCGAGCGTCCCGCGCCCCCGGCGCACGCCGCGGCGAGCCGGCCGGCACGACAGTCGGGCATCCGCCGCGGCCGGTAGGACGGGACGCCGGCCGGTCGGTCACCCCTAACCCGCAGCTCGCCGACCCCCGACAGCGCACAAGCCACGTAGGTCACAACCCGAGGAGCCTGAACATGAGTCGCACCGAGGTACTGGTCGACGCCGGATGGGTCGAGTCCCATCTCGACGACCCGAGTGTCGTGCTGGTCGAGGTGGATGAGGACACCACGGCGTACGAGAAGGGACATATCCGCGGGGCGGTGCGGATCGACTGGCGCTCGGACCTGCAGCACCCGGTGCGCCGCGACTTCGTCGACAAGGCCGGCTTCGAGCGGCTCCTCTCGGCCAAGGGGATCGGCAACGACGACACGGTGGTGCTCTACGGCGGGAACAACAACTGGTTCGCCGCCTACGCCTACTGGTACTTCAGCCTCTACGGCCACGGGTCGGTGAAGCTGCTCGACGGCGGTCGCAAGAAGTGGGAGCTCGAGTCCCGCGAGCTCGTCGACGAGGCGCCGGACCGGCCGGCCACCAGCTACACCGCGCAGGAGCCGGACACCTCGATCCGGGCGTTTCGCGACGAGGTGCTCGAATCGATCGGGGCCAAGAACCTCATCGACGTGCGTTCGCCCGACGAGTTCAGCGGCAAGCTGCTCGCGCCCGCGCACCTCCCCCAGGAGTCGTCTCAGCGAGCCGGGCACATCCCGACCGCGAAGAACATCCCGTGGTCGAAGGCGGCCAACGACGACGGCACCTTCAAGTCCGACGCCGATCTCCATGAGCTCTACGCCGACGCCGGGGTCGATGCGGACCGGGACACCATCGCCTACTGCCGGATCGGCGAGCGCTCCGCGCACACCTGGTTCGTGCTGCACGAGCTGCTGGACCGGCCGAACGTGAAGAACTACGACGGCTCGTGGACCGAGTACGGCTCGCTCGTCGGCGTCCCGATCGAGAAGGGCGCCTGAGATGTGCGGCGCGCCCGTGCAGGGCGGGACGGTCGACCCGGCCGTGGTCGGGGACGCGACCGTGGTCGAAGGCGTCGTCGTCCGCGCCGGAGCGCCGGTGCCCGGCGCCTACGTCCGGCTGCTCGACGCCGACGGTGAGTTCACCGCCGAGGTGGTGACCTCCGCGACCGGGCGCTTCCGGTTCTACGCCGCCCCCGGCGAGTGGACGCTGCGGGCGCTCGCGCCGGGGCGCGTCGGCGAGCTGCGGCTGGCTGCCGGGCCGGGGCTGACCACGACGGAGATGGCGCTGCCGGCCTGAGCGGTGCGCCGGCTGCCGCCGGTTCTGTCGGTGGGCCCGGCCACATTGGCGGCATGGCTGCCCGCATCCTCGTCTGCACCGCCGCGTCCGTGGCTCTGGTCGTCGCCGCGGGCTGCGCCCGCTCGGACGGCGGGGCGGTGCCGACCGCGCGCCCACCGGCGGGTTGGCCGCCGGTACCGAACGCGACCTGGTCGGCCTCGGTGGTCCGGGTCGTCGACGGCGACACGTTGATCGCCCGCGTCGGCCGGGCCGGCCGCCCGGTGCGGGTCCGGCTGATCGGGGTGGACACGCCCGAGTCGGTTCGCCCGCATACGCCGGTGCGCTGCTATGCCCTCGAGGCGGCGGCGCTGACCAAGCGGTTGCTGCCGGTGGGTGCGACCGTGCGGGCGGCCTACGAGCCCGGTGGGCGCCGGGACCGGTACGGGCGGGAGCTGTGGGACGTCTGGCTCCCCGACCGCCGACAGGTGCAGGCCGTGCTGGTCGCTGCCGGGGCCGCCCGCGCCTACCCCTACCCGCCGCAGCTCAGGTATGCGCCGCTGCTCAGGCGACTCGCCGCAGCCGCCAGAGCCCGCCGCAGTGGCCTGTGGGGACCGCCGTGCCGGGGCAACTCGTTCGGCCGGACCGGGCCGGGCTGAGCCTGTCCAACCGTGAGCGGCCGGCGGCCTTGGCTCGCGGCCCGCCGGAGGGTTTCGTGGCGCGCGTCAGTAGACCAGCGCCTGGGCGGCGTCGGCGAGCGCCTCGGCGACGAAGACCTGTGCGCCGGCGATCCGGATGCGGGGGAGCACGTCCTGCGCCGTGATCCCCCGACGGGCAGCGCACTGGCTGCACACCGTTACCGAGCCCGCGTCGAGCACCGCCGCCAGCAGCTGGGCGAGTGGCGCGGACTCGGCCAGCACGAACGTCTCCGCCTGGCCGGGCAGTGCGAACCAGGAGGACTCCCCGGTCAGCCAGAGCGACACCGGCACCCCACTCGCGGCCGCGACCGCCGCCACCGTGAACGCCTGGGCGCAGCGCTCCGGGGCGTCGGCGCCGGCGGTCACCTTGACAACCAGGGAGCGCGTCATCCGGCCAGTGAAGCACCTCCGCCGGTAGCCTCCGGCGAGAGCCGAAGGGAACCGTCGATGGTCGAAACCGGGTACGCGCTGCTGCTCGTGCTGGCGTTCGGGATCGTGGCGTGGTTCGCGGTCTTCGTCGTCTACAGGCTCTACCTGGGACAGCGGTAGCCGAACGGGTTGCACGCCGCCCGTTGCGAGCTGGTTACTGCGGGTGTAGAACGCCACGAGGAACCAGCGGGGAGTGTGGGGAACGATGCCCGAACGGCCCGAGCTGAGGAGCCGCAAGATCAAACGTTACGGGTGGGTCCCCGACCTGCCCGACGCCCGTGACCTCATGTTCGCAGCAGCCGACCGGGTTCTCTCCGAGCTCCCACGCCAGGTCGACCTCCGGCCGCAGTGCCCAGCTATCTACGACCAGGGCCAACTGGGCAGCTGCACCGCCAACGCGATCGGCGGGGCGTTCGAGCTGACGCAGATGAAGGAGGGCCAGCCCGACTTCACGCCGTCCCGGCTGTTCATCTACTACAACGAGCGCAAGATCGAGGGCACGGTCGACGAGGACAGCGGCGCCATGATCCGTGACGGCGTGAAGTCCGTGCACAAGCTGGGGGTGTGTCCGGAGGAGTCCTGGCCGTACGACCTCGCGCGTTTCACGAACAAGCCCCCGGCGAAGGCCTACCGCGAGGCGCTGAAGCATCAGGCGACGGTCTACCGGCGGATCCTGCCGGTGCTGCACCAGATGCAGGGTTGTCTGGCCGCGGGCTCGCCGTTCGTGTTCGGGTTCTCTGTCTACGAGAGCTTCGAGAGCGCGCAGGTCGCGAAGACCGGGACCGTGCCGCTGCCGCCGCGCAGCGAGAAGATGCTGGGCGGACACGCCGTCGTTGCCGTCGGCTACGACGACGACAGCCAGCGGTTCCTGGTGCGCAACTCCTGGGGCACCGGATGGGGCATGGCGGGCTACTGCACGATGCCCTACGCCTACCTGACCGACCCGTCCCTCGCGCGCGACTTCTGGGCGATCGACGCGGTCGAGGAAGGCCCCATCCGCACAGGCAGAACGGCCTGACCAGCCGGGGGTCCGCCGCGCCTCCGGGCGGCGATCCGGCCTCGTTATCATCGCTTGTGCCCCCGACGCTTCGAGCCGACGTGGAGCTCGCGCCGGACGACACAGCCCCGCGGCGGAGCCGGCAGTTCCTGCGCCGGGTGCTGGACAGCCACGTTCCCAGCGAGGTGCTCGACATCGCGCTGCTGCTGGCGACCGAGCTCGTCACGAACGCGGTGTTGCACGGCCGCAGCGAGATCGCCCTGGAGGTGGAGAGCGGGGACGGCCAGCTGCGCGCGTCGGTGCGCGACCTGAACTCGCGGCCGCCGGTGCTGCAGGACCGCGACGACGACGCCTTGGACGGTCGCGGCCTGGCGATCATCGACGCCCTGGCCAGCTCCTGGGGGGTCGAGCCGAGCGAGAGCGGCAAGAGCGTGTGGTTCGTCCTGCGGACCGACTGAGGGTGGGCTGAGCGCCGCCGGTTGCGCCGCGCCGCGGCTCGGCTTCGGCAGCTACCGGCGGATCCGCAGGGCTGACATGGGGACGGCGAGATGCACCCTGGCGGCGTCCAGCCGCGCCGCGCCCTCGGCGGGTGTGACGCCGGACGCCGCGGCGAACCCGGGTCGGTGGCCGACCACGGTGGCGACCAGGTCGACGCGGGAGCCGGGCAGAACCGTGGCGGGTGACTCCCCGGGCCCGCCGGTCAGCGCCACCCAGACCTCACCGTCGGCGGTCCGCACCCAGAAGCCCTCGTCCGCCGGCACCGACAAGACCTCGAGATCGACGCCGCGGACGGCGCGGCCGGCCGCCAACGCCGCCGGGTCGAGGGCTGGGCGCGAGCCGGTCAGCAGGAGCACCCCGCCCGTCGGCCGGGTCGTGGGACCGGCGGACGGGTTCGCCGGTCCGGCCGGCGCGGTCACCGTCGAACCAGCGGCGGACGGCGTAACCGCCGGCCGCGACGTCGGGCTGGAACCGGAGGCCGCGGCCACCACCACGGCGACGGTCAGTGCGACCGCGACCGCCCCGGCGGCCGCTGCCGTCAGCTGGTGTCGACGGGACCGCACGGCAGCGAGCAGGGCCGGCGCTCCGGCCCAGGGGAGCAGCCCCGCTGCGGCCCGACGACGCTGCAGCAACGGGTCGGCGAGCTCTCCGCAGGCGGCGCAGGTCAGGAGGTGACGGCCCGCGCCGAGCGCCCGCTGCCGCCGGCTGTCGGCCGCGGACAGGGCCAGGAGCACCGGGCGGCACCGGGGGGTGGGCAGCGTGACCCGGCGCAGCGCCAGCACGTAGTCCAGACGCAGGCGGGCTCGGGCCCGGGCCAGCTGTGCCGCCACGCCGCCGGCGGTCATGCCGCGTTCGCTGGCCAGTCCGGCCGTGCCCCGGTCCGTCACCGCATGCTCCACCAGCAGCTGTCGGTCCCCTTCGGGCAGCGTGGCGAGGGCCGCTCGCAGGGCCGCCTGCTCCTCCCGCTCGATGACGACCGTG
>JBBSHH010000013.1:0-34068 GCA_038253225.1 Mycobacteriales bacterium | reverse complement strand
TTCGCCCGCCTGGCCAAGGAGGCCGACCTGCCGCCGATCCGGCTGCACGACCTGCGCCACGGCGCGGCGACCCTCGCCCTGGCCGGCGGGGCGAACCTCAAGGTGGTGTCGGAGATGCTCGGGCACTCCACCATCGCGATCACCGCCGACACCTACACCAGCGTGCTGCCCGAGGTGGCCCGGGAAGCCGCCGAAGCGGCGGTCCGGCTGGTGCCCCGGCGAACGTCGGCCGTACATCCCGGCCCCATTTCGGCCCCATCTGGCGATCAACGACCACCGCCCGAGGGATCTCCGGTGACAAAACCCCAGGTCAGCGGAGGGCGTGGGATTCGAACCCACGGAACGAGTCACCCCGCTCAGCGGTTTTCAAGACCGCCGCCATCGGCCTCTAGGCGAGCCCTCCCGGTGCGTCGACCATAGTCAGCGCCGCCCGGTCGTCGGGTGGCCCGCACGGACGCCCGTCGGTACAACCCGCTGGAAGCCCGGGCGAGGAAAGCGCGCAGAACGCGCCGGAAGGTTGAGCTCTTTCCTCGACCGGGGGTGCCTCGGGCGCGGGTGGGCCGGACAGCACCGATGGTCAGGCCCTAGCCGTACTCCGCCGCCTCCGAGCCACCGGCCGCCGGCGCCAGGCCTTCGAGCCCGGCCGGCAACTCCCCGGCGTGCAGGACGCGCAGCCGCTGGGTGGGCCGGGTCAGCGCGACGTAGAGGTCGTTGGCGCCACGCGCCGACCCGGCCAGGATCTCCGCCGGCTCGAGGAGCAGCACCGCGTCGAACTCCAGCCCCTTGGCCTCCGCGACGGTGAGCACCGCCACCTGGGTGTCGAGCCCGCGAGCCCCGGCCGCCACGGTTCCCTCGGCAAGGCCGGCCGTCAGGGCGTCGACCGCCGCTCCCCGCCGGCCCCGAGGGGTGATCACGGCCAGTCGCCCCGCCGTGGAGAGCGCCAGCTCAGCCTGTACGGCGCCGACCAGCGCGGCGCCGGTGAGCTCCGGGGGCGGCACCCGGATCGCGGTCGGCGGCCACCGGCTCGACCGCACCGATGTCGGCGGCCGTACGTCGACACCGGCGGCGGTCAGCACGCCGGCGGCTACGGCCATGATCTGCGCCGGCGTCCGGTAGTTGACGCTGAGCTCCTCGAGCCGCCACCGGCCCGCGACGTACGGGTCGAGCACCTCGGCCCAGGACTGGGCCCCGGCCGCCGCGCTGGTCTGCGCGATGTCGCCGACGACCGTCATCGACCGGGTCGGGCAGCGCCGCATCAGCAGCCGCCACATCATCGGCGAGAGCTCCTGCGCCTCGTCGACGACGACGTGGCCATAGGCCCAGGACCGGTCCCGCGCCGCCCGCTCCGCCAGCGTGAGCGCCGGGCCGTGGTCGGCGAAGCGGTCGGCCAGCGTCTCGGCGGAGACCAGCCCGCCGCCGGAGATCTGCAGCGCGCCGCGGGCGTACGCCAGGTCCGCCGAGCGCTGCGCCGCGTCCTGCCGGGCGGCGACCCGGGCCGGCGCGTCGTCCTCGCCGAGCAGCTCAGCGGCCTCGTCGAGCAGCGGCACGTCCTCGACGGTCCAGCCGGCGCCGCGTTCCCGGAACAGCAGCGCCCGCTCGGGCGGCGACAGGTGCGGCGCGGCGGCGGCCAGCCGGCCGGGGTGCGCGTAGAGAAACTCCAGCAGCTGGGGCGGGGTGAGCGGCAGCCAGGCCCGGTTCAGCGCGACCCGGACGTCGCGGGCCGACCGCAGCTCACCGATCACATCGGCCCGGTCCGCCGCCGACATCCCGCTCCGGTAGCTGCGGGTCAGCCGGTCGGCGAGCGAGCCCAGCACGTCCTTGACGAACACGGCGCGGGCGAGGTTGTGCGGCCGGCCGCTGCGGCGGGCCCGGTCGCGGGCGGCCGCGACCATCGGCGGGGTCAGCACCACCGGGCTGCCGTCGACGTCGAGCGTCTGCGGACCGGTGGGCACCCGCTGGCGCGCGGCGACGGCGTTCGCGAGCAGCTCCGCCATCCGCAGGTCGCCCTTGAGCGCGGCCACCGCCGGCGGGTCGACCGCCGCGACGTCCACGCCCGCGAACAGCTGGCCCGGGGTCGCCGTGACGACCCCGGTCTCGCCCAGCGACGGCAGCACCTGGTCGATGTAGCGCAGGAACACCGTGCTCGGCCCGACCAGCAGCACCCCGCTGCGGGAGAGCCGCTCCCGGTGCGTGTAGAGCAGGTACGCCGCCCGGTGCAGCGCCACCGCGGTCTTGCCGGTGCCCGGGCCGCCCTGCACGACCAGCACCCCCGGCAGGTCCGAGCGGATGATCCGGTCCTGCTCGGCCTGGATCGTCGCGACGATGTCGCCCATCCGGCCGGTCCGGTCCGCGTCCAGCGCGGCGAGCAGCGCACCCTCCCCGTTGAGCCGGCTGCGCGCGGTGCTGTCCAGCGCGTCGAGGTCGAGGACGTCGTCCTCGACACCGGTCACCGTCCGGCCGCGGGTCACCAGGTGCCGGCGACGAACAACGTCCCCCGGCGCGGCCGCGGTGGCGGCGTAGAACGGCTGCGCCACCGGCGCCCGCCAGTCCACCAGCAGCTGCACGTGGTCGTCGTCCGCGATCCCCAGCCGCCCGACGTAGTGCCGGCGGCCGCCGGTCAGATCCAGCCGGCCGAACACCAGCCGGTCCTCCACCGAGCGCAGCTGCATCAGCCGGTTCTCGTGCAGGTGCACATAGGCGTCGCGCTCGGAGCGGTTCTGCGGGCTGCCCGACGGTGGCGTCCGGCGCACCACGCCCAGGGCGTCGGCGGTGCGCTGCCGCAGCGCGTCCAACCGCGCGTAGAGCCCGTCGACGTAACGCTGCTCGTACGCCAGCTCCCCGCCGCCCCCGACCACCGCTCCCCCTCCCAGTCGGCGGCCAGTCTGGCGTACGGCGATCCGCGCCGCCGCTGGCAGACTGCGCCGATGACCGTGGGTCCGGCGGGTGAGCAGTGGCGGGCGGAGCTGGCCGGCTGGGCGATCCCCGCCGGCATCCTGGCGGCCGCGCCGGAGTCGCCGTGGGGGTTCCCGGTCGAGATGTTCCGCGCCCCGACGGACCCGGCCGGGCCGGCCGACACGCCGTCCCGGCGCCGGGCGCTCGCGGCGCTGCCGCCCGGCGGGTCGGTGCTCGACGTCGGCTGCGGTGGCGGCGCCGCGGCGCTGGCGCTAGTGCCGCCGGCCGGCTCGGTCACCGGGGTGGACTCCGCCCCGGCGATGCTCCCCGAGTTCGCCACCGCGGCCGCCGCGGCCGGCGTGGCGCACCGGGAGGTCGCCGGCGACTGGCCGACCGTCGCGGCTGCGGTGCACCCGGCGGACGTCGCGGTCGCCCACCACGTCGGCTACAACGCCCCGGACCTGGCCGGCTTCGCCACCGCGCTCACCGCCACCGCGCGCCGGCGGGTGGTGCTCGAGATGACCGCGGTGCACCCGATGGTCGCGCTCGGGCCGCTGTGGCGGCGGTTCCACGACCTGCCCCGCCCGGCCGGCCCGACCGCGGAGCTGGCGGTCGCGGTGCTCACCGAGGCCGGCGTGCCGGCCTCGGTGGAGCGCTTCAGCCGGCCGCCGCGCCGGCTGCCACGCCACGTGCTGGTCGCGTTCACCCGGCGCCGGCTGTGCCTGCCGCCGCAGCGCGATCCCGAGGTCGACGCCGCCCTCGGACCCGACTACACCTTCCAGCCGCGCGAGCTCGTCACGCTCTGGTGGGATCCCTGACGCCCCGGGCCGGCCAGCCGCCGGTGCTCGGCCAGCAACCCCTCGAGGAACTCGAGCAGCGCCGCCGGTGACCCCTCGACGGCCGCGGCCGCCGCGGCGGCGGCGGGCACCCCGGCGCTGACGGCGTACCGGTCGTCCATCGCGGCGTACGCCGCATGGGCGGCCGCGAGCAGCCCGGAGCGCATCGGGTCGGGGGCCACCAGCGCCGCGCGGTACGCCGACCGGCCGGCCGCCCGGCAGGCCAACCGCGACCCCACCCCGCTCCGCACGGCGTAGCCGGCGCCGACGGCGAGCTCCGCCCGCGACCGCCAGCGCTCGCCCAGCCGGGGCAGCACGTGCCGGGCCGCCCACAGCGCCAGCCCGGCCGCGACGCCGGGCGCGGGGGTGGCGGTGTCGGCCAGGTCCGCGGCCAGCGGATAGAGCCGGTCCCGGGCACCGTCGGGCATCCGGTCGTTGACCCGGACCGCGGCCTCCCGCAGCACCGGGTGCACCGACGGGGGCCGGTCGTCCCAGCAGCCGTCGTCGGCCAGCCGGCCCGCGACCTGCACCAGGCAGCCCCCGTCCGCGGGGGTGCGACCGGCACCGCGGCGCAACAGCGGCAGGAACTCCGGCGCCGTCGTCGGGTGCCACAGGTCGGTCACGCCGGGCTCCTTCGCGGCCGGAACCTCCGCCGTCCAGCATGCACCGATCCCGGCCGGTGCGCATGGGAGGGTGACCGGGTGCCGCAGCGCGAGTGGGACGACCAGCCGGATCCGCGGGACCCGGGCGTCGACCCGAGGTTCCTGCTCGCCAGCGAGCGGACCTACCTCGCCTGGGTCCGGACCGCGCTGGCGCTCGTCGCCGGCGGGCTGGCGGTGATCCAGTTCGTGCAGCCCCAGCAGCTGCCGGCCGGTCGGCTGCTGGTCGGGGTGCCGATGGTGGCGCTCGGGGGCGGCATCGCCGCCGGCGCCTACCGCCGCTCCCGGGCAGTCGAACGGGCGCTGCGCGCGCACCGGGACCTGCCGCGCAGCCGGCTGCCGCTGCTGCTGGCGGTAGGTCTGGGTGTGGGCGGGATCGTCGCGGCGTTCCTTGCCCTCCTCGGCCGCTGAGCCGGTACGTCCCTATGGACGCGAGGACCGACGGCCCCTCCCCCCCGCCGACCCCGGTGGTCCTGCTGCACGGGCAGCCCGGGGGCGCGCGGGACTGGGAGCTGGTGCTGCCGCACCTCGACGGGCTGAGGGTGCTGGTGCCGGACCGCCCGGGCTACGACGGCACCCCGGCCCGCGGCTACGCCGACAACGCCCGCGCCGTGCTGCGGCTGCTCGACCGCCACCACGTCGAGCGGGCCGTGCTCGCCGGCTACTCCTGGGGCGGCGGGGTGGCGTTGGCCACCGCGCTGCTCGCCCCCGACCGGGTCGCCGCGCTCGCACTGGTGGCCTCGGTGGGCACCCGCTCCTCTTACGACGTCATCGACCGGCTGCTCGCGACCCGGGTCGCCGGCGCGGTCACCGAGGTCGTGATGCGCCGGCTCGGCCCGCGGCTGGCCGGGCCGCTGACCCGGGCGATGGGCAGCCGGCTCGACGCCGACCGGCTGGCGATCGTGCGCGAGGGCTTCGAGGTGGCCCGGAGCGGACCGGTCTGGCGTTCCTACCGGGTGGAGCAGCGGGCGCTGATCCGCGAGACGGGCCGGCTCGACGCGGCGCTCGCCGAGGTAGCGCCCCCGGCGGTGGTGCTGGTCGGCACCCGGGACCGCGCGGTCCGGCCGAACGCCGGCCGCGAGCTGGCGCGCCGACTTCCGGTGTCGGTGCTGCGCGAGGTCGACGGCGGCCACCTGCTGCCGTTCGAGGCGCCGGGCGCCGTGGCCGCGGCGATCCGCGAGGCGGTGCGCTGGGGTGCTTGCGGCCTAGGGTGAGCGCCATGCATGCCGTGACGATCGCCGCCGCGGGCGGTCCGGACGTCTTGACCTGGAGCCAGGTGCCGGACCCCGAGCCCGGCGCCGGCGAGGTGCTCATCGACGTCGCCGCGACCGCCGTCAACCGCGCCGACCTGCTCCAGCGGGCGGGCCGGTACCCGTCCCCGGACGGCGCCCCACCATGGCCGGGGCTGGAGTGCAGCGGTCGGGTCGCCGCGCTGGGCCCGGACGTCGCCGGCTGGTCGGTCGGTGACGAGGTGTGCGCGCTGCTCTCCGGCGGCGGTTACGCCGAGCGGGTCGCCGTCGCCGCCGACCAGGTGCTTCCGGTGCCGGCCGGGGTGTCGCTGGTCGACGCGGCCGCGCTGCCCGAGGTCTGCTGCACGGTCTGGTCCAACCTGCTCGACGTCGCCGGGCTGCAGGCCGGCGAGTCGGTGCTGATCCACGGCGGCTCCAGCGGCATCGGGACGATGGCCATCCAGCTGGCCCGCCGGGTGGGTGCCCGGGTCTTCGTCACCGCCGGGACCCCGGCCAAGCTCGCCCGCTGCGCCGAGCTCGGGGCCGAGGTGGGGATCAACTACCGGCAGGAAAACTTCGTCGAACGGGTCCGGGCCGAGACCGACGGCCGCGGCGTGGACGTCGTCCTCGACAACATGGGGGCGAGCTACCTCGCCCGCAACATCGACGCGCTCGGGCCGGACGGCCGGCTGGTCGTGATCGGGCTGCAGGGCGGCCGCACCGGCGAGCTGGACCTGGGCCGGCTGCTGGCCCGTCGCGCCGCCGTACACGCCACCGGACTGCGGGGCCGGCCGGCGGCGCAGAAGGCGGCGATCGTCGCCGCCGTACGCCGGGAGGTCTGGCCGGCGATCGAGTCCGGTGAGGTGCGCCCGGTGGTGGACCGGGTGCTGCCGATCACCGAGGCGGCCACGGCGCACCGGGTGGTCGAGGCCAGCGAGCACGTCGGCAAGGTGCTGCTCGCGACCGGACGGGTCTGACTCCCGGCGCCGCTCAACCGGTGAGCCGCTCCAGCGCGCTGGCCAGCCGGTCCACCTCGTCGGCGGTGTTGTAGTGCACCACGCCCGCCCGGACCGCGCCGCCGGTGTCCTCCAGCTCCAACCGGCGCATCAGCTCGAGCGCGTAGTAGTTGCCGTCCCAGACGCAGATCCCCTCGGCGCCGAGGAGCGTGGCGACCTCCCGGGGGGTGCGGCCGGCGACCCGGAACGCCACGGTCGGCGTACGCCGGGAAGGCCGGCCGTAGCGGCGCAGCCCGGTGACGGCGTCGAGGCGGCCGAGCAGCTTGACGAACAGCTCCGCCTCGTAGGTCTCAACCGCCCCCATCGCCGCCAGCACCCGCTCCCGCCTGGCGCCGGTGCCGGGCACCAGCCCGGCCAGGTGGTCGACGGTGGCGGCCAGCCCGGCGAAGAGCTCGAACGGCGCCGTGCCGGTCTCGAACCGGTCCGGGACCTCGTCGGTCGCCGGCAGCAGCTTCGCCGGCCGCAGCGTCTCTAGCAGCGCCGGGTCGGCGACCACCGCGGCGAGGTGCGGCCCGCCGAACTTGTACGACGACAGCGCGTAGAAGTCCGCGCCCAGCGCGGTGACGTCGACCGGGCCGTGCGGGGTGGCGTGCACCCCGTCGACGTAGACCAGGGCCCCGGCGGCGTGCGCGCGGGCCGCGATCGCCGGCACGTCCGGGCGGGTTCCGACGGCGTTCGACGCGGCGGTGACCGCGACCAGCCGGGTCCGCTCGCTCAGCAGCGCGTCGTACTGCCCGACCGGCAGCTCGGCGGTCTCGGGGTCGACGTCCGCCCAGCGGACGGCGGCGCCGGCCCGCTCGGCGGCGAGCACCCACGGCCGGATGTTCGCGTCGTGGTCGAGCCGGCTCACGACGACCTCGTCACCGGAGGACCAGGCGGTGCCGAGCGCGTCGGCGACCCGGAACGTCAGCCCGGTCATGCTCGGCCCGAGCACCACCCCGCGCGGGTTGCCGCCGACGAGGTCCGCGACCGCGAGCCGGGCCGCGTCCACGGCGGCGTCGGCGCGCGCGGAGGAGGCGAACGGGCCATGCCGGTTCGACACCGCCGAGCGCAGGCTGGCGGCGACCGCGTCCGCTACCGGGCCGGCGACCTGGGTGCCACCGGGACCGTCGAGGTGCACCAGCCCCTCGGCCAGCGCGGGGTAACGGCTGCGGACGGCGTCGACGTCGTACATGGGGTCTTTCTACCCGCCCGGGGCCGCAGCGGCCGCGGCCACCTCCCGCTGGTACAGGTCGTGCTGCGCGGCCGGGCGCATCCCGACCGACTCGTAGAGCCGCAGCGCGCCGGTCTCGTTGCCGGTGTCGACACCGAGCTCGACCCGGCGCTGCCTCCGCCGGTGGAACTCCGCGACGGCGGCGCGCAGCAGCAGTGTCCCGACCCCGCGGCCCCGGTACGCCGGTCGGACCCCGAGCCCCTGCACCCAGCCCTGCTCCTCCATCCGCCGGCCGATCAGCGCCCCCGCCGGCTCACCGTCGGCGTACGCGAGCCACCACAGCGACTCGTCGAACCCGTTGCGGGCCGACTGCCGCCCCCACCAGTCGTCGTAGGACTCGTCGGTGTGGCCGAAGTGCTCGGCGAAGGACTGCGTCATGACCAGGTGCACGACCGACCGGCCGGCCGGGCCGGGGGCCGCGCGCAGCTCGACTCCGGCGGGCGGGGCCGGCGGCTGCGGCGGGCTCTCGTCGAGCTCCAGCCGCAGCCGGGAGAACCGGCGTACGGCGGTGTAGCCGGCGGCGCGCAGCTGCCCGGCCCTGGCGGTGTTCGTGGTGGCGCACGGCAGCGTCACGGTGATCGCGGCGAAGCCGGCCGCCGCGGCCTGCTCCCCGGCCCGCCGGGCGATGCGGGCCAGCAGCGCCGGCGCCACCGCGGGCTCAGCCGCCGGGTGCAGGACCAGGTCGGCGTCGGCCTGGGCGTGCCCGGGCCGGTCGAGCACCGAGGCGGCGCCGGCCAACCGTTCTGCGGCGTAGGCCAGCCAGTAGTCCCGCTGCGGGTCAAGGCCGGGCCGGCCGAGGTCCTCCAGCACGTCACCGAGCTCGTAGTCGACCTCCCCGAGCTCGGCCAGGTCGCTGGCGGCGGTCAGCTCGAAGATCGCGCTCACGTCGGCGGCGGTCGGTGGCCGGAGCCGGGGGCCGGCGGGCGGGCCGGCCCTCAGGGCGGCGGGCAGGGCGGCGGGCATGTCCGCCACTGTGCCGATCCGGGGTGCGGGAGGCCAGCCGATATCGGCGACAATGCCGGCATGCAACCGACGCCCGGACAGGACAGCCCCCGCATCCTCGTGGTCGGACCCGACGGCGTGCCGGCGGTCGGCGGCGCCGGCACCGAGCCGACCACCGACGGCGAGACGCCGGTCACCGACATGGTCGAGCAGCCGGCCAAGGTGATGCGGATCGGGACGATGATCAAGCAGCTGCTCGAGGAGGTCCGGGCGGCACCGCTCGACGAGGCGAGCCGGACCCGGCTGCGCGACATCCATGCCAGCTCGATCCGGGAGCTGGAGTCGGGCCTGTCCCCGGAGCTGCACGACGAGCTGGAGCGGCTCACACTGCCGTTCACCGAGGACGGCGTCCCCAGTGACGCGGAGCTGCGGATCGCCCAGGCGCAGCTGGTCGGGTGGCTGGAGGGGCTGTTCCACGGCATCCAGACCGCGCTGTTCGCCCAGCAGATGGCGGCTCGGGCCCAGTTGGAGGAGATGCGCCGGCGGGCGCTGCCGCCCGGTGCGGGGCCGCTGTCATCCGGCGTGACCCCGCCGACCGGCGGCCCGTACCTGTAAACCGCGACCGAGCGCTCCTCGGCGGGGGCCGCTCAGAGCAGCCGCTCGAGCACCAGCGCGACGCCGTCCTCGTCGTTGCTGGCCGTCACCTCGGCCACCGCGGCCAGCACGTCGCGGTGGGCGTTGGCCACCGCGACCCCACGGCCGGCCCAGGCCAGCATCGGCAGGTCGTTGGGCATGTCGCCGAAGGCGATGACGTCCGCGGCGCCGAAGCCCCGCTCGGCGCAGAGCGTGGCCAGCGTCGTGGCCTTGCTGACGCCGGCGGCACTGATCTCCAGCAGCCCCTCCGAGCTGCTGTGCGTGAGGGTGGCGATCCCGCCGGCCACCTCCTGGGCGCGGGCGAGCAGCGCGTCGGCGTCCAGCGCGTGATGGCGGACCAGCAGCTTGGCCGCGGGCTCGCCGAGCAGGGTCGACACGTCCGCGACCAGCGTTCCGTCCGTCGGGGACCAGCGCGGCTGATACGCCGGCTCGTGGCCGAACCCGCCACCGCGCTCCACGGCGTACGTCGCCTCCGGCAGCGCGGCCCGGATCCGGTCGACCAGCTCGCGGGCGACCGCCGGCGAGAGCAGCCGCTCCGCGACGATGTGCTCGGTGTGCAGGTCATAGACCAACGCGCCGTTCGCGCAGATGGCCAGCCCGCGGTGCCCGGTCTGCGCAGCGACCGGGGACATCCAGCGCGGCGGCCGGCCGGTGACGAAAACAACCAGCAGGCCGGCCGCCTCGGCCGCGGCCAACGCCGCCCGGGTCCGGGCCGAGATCGTGCCGTCGGACCGGACGATCGTGCCGTCGAGGTCGGTCGCGATGACCCGCGGCGGCACCGCCGGGATCATCCGGCGACGACCGGCTCCAGCACCTCGCGGCCGCCGAGGTAGGGCACCAGCGCCGCCGGCACCCGCACCGAGCCGTCCGGGTGCTGGTGCACCTCGAGCAGCGCGACGATCGTGCGCGCGACCGCCACCAGTGTGCCGTTGAGCGTCGCCACCGCGCGTACGCCGGCGTCGTCGCGGAGCCGGATGCCGAGCCGTCGGGCCTGGAAGTCGGTGCAGTTGGAGGTCGACGTCACCTCGCGGTACCGGCCCTGGGTCGGGATCCACGCCTCGCAGTCGAACTTGCGGGCCGCGGACGAGCCCAAATCGCCGGTGGCGACGTCGATGACCCGGTAGGGCAGCTCCAGAGCGGCCAGCAGCTCCTGCTCCCAGCCCAGCAGCCGCCGGTGCTCGGCCACGGCGTCCTCCGGCCGGGTGAGCGAGAACATCTCGACCTTGTCGAACTGGTGCACCCGGATGATGCCGCGGGTGTCCTTGCCGTAGGAGCCGGCCTCCCGGCGGAAGCAGGACGAGAAGCCGGCGTACCGGCGGGGCAGCGAGGCGCCGTCGAGGATCTCGTCCATGTGGTACGCCGCGAGCGGCACCTCGGAGGTGCCGACCAGGTACAGGTCGTCGGTGGCCAGGTGGTAGACCTCCGCGGCGTGCGCGCCGAGGAAACCGGTGCCCTCCATCGCCGCCGGCTTGACCAGCGCCGGAGTGATCATCGGGACGAAACCGGCGGCGGCGGCCTGCGCCATCGCCAGGTTGACCAGCGCCAGCTCGAGCAGCGCACCGACACCGGTGAGGTAGTAGAACCGCGCGCCGGAGACCTTCGCGCCGCGCTCGGTGTCGATCGCGCCGAGCAGCCGGCCCAGCTCGACGTGGTCCCGCGGGCTCCACCCGTCGTACGCCGGCAGCTCGCCGACGGTCTCCAGCACGGCGAAGTCGTCCTCGCCGCCCTCCGGAACGCCCTCCTCCACCACGTTCGGCACCGCGAGGTGAGCGGCCCGCAGCCCGGCCTCGGCCGCCGCCTGCGCGGCATCGGCGGCCTTCACCTCGGCGGCGAGCTCCCCGGCCCGCGCCAGCAGCCCCGGCCGGTCGGTGCCGTCGGCTCGGGCGATCGAGGTGCCCAGTGACCGCTGCTCGGCGCGCAGCCGGTCGTAGGCCGTGGTGGTCGCCCGGCGGCGCTCGGCGGCGGCGAGCAGCGCGTCGACCAACCCCTCGTCCTCGCCCCGGGCGCGCTGCGACTTGCGCACCCGGTCGGGGTCGTCGCGCAGCAGCCGGAGGTCGATCACGTGCTCGAGGCTACCGGCCGGGGCATCATGGGGGGATGGCGCGCAGCGGCCCGGAGGACTTCGAGAACCTCATGCGGGAGGTCGACGCGTCGCTGTCCCCGGACCGGCGACCCGCCCCGGCCCGGCGGGCCGGCGGATCGACCGCCCGGCGGGAGCCGGCCGGAGCCGCGGCCCGGCGACCCGCGCTCACGGTGGCGACCGCATCCGGCGCCGTCGCCGCCGTCGTGGTGTTCCTGCTCTTCGGGCTGCTGCCGTTCCTCGGGGCGTTCTCCGGGGCCGCCGGCGCCTTTGTCGGCGTGTTCCTGACCGTGTTGATCGGCCGGCTACGACGCCGCTGACCGCCAGCGTCACGCCGGCGGTGGTCGGGCTTTGGCACGTCCTAGAGTCGCCGGCATGGACCGCTCGGAGGTGCGCGCGCTGCTGAGCGCGGTCGCCGCCGGGGACAGCGACGTCGACGCCGCGCTGGAGCGCCTCGCCGCCGGTCCGCTCGGGGACGGCGCCGGCTTCGCCGACCTCGGGTTCGCCCAGCTCGACACCCACCGGGGGCTGCGCACCGGCGACCCGGAGGTCGTCTACGGCGCCGGCAAGACCGCCGCGCAGGTAGTCGAGCTCCTGCGGGCGTTGGCGGCCGGGTCCGGGGACCGGCCGGGGATCGCCACCCGGCTCCGGCCGGAGGCGCTCGACGCCGTCCGGGCCGCGTTCCCGGACGCCGCGCTCGACCGGGAGGCCCGCTGCGTGGCGGTGGGCCGGCTGCCCGAGCCGGTCGGGAGCGTCTGCGTCGTCTCCGCCGGGACCAGCGACGCGCCGGTCGCCGCCGAGGCGGCGTTCGTCGCCCGCGCCTTTGGTGCCGGCACCACCCGCGTCACCGACGTGGGGGTGGCCGGGATCCACCGGTTGCTGGCCGCCCGGCCGGTGCTGGCCGCCGCGGACTGCCTGGTGGTGGTTGCCGGCATGGAGGGCGCCCTGCCCAGCGCGGTCGGCGGTCTGGTCGGCACGCCACTGGTCGCCGTACCGACGAGTGTCGGCTACGGCGCCGCGTTCGGCGGGCTGGCGGCGCTGCTCGGCATGCTGAACTCCTGCGCTCCGGGCGTCGTCGTGTGCAACATCGACAACGGCTTCGGGGCTGGCGTGTTCGCCGCCCGGGTAGCCCGCCGATCGGCGCGGGCGTGACCCGGCTGGCCTGGCTGCACTGCCTGGCCGGCGCCAGCGGGGACATGTTCCTCGGGGCGCTGGTCGACGCCGGCGCGCCGGTCGAGTCCATGCAGGCCGCCATCGACGCGGTCGGCGTGGAGCCGGCGCTGCTCTCGGTCGGCACCGTCGAGCGGGCCGGGCTGCCCGCCACCAGGGTCGAGGTCGGCGTCGCGCCCTCCGACGTCGTCCGCACCTGGGCCAACCTACGGTCGCTGCTCGAGGATGCCGACCTCGACGACGCGGTCCGCCGTACGGCGCTCGACGCGTTCGCCCGGCTGGCCGGCGCGGAGGCGCAGGCGCACCGGATCAGCCCCGAACAGGTGCACTTCCACGAGGTCGGCGCGCTCGACGCGGTGGCCGACGTGGTCGGCTCGGCGGCGGGGCTGCACGCGCTGGCCCTGGACCGGGTGACCGCCTCCACCGTGACGGTCGGCTCCGGCATGGTCCGCTCCGCCCACGGGCTGTTGCCGGTGCCCGCCCCGGCCGTGCTCAACCTGCTCGCCGATGCCGGCGCGCCGGTGCAGTCCGGGCCGGCGGCGTACGAGATGTGCACCCCGACCGGCGCCGCGCTGCTGGCTGCAACCGTCACCGGCTGGGGCGACCTGCCGCCGATGCGGGTCACCGCCGTCGGCACCGGAGCGGGCGACCGCGACCTCGACGAGCTCCCCAACGTGCTGCGGATCATCGTCGGCGACGCCGTCGGCCCCGACGAGAGGCGTGCCGGGCCGCCGCTGGACGCGGCTGTGGTCGTCGAGGCTGTGGTCGTCGAGGCTGTGGTCGTCGAGGCTGTGGTCATCGAGGCCAACGTGGACGACCTCGACCCGCGGCTGTGGCCGGCGGTGCTCGCCCGCCTGCTGGCCGCGGGCGCCGCCGACGCCTGGCTGACCCCGATCCTGATGAAGAAGGGGCGGCCGGCGCATACCCTCGGCGTCCTCGTCGCACCCGAGAAGGTGGCGGCGGTCCGCCGGCTGATCGTCACCGAGACGTCGACGATCGGGGTTCGGGAGACGCCGGTCACCAAGTGGGCGCTGGGCCGCGACGTGTCGACCGTCACCGTCGGCGGAGAGCCGGTGCGGATTAAGACCGCGAGCCTCGACGGCGCGGTGGTCAACGCCGCGCCGGAGTACGACGACGTCGCGGCGGCCGCGCAGCGGCTGGGCCGGCCGGTGAAGTCGGTGCTCGCCGCCGCGATGGCCGCGGCCGCAGCGGCCGGCCTGGTGCCCTGAACTGACGTGGACCTCGTCGTCGCCGCGACCGTGTTCGCGTTGATCTTCCCGGCCGAGCTGCCGGACAAGACCCTGGTCGCCACGCTGGTCCTGTCCACCCGGTTCCGCCCGCTGCCGGTGTGGTGCGGGGTGGCGGCGGCCTTCGCGGTGCAGAGCCTGGTCGCGGTGACCGCCGGTGGGTTGCTGTCCCGGCTGCCGCGGCCGCCGGTGCTCGCGGTCACCTCGGTGCTGTTCGCGATCGGCGCGCTGCTGCTGCTGCGCTCCGGGAACTCGGCGGAGGTGACCGACGGGGGCGGCGACGTCCCGGCCGCCGTCGCGCCGCCGAGCGCCCGCCGGATCGCGGCGACCAGCTTCGGGGTGCTCTTCGCCGCCGAGTGGGGTGACCTCTCCCAGCTGCTGACCGCGGGGCTGGCGGCCCGCTACCGCGACCCGGTCAGCGTGTTCGTCGGCTCGTGGGCGGCGCTGGCGGTGATCGCCGCGATCGCCGTGGTCGCCGGGCGAGGGCTGCTGAAGGTGGTCCCGGTGCGGCTCGTACGCCGGCTGGCGGCGGGCCTGTTCGGGCTGCTCGCGGTCGTCACGGCCCTCGAGGCCGCCGGGCTCCTCGGCTGACGCGCCCCCCCGGCCGGGCCCGGCTAACCTGCGCCAGATGCGCGTCCTCGTGACCGGCGGAGCCGGTTTCATCGGCTCCCACGTCGTCGACGCGCTGCTGGCCGACGGCACCGAGGTCGTGGTGCTGGACGCACTGCTGCCAGCCGCGCACGCCGGGCCGGGGCTCCCGTCCTACGTCGATGAGCGGGCGGCGGTCGTGGTCGGCGACGTGCGGGACACCGAGACCATCGGCCGGTGCCTGGCCGGCGTCGAAGCCGTCTGCCACCAGGCCGCGATGGTCGGGCTCGGGGTCGACCTGGGCGACCTGCCCGACTACGTCTCCTGCAACGACCTCGGCACCGCCGAGCTGCTCCGCGGGATGGCGGCCGCCGGCGTACGGCGGCTGGTACTGGCCTCGTCGATGGTGGTCTACGGCGAAGGCGGCTACCGCTGCCCCGTGCACGGGCCGGTCCGGCCGGGCCCGCGCGCCGCGGCGGACCTGCGGGCCGGGCGCTACGAGCCGCGCTGCCCGGTCTGCGCGGCGGAGCTGACGATGACGACGGTGCCCGAGGACGCGCCGCTGGACCCACGCTCGGGCTACGCCGCCACCAAGGTCGCGCAGGAACACCTCGCGGCAACCTGGGCGCGGGTCACCGGCGGTACGGCGACGGCGCTGCGCTACCACAACGTCTACGGGCCCCGGATGCCGCGGGACACGCCGTACGCCGGGGTGGCGTCGATCTTCCGGTCCGCGCTGGCGGCCGGTCGGGCGCCGCAGGTGTTCGAGGACGGCGGGCAGCGGCGGGACTTCGTCCACGTTCGGGACGTCGCCCGGGCGAACCTGCTGGCACTCGGAGTCGAGCACGCGGCCGGGCTGCGGGCCTACAACGTGGCGAGCGGGCGACCGGTCACGATCGGGGAGATGGCGGCCGAGCTGGCCAGGGGCTGCGCCGGGCCGGCGCCCGAGGTGACCGGGGAGTTCCGGCTCGGCGACGTCCGGCACATCGTGGCCGACCCGGGTCGGGCCACGGCCGAGCTCGGCTTCGGCGCCGCCGTGGGGTTGGCCGACGGGCTGCGCGAGTTCGCCACCGCGACGCTGCGCTGAGCTCAGCCGACGGCCAGCGGCAACCGGACGACGAACCGGCAGCCCGCACCGACGTTGGCGACGTCGATCTGGCCGGCGTGCGCGGTGACGATGCCGCGGGCGATCGCCAGCCCGAGCCCGGCCCCGCTGGCCGCCGCCGGCGTGCGGGCGGCCTCGCCCCGGAACGCGACGTCGAAGACCCGCGGCAGGTCCGCGGGCGGGATGCCGCCGCAGGAGTCGGTGACGGCGACGTAGACGCTCTCCCCCTCGGCGGCACCGAGCACCTCCACCGTGCCGTCGCTGGGGGTGTGCCGGATCGCGTTGGCGAGCAGGTTGCGCAGCACCCGGCCGACCTCGGGGACGTCGACCTCGACGGGCAGCCCGTCCGCCGCCCGACCGGAGAGCCGGACGCCCTTCGCCCGGGCGACCGGGTCGGCGCTGGCCAGCGCGTCCGAGACGAGATCGCCCAGCGGCACCCGCTGCAGCGATAGCCGCAGCGACCCGGCGTGGATCCGGGACAGCTCGAACAGGTCGTCCACCATCGCGGCCAGCCGGTCGGCCTCGACCCGCATCCGGCGGTGGTAGCGGGTCACGGTGTCCGGGTCGGCCACGACGCCGTCCTCCAACGCCTCGGCCATCGCCCGCAGCCCGGCGAGCGGGGTGCGCAGGTCGTGACTGACCCACGCCACCAGCTCCCGCCGGCTCGCCTCCAGCGCCCGCTCGCGCTCCTGCGCCTCGGCCAGCCGGGCGTCCGCCGCTGCCAGCTCCACCCCGAGCTCCCGCAGCTCCGCGGTCGGGACGCGCGGCGGCCGGTACGCCGGCCCGGCACCGACGGTCCGGGCCGACACCCCGAGCGCCCGGCTGCCCGCCACCACCGAGCGGGCCAACCCCAGCGCCACCAGCACCCCGGCCAGCGCGGCGACGCCCACCGTGACGAGCAGCACCTCCACGTTGTTGGCGGCCGGAAACATCGCCGCTCCACCGGCGCCGGCCGCGGCGGCGACGGCCAGCCCGGCCACCAGCGCCACCACCGTCACCGAGGTCGCGAGCGAGCGGGACCGCACCGCGCGCAGCGCCACCGCGCCGCCCGCCGCCACCGCCCCGGCCGCGACCGCGCTGATCAGCAACAGCTGGATCAGGTGGGCCACGCTCATAGGACCCCCTCGTAGCGGTAGCCGACGCCCCAGACGGTGACGATCCGGGTCGGCGCGGTCGGGTCCCGCTCCACCTTCTCGCGCAGCCTTCGGACGTGCACCGTAACGGTCGAGGAGTCACCGTACGACCAGCCCCACACCCGCTCGAGCAGCTCGGCCCGGCCGAACGCCTGCCGGGGATGGCGGAGCAGGAACGCCAGCAGGTCGTACTCGCGGACGGTGAGCGAGAGCAGCGCGCCGCCGAGGCGGACCTCGTGCGCGCCGGTGTCGACGACCAGGTCGTCGTCGGCGAGCACGGTGACCGGCTCGCTCGGCAGCGGCCCGGCGGCCCGGCGCAGCACCGACTGCACCCGCAGCACCAGCTCGCGCGGGCTGAACGGCTTGGTGATGTAGTCGTCGGCACCGAGCTCCAGGCCGAGGATCCGGTCGGTCTCCTCCCCGAGCGCGGTCAGCATCACCACCGGCACCGGGCTGACCTCGCGCAGCCGGCGGCAGACCTCCAGGCCGTCGATCCCGGGCAGCATGAGGTCGAGTACGACGAGGTCGGCGGGGGACACCGCGAACGCCGCCAGCGCCGCCGCTCCGTCCCCGACCACCTGGACCCGAAAGCCGGCCCGCTGCAGATAGCGGGCGACCACCTCGGCCACCGTCGGGTCGTCGTCCACGACGAGCACCCGCCCGGTCGCTGCGACATCCCCGCGCGGCTGGGCGCTGGCCATGGCCCAGACCATAGGTGCCCGTCGGTCCCGACCGACGGACCCGCGGCGAACGTCCGCGGTTCGTAAGGAGCGCCGAACCGGGCTCGGCCTACTGTGGGGGCGGTGTCTGTCGACGTGGTGTTGCCGTGCCTCGACGAGGCCGCGGCACTGCCCTGGGTGCTCGGGCGGCTCCCCGCCGGCTACCGCGCGATCGTCGCGGACAACGGCTCCACCGACGGCTCGGCGCGGGTCGCGGCCGACCTCGGCGCGCTGGTCGTGCCGGTGCCGCAGCGCGGGTTCGGCGCGGCGGCGCATGCCGGGCTCCTGGCCGCGACCGCCCCGGTGGTGTGCTTCCTCGACGCGGACGCGTCCCTGGACCCGCAGCAGCTGCCGGCGGTCGCCGGGCCGGTGCTCGCCAATCGGGCCGACCTGGTCATCGGCCGACGCCGGCCGGTCGGCCGAGGGGCCTGGCCGGTGCACGCCAGGCTCGGCAACGCGCTGCTGGCCCGCCACCTGCGCCGGCGTACCGGCTACCCGGTGCACGACCTCGGCCCGATGCGGGCCGCCCGGCGCGAGGCGCTGCTCGACCTCGGGCTGACCGACCGCCGGTTCGGCTACCCGCTGGAGATGCTCACCCGCGCCGCCGCCGCCGGCTGGCGGTTCGAGGAGGTACCGGTCCGCTACCTGCCACGGACCGGCCGGTCGAAGGTCACCGGCACCGCCCGGGGCACGCTGCGCACGGTCCGGGACATGCGCCGGGTGCTGGCCGGATGACCGGGGTGCAGCTGCTGGTCCTCGCCAAGGCCCCGGTTCCGGGCCGGGTCAAGACCCGGCTCTGCCCGCCGTACACCGCGGCGCAGGCCAGCCGGCTGGCCGCCGCCGCGCTCGATGACACCCTCGACGCGGTGCTCGCGACGGACGTGGCCCGCCGGGTGCTGGTGCTCGCCGGCGCGCTCGACGGCGTACCTGCGGGACTGGACGTGCAGCCGCAGCGCGGCGAGGGGTTGGCCGAGCGGATCGCGGCCGCCTTCGACGACGCCTGGGCGGCGCTGCCGGTGCCGCTGCTGCTGGTCGGGATGGACACCCCCCAGCTGACCGCGGCCGAGCTCGGCGCCGCCGCCGGGGCGCTGCTCGAGCCGGCGGTCGACGCCGTGCTCGGTGCCGCCGCCGACGGCGGCTGGTGGGCGCTGGGGCTCCGGCGGCCCGATCCGGGCCTGCTGCTCGGCGTACCGATGTCGACGGCACACACCGGCCGGGTGCAGCTGGCCCGGCTGGTCGGGGCCGGCCTGCGGGTCCACGAGCTGCCCGAGCTGGTCGACGTCGACACCGCCGCGGACGCCCGCCGGGTCGCCGCCGCCGCGCCGGGTAGCCGGTTCGCCGCGCTGGTCGACCGGTTCGACACCAGCGTGGGTGCTGCGTGATCGCGGCGCCGATGGAGGTGTACGGCCGGGGGTTGGCCGCCGCCGCCGGCCGGCCGGTGCCCGACCCGGAGCCGCCGTACGACCTGCACCTGCACTACGACGACGGGACCTCGACGCCGGTGCCGCTGCGCGACTGGTGCGGCCCGCTGCAGGCCGGCGACCGGGAGCTGCTGAGCCCGGTCGACGGGCCGACCATCGACCTCGGTTGCGGCCCGGGCCGGCTGGTGGCGGAGCTCACGGCGCGGGGGGTGCCGGCCCTGGGCGTCGACCTGGCGCCGGAGGCGGTGCGGATGGCCCGGCGGCTCGGCGCGCACGCGCTGCAGCGCGACCTTTTCGGCCGGCTGCCGGGCGAGGGCCGCTGGGCCTACGTCCTGCTGGCCGACGGCAACGTCGGGATCGGTGGTGACCCGCGGCTGCTGCTGCGCCGGCTGCGCCGGCTGCTCGCCGCCGACGGCACCGCGCTGGTCGAGCTGGACCGGCCCGGCCGCCCGACCGGTCCGGTCCGGGCCCGACTCGCCGGTCCCGACGGGGTCAGCGGCTGGTTCTCGTGGGCGCGCCTGTGCGTCGATGACGTCGCGGCCGTGGCCGCCGCCGCCGGGCTGCGCCCGGCGGCGACCTGGACCGGAGGTGGCCGGTGGTTCGCCGCGCTCTCGCCCTGCTGACCCGTCCGCTGCCGCAGCCGCCGCGGCTGCTCCGCCAGGGGCCGCTGCGGCCGGGCAGGTTCAAGAGCCGGCTACACAACGAGCGGGTGGCCTCGTTCCTCGGGCTGGCACTGGGCATCACGTTCTCGGTGTGCTTCGTCACCGGCCTGATCAGCCACGCGATCCAGCACCCGCCGTCGTGGTTCCTCTGGCCGTCCCGGCCGGTCAACCTCTACCGGGCCACCCAGGGGCTGCACGTCATGACCGGGCTCGCCTCGGTCCCGCTGCTGCTCGCCAAGCTCTGGACGGTCTACCCGAAGCTGTGGGAGTGGCCGCCGGCTCGCAACCTCGCGCACGCCATCGAGCGGGCGAGCCTGTTCGTGCTGGTCGGCGGCGCGATGTTCCAGATCGTCACCGGGCTCGCGAACATCGCCTACTGGTATCCGTTCGGCTTCTTCTTCACCACCGCGCACTACTGGACGGCGTGGATCACGATCGGCGCGATGGTCGTGCACATCGGCACCCGGGCCACCGTCGCCCGGCGCGGCCTGTCCCGGACGTCGCCGGACCTCGCCGCGGAGCCGGCCGGCTCGGGGCTGTCCCGACGGGGGTTCCTCACCACGGTCGGGGTGGCCAGCGGCGTGATCGTCGCGAGCATCATCGGCGAGTCCGCGCCGGCGCTGCGCGACCTGAACCTGCTCGGGCCGCGGCGGGCCGACGTCGGCCCGCAGTCGCTGCCGGTCAACAAGTCCGCGGCCGCGGCCCGGGTCACCGACCGGGCCCGCGACCCGGCGTACCGCCTGCAGGTCGCGGGGGCGGTGCCGCACCCGCTGTCGCTGACCCTGGCGGAGCTCGCCGCGATGCCGCAGGCCGGCGCCGGCCTGCCGATCACCTGCGTCGAGGGCTGGAGTGCCGACGGTCACTGGAGCGGGGTCCGGGTGCGGGACCTGCTGGCCCGCGCCGGGGTGGGCACCGATGTCCGGCTGCGGATCGAGTCGCTGCAGCCGGGCGGCCTCTACCGGACGTCGATGCTCGAGGGCTCGCATGTCGGTGACCCGCTCACGCTGCTCGCGCTGCGCCTCGGCGGGCGGGTGCTGCACGTCGACCACGGCTACCCGTGCCGGCTGATCGCACCGAACCGGCCCGGCGTGCTGCAGACGAAGTGGGTCCACCGGGTCGTGGTGCTGTGACCCCGGAGCTGGAGCCACCCCGAACGCTCTCGGCCGAGGAACCGCCGCGCTGGCGCGGTCGGTTCGTCCTCTACGCCGTCGGTGCCGCCACGATGCTGGTGGGCTTGCGCGGCCTGCTCACGCATGCCTCCAGCACCTCGCCGCCGCACTGGCTGCTGATCTTCGCCGGGGGGGCGGTGCTGCACGACGGCCTGTGGGCGCCGGTGGTCGCGGTGGCGCTGCTGGTCGGCTCCCGGCTGGTGCCGACGGCGTACCGCGCGGTGGTGCAGGGCGGCGTCGTGGTCAGCGGGCTGCTCGTGCTGGCCGTGCTCCCGGAGCTGCTCGGCTACGGCCGCAAGGCCGACAACCCGTCGGTGCTGCCGCAGGCCTACGGACGCCACCTGCTGCTGACCCTCGGCGGCGTCTGGCTCGGGGTGCTGCTGCTGGTGGGCTGGCGCCGGTTGCACCGGCCGCCGTTCTTCGCCCCGGACGAGTCGGCGGACTAGGAGCCGGTCGGCGCCGCGCCGCGCGGCGTCATCGAATAGCGCAGCTTGGCCATCATGACCTCGACCTGCGGCGGGATGCCGCTCGAGTCGAACAGCTCGCCGAGCCGCGCCGCCAGCCCCTCCGGTGTCCAGCGCCGGGCCTGGTTCTCGATCGCCGCGACGCTGGTGTAGGGCTGGTAGAGCTCGACGGCGTCGCCCTGCACCCCGAACACCTTGCCGCTGATCGTCGCCGCCGCGTCGCTGCACAGGAACGCCACCAGCGGCGCGACGTTATCCGGGTGCCAGAAGTCGAAGCCAGTGTCGCCGTCGTCGCCGGCCGGGATGTCGCCGTACGCCGACTCCGTCATCCGGGTCCGTGCCGCCGGCGCGATCGCGTTGCAGCGCACGCCGTAGCGGGCCATCTCCTGCGCCACGATCGTGCTGAACGCGGCGATGCCCGCCTTCGCGGCCCCGTAGTTGGCCTGCCCGAAGTTGCCGAGCAGGCCGGACGTGCTGGCCGTGCAGACGATCGCGCCGGGGCGCTGCTCCGCCCGCCAGTACTCGCAGGCGGAGTGCGTCGGCGCGAAATGACCGCGCAGGTGCACCCGGATGACCGCGTCCCACTCCGCCGCGGTCATCTTGACCACCGTACGGTCGCGCAGGATGCCGGCGTTGTTCACCAGCGCGTCGAGCCGGCCGTAGCGGTCCACCGCCCGGCGCACGAGGTCGCGGGCGGCATCCATGTCGCTGACGTCGCCGGTGTCGAGCACGGCCCGGCCGCCCGCCGTCTCGACCTCCTCGACCACCGCCTGCCCGGCCTCGGCGTCCAGCTCGTTGACGACCACGTCGGCGCCGCAGCGGGCCAGCTCCAGGGCCTCGCCCCGGCCGATGCCGCGGCCGGCACCGGTGACGATCGCGACCCGGCCGTCGAGGAGTCCCATGGCCGCGACCCTAGCGACGCGCCAGTAGTCGTCGGCCGGCGGAGCCGCATCGCCGCGCGGCTACGCTGCCGGCTCGTGACCGACACCCCGCACCGGGTCGACAGCGAGGTCGGCCGACTGCGCACCGTACTGCTGCACCGACCGGGCAACGAGCTCAAACGGCTCACCCCGAGGAACAACGCCGACCTGCTCTTCGACGGCATCCCGTGGGTGGACCGGGCGCAGGCCGAGCACGACGCGTTCGCCGCCGCGCTGTGCCGGCGCGGCGTCGAGCTGCTCTACATCCATGACCTGCTGGTCGAGGCGCTGGCGGTGCCGGCGGCCCGCGAGCAGGTCATCGCGAGCGCGCTGCGACCGGAACAGATCGGCCCGGTGCTCGCCGACGCGCTGCGCGGCCACCTGGGCGAGCTGTCCCCGGCGGCGCTGGCCGAGGTCGTGATGGCCGGCATGTCGCACGAGGAGCTGCCGGTCTCCGGCGGGGTGGTCGACCGGATGACGCCCCCGCACGAGTTCGTCATCCGGCCGCTGCCCAACCTGCTGTTCACCCGCGACTCGAGCGTGTGGGTCAACGACCAGGTCGCGGTCACCCAGCCGTCGATGCCGGCGCGGCGCCGGGAGAACGCGATCACCGGCGCGATCTACACCCACCACCCCCGCTTCGCCGGCACCCGGCTGCTCTACGGCGGCAGCGCCCAGGAGGAGGCGTGGCTCGAGGGGGGTGACGTCATGGTGCTGGCCGCCGGCGTGGTCGCGGTCGGGGTCGGCCAGCGCACCCGGCCGGCCGGGGTCGAGACGTTCGCCCAGCGGGCCTTCGCGGCGGGGGTGGTGCACACGGTGCTCGCCGTCCCGATCGCGCAGGAACGCGCCACCATGCACCTCGACACCGTGTGCACGATGGTCGACCGGGACGCGGTGGTCATGTACCCGCCGGTCGCCGACACGCTGGCGGCGTACGCCGTCACCGCCGACGGTGGGCCCGGCGGGCAGGTGCGGGTCGAGGGTCCGGAGCCGTTCCTGGTCGCCGCGGCGAAGGCGATGCGCATCGACACGCTGCGGGTCATCGACACCGGGCTGGACCCGGTCACCGCCGAGCGCGAGCAGTGGGACGACGGCAACAACACCCTCGCGCTCGCGCCCGGGCTGGTCGTCGCCTACGAGCGCAACACCGAGACCAACGCCCGGCTGGAGGACGCCGGCATCGAGGTGGTCCGGATCGCCGGGAGCGAGCTGGGCAGCGGTCGCGGCGGACCCCGCTGCATGTCCTGCCCGGTGCTGCGGGAGCCGCTGCCCGACTGAACGGCGACCAAGCTCAACGCGCCGACGGTGCTCGGGCGCTGCCGACGGGGGATGCAGCAGCGCCCGAGCGACGGCAGGTTAGCGCAGCCGTTACCGCAACGTGACCTGCCGGCCCAGCAGACCGGCCCGGGCGCGTCGGTCGGCGTCGCCGAGCGGCCCGGTCACGGCCCGCGCGTCGGTCAGCCGCTCCCACCAGCGGGCCGCCGGCTCCTCCACCTCCGCCGCGCCCATCGAGGCCGGCAGGTCCCAGACCGGCACCAGCCGGCCGTGCGCGCGGAACGAGCCGACGTAACGGGTGCCGGCGCCGAGGGAGATCGCGTCGCTGGTCGCGAGTCGGGCCAGTGCGTCCAGCAGCGGCTCCTCCGGGTAGGGCAGCACCCAGCGCAGGTGGTTGCGCTGACCCATCCGGCACCAGTACGCCGCCTCGACGCCGGCCAGCCGGACCGTCGGGACGACGCCGGAATTGGCCCGCTCCAGCGACGCGGCCACCTCCCCGGTCGGTTCGGCGACCCCGTCGATCCAGAAGTCGAAACCGTCGTGCACGGTGAGCGGCGCCGCCTCGGCCCCCAGCAGGTCCTGCAGCCGCGGGCCGGTCGCCGGCGGCCCAGGGATGGGCACCGCGCTGCCGGGCCCGGCGCCCAGCGCGGCGAGCAAGGTCGCGGCGAGGTCGCGGCTGACGTCACCGGACCGGGGCGGCACCTGGACGCCCAGGAACACCGCCCCGTCGCTGCGCACCATCGCCGCCCAGGCCAGCGGCAGCACGGTCGCGGCCACCAGCGGCCGGTCCCCGAGCAGCGCCGCGGCCGCGGGGTCGGCGAGCGTCAGCGGCAGCGAGCCGGCCGGCACCAACTCGCGCAGCGCGATCCAGTCGGACTCCCCCGCCAGCCCCTCGAACGGCCGCGGCACCACCGCGTCGGCGCCGCCCCGGCCGTGGCAGGCCTTGTAGCGGCGGCCGGAGCCGCATGGGCAGGGCTCGCGCGGACCCACCACCGGGACGGCGTCGTTGCGATCATGTCGCTGCACAGCCGCGGGGATGCCCGCCGGCCGGAGGGTGAAACGGTGTGCGGAGGGCGGCGGGGTACCGCGCCCCGGGGAGGACGGACGTGGCTGCACGAGGCGGGAGCGCGACGGTCGTCGTCGTCGGGGGCGGGATCGCCGGGGTGGCCTGCGCCCGGGAGCTGGCGGCCGGCGGGCGAGCGGTGCTGGTTCGGGACCGCGGCCGGCGCCTCGGTGGCCGGATGGCCTGCCGCACCGTCAACGGCCGCGCGGTCGACGCCGGGGCGTCGTACTTCACCGCCCGCGACCCGGCGTTCGCGGCGGTGGTGGCCGACTGGTGCGACCGCGGCCTGGCCCGGGAGTGGACCGACACGTTCCACCTGGGCTCGCCGGCGGGGCTCGGGGCGACCAAGAGCGGCCCGGTGCGCTACGCCGCCGCGCACGGGCTGCGGTCGCTGGTCGAGGACCTCGCCGCCGGGCTGACGCTGCGCTCCGGGGACGAGGTGGAGGAGGTCCGCCCCGGCCCGCGGGTCGACGGCGAGCCGGCGGCGGCGGTGGTCCTGGCGATGCCCGACCCGCAGGCCCTCGACCTGCTCGACGACGACCTCGGCGCGGAGGTGGCGCAGTGCGCCGGACGGGACTGGTCGCCGGTGATCTCGCTGCTCGCCGGGTGGGACCGCCGGGGGTGGCCGGAGTTCGACGGGGTGTTCGTGGCCGACTCGCCGGTGCTGGGCTGGGTCGCCGACGACGGTCGCCGGCGCGGCGACGGCGCCCCGGTGCTGGTGGCGCACTCCACCGGCGCGTTCGCCGCTCCCCGGCTCGACGACCCGGCGACCGCGCTGCTGCCGATGCTCACCGCGCTGCGCTCGATGCTCGGGATCGACCCGGCGCCCCGCTGGGCCGAGGTCCGGCGGTGGTCGCTGGCACACCCGCTGGCCCCCCACGACCAGCCGTTCCACCTCGGCCCGGCCGGGGTGGGGCTCTGCGGGGACGGCTGGGGTCCGCCGCGGGTGGAGACGGCGTACCTGTCCGGGCGGGCGCTGGGCGGCGCGCTGCTCGAGCGGCTGGGTTGACCGTGGACGGCTCGCTCAGTCGAGTCGGTGCAGCCGGTCCAGCACCATCGCCGGGCGGTTCGTGATGATCGCGTCGACGCCGAGGCCGATGCACAGGTCGATGTCGCCGGGCGCGTCGACGGTCCAGACGTACACCGGGCGACCCTGGCGCTGCACCCGCTCGACGTACGCCGGGTAGCGGCGCACCACCGAGATCGACGGACCGGCCGCGGACACCCGTGTCGGCAGCGACCCGTCGCGGTAGCGCACCGGCAGCCGGCGCATCAGCAGCACGGTCGGCACGCCGGGGGCCAGCGCGTGCACCCGCCGCAGGCTGGTCAGCGCGAAGCTCATCACCCGGACGGGGGCGAGGACACCGGCCGGGCTGGTGTGCCCGAACCGGGCCAGCAGCCCGACCAGCTCCTGCTCGACCAGGCCGGCGTAGCGGGTCGGGTGCTTGGTCTCGATCGCCAAGCCGATCGGCCGCGGGCAGCTCGCGACGAGCTCGAGCAGGGTCTCCAGCGTGAGCACCGCCGAACGGTCCCGATCGGGCTCCTCCGGGTCCTCGAAGTCCGCCCAGCTCTCCCGCCAGGAACCGAAGTCCAGCTCGGTCAGGTCGGCGAGCTCGAGCGTCGAGACCACTCCCCGGCCGGAGGAGACGCGGTCCACCCGCCGGTCGTGCACGCACACCAGCACGCCGTCCCGGGTGAGCCGTACGTCGCACTCCAGCGCGTCCGCGCCGTCGTCGATCGCCTTGCGGTAGGCCGCCAGCGTGTGCTCCGGCACGTCCTCCGACGCCCCCCGGTGGGCCACCACCTGCACCGCCGGCGTGCGCACGGCACCATCCTGCTCCTCCAGGGTCAGCGCGGGTCGGAGCGCCCGGCCACCCCGAGGGCCCCGGTGAGCACCGCGGCGACCGTGAACGACAGGACCGACGCGCTCATCCACGACTGCGGGTGGAAGTGCGCGAGCTCGGCGACCCGCGCCCAGCCGCGCACCCACCAGGACACCGTGCCGGGGTTGACCAGCTGGTACGCCGCGAAGCCCAGGACCCAGGGCAGCAGCAGCAGCCGGCGACCCCGGGCCCGCGGCCCGACGTCCCAACCACTGCCGCGCCGGACCAGGAAGTAGTCGACCAGCAGCACCGCGAACAACGGCACGAACACCGAGCCGATCAGCAGCAGGAACTGCTCGTAGGCGGCGATGTCCACGACCAGCCCGAGCCCGACCGCCACCGCGCCGACCCCGACCGCGAGCACCCGCCGGTCCAGCCGCGGGGAGAAGTTCTGCGTCGACACGGCCGTCGAGTAGACGTTGGCGAAGGCCTCGTCCACCTCGTCGAGCACCAGGATCGCCAGCGCCACCGCGCCGGCCGGGACGGCGAGCAGGGCGCCGAGCACGTCACCGTCACGACCGACGATCGTCGCGAGCGCGAACAGCCCCAGCGCGAAGTAGGCAGCCGACGCGGTGGCGAAGCCCAGCAGAGCGCCGCCGAGCGCGGCCCGGCCGGACCGGGAGTGCCGCGAGTAGTCACCGGCCAGCGGCGCCCAGGACACCGCGATCGCGATGACGACGTCTGCGGCCGGCCAGAACCCGGTCCACGAGCCCCGCCCGAGCGGCGGCAGGCCGTGGCGCAGCACCTGCGTGAACAGGTACGCGGTCGCGATCAGCACGACCCAGACGGCGTACCGGCGCAGGGTGCGGACCAGCCCCAGCGGGCGCAACGCCATCGCGGTCGCCAACCCCCCGGCCAGCACGACGTAGAGCCAGCGCAGGTGGCCGCCGGTCAGCCGGGCCGCGGACTCGGCGATGATCACCACCTCGACGGTGGCCCAGCCGATGCACTGCACGATGTTGAGCCCGGTCGGCAGGTAGGACCCGCGCCGGCCGAGCAGGCCGCGCAGCAGCACCATGGCCGGTGCGCCGGTCTGCGCCCCCGGCACCGCCGCCAGCCCCAGCACGACGCTGCCCAACAGCGCGCCGACGACCGTGGCGGTCAGCGCGGCCGCCAGTGAAAGCCGCGGCAGGCCGAACGGCGCCAGGACGAACGCGGCCGCGACCGGCAGCGTGAGGCTGATGCCGAGATTTCCCCACAGCGCCGCCTGATCGAGCAGGGTCAGCGGCTGCGGGGGTGGCTCGAGCAGGGTGGTCGGCGCCTCGACGCCGCCGACGGAACGGTCGAGCACGGTCGCCATGGAGCCCACTCCCTACGCCGGCATTACCCGGACAGGTTCTGCGGTCGGCGGCCGCCTCGTGGTCGCCCTCTCAGCCCGGTGTCGCCCGAGCTCCCGCGGTGTCGCGGTGAACCCTACGTCCTGCTTGCCTCGGTGTCGATCAGCTCGGTGGTCGGCGCCCCCGGTCCAGCTGACCGCCGGCGACCGCGACCCCGAGCAGCACGACGACGGCGCCGGCGAAGTCGTTCCAGCCGACCGCCTCGCGGAGGACGGCCACGCCGAGCGCGACCGCCACCACCGGCACCAGGTAGGTCACGGTGGACGCGGCGGTGGCACCGATCTCGCCGATGAGACCGTAGAAGATCAGGTAGGCGATGCCGGTCCCCAAGCCGCCGAGCGCCAGGATGCTCAGGCTGACCCGCCACGGCAGCGACACGGGGTGCGCCGCCCACAGCGGCGCCAGCAGCACCAGCTCGGCGGCCGCGCACAGCAGCTGGCCGGCGGCGAGCGCCAGCGCGGAGTAACCCCGGCCGGAGAGGTACCGGCGGGTGTAGGTGATCGCGAGGCCGTAGCAGGCGCCGGCGGTCAGGCAGGCCAGCTGCCCGTTGAGGGCGGCGCTGCCCAGGCCCCGCCAGGGGGCGAGCACGACGACAACGCCGAGGAAACCGAGCAACAGACCGGCCAGCCGGCTCAGCGTGGCCCGCTCCTCCGACCGCAGCGCGGTCATCGCGGCCAGCAGCGTGAACAGCGGCGTGGTCGCGTTGTAGATGCCGGCCAGGCTGGAGGGAACCCGCTGCTCCGCCCAGCCGAACAGGAAGAACGGCACGACGTTGGCGAGCACCCCGACGACCGCGAGGTGGCCCCACGTCGACCAGCCGCGGGGCAGCCGCCCGGAGCGCAGCGCGACGATGCCGAGCAGAACCGCGGCTCCCAGGCCGATCCGGGCGACGGCGATCTGCAGCGGGCTCAGACCCTCGAGCGAGACTTTGATGAAGACGAAGCTGGTCCCCCAGATGGTGGCCAGCAGACCGAGGCGGAGCGCCGCTGACCGGTTCATCCGGACCGGCGCCGGACGCGCGGCGGCGCGCGGCGTCGTGGTCACGCCGGGACCGTCGGACGTGTCACACCACGGCCGGCGGCGCGCCGCTCTCGCTGCGCATCGGCCGGCCGGCCGCCTGCCAGGCCAGCATCCCGCCGTCGAGGTTCGCCGCTCGGTACCCGCTGTTCAGCAGGTACGCCGTCACCTGCGCGGACCGGTGCCCGCTGCGGCAGAGCACCACCAGCGGGCGGTCCACCGGCACCATGTCGAGCCGGGTGAGGAACTCGCTCATCGGCACGTGCAGGGCCCCGGGCGCGTGGCCGGCGACCCACTCGTCGTCCTCCCGGACGTCGACCAGGACCGCGTCCGACGGGAGCGTCGTCGGGTCGACGGTCGGCAGCGGCGTGGGCGACACGACGGTCCTCCGGCTTCGGGCAGGGTAGGGGCGGCGCAGCCATTCTGCGCGCCCCGCCCACGCCGTCCCCCCGGAGGTCCGCCGTGCCCGACGTCGTCATCGTGGGCGGTGGCCACAACGGCCTGGTCTGCGCGTGCTACTTGGCCCGGGCCGGCCTCGCGGTGCAGGTTCTGGAGCAGGCCACGGCACTCGGTGGCGGCAGCCGGACCGAGGAGCTGGTGGCGGGTTATCGGTTCGACACGCACTCGGTCGCCCACAACATCATCAACATGACCGACATCCCGGCCGAGCTGCGACTGGCCGAGGCCGGCCTCGACTACATCGAGATGGACCCGTTCGCGGTCGCGGTCTCCGCCGACCAGCCACTGGTCCGGTTCTTCCGGTCGGTCGAGCAGACCGTCGCGGAACTGGGCGACACCGACCCCGCCGAGGCCGCCCGCTACGCCGCTTTCATGCGGGACGCGCTGCCGGTGGTGCGCTCCGCGGTCGCCGGCCTCGACGCCGGAGCCGGGCGCGGTCGGGCCCTGCGGGCCATGCCGGGACGGGCGCTCGACGCGCTGCGGGTGCTGCGCCGCTACGGCGGCAACGCTCTGATCGCCGAGCTGACCGCGCCCTACGCCCGGGTCCTCGCCGAGCGGCTCGGTACGGAGCGGGTGCGGGCGCCGCTGGCGGCGTTCGCCGCCCACGCCTCCGCCTCCCCGGAGGCGCCGGGCAGCGCGTTCTTCGTGCTGTGGCAGGCGGCCTACCACGCGTTCGGGCAGTGGCACGCCCGCGGCGGCGCGCAGGGACTGACCGACGCGCTCGCGCACCGGCTCTCGACGTACGGGGGGACGTGGCGGACCGGGGCCGACGTGGTGCGGATCCGGCGGGACGGTGATCGGGTCCGCGGCGTCGAGCTCGCCGACGGTGAGCGCATCGACGCGCCGTACGTCGTCACCGCGATCGACCCGAAGGCCGCCCTGCTGGAGCTGCTCGACCCGCCGCTGGACGGGCCGGCCGGCGCGGAGCTGGCGGCGACGGCCCGGGGCAACGCCGTGCAGATGCTGGTACATCTCGCGGTCGACCGGCTGCCGGCCTACCCCGGCGGCCGGCCCGGTGACTGGAACGGCCTGCAGTCCTACGTCGACTCGGTGGCCTGTCTGGCGGCGGGCTTCGCCGCTGCCGGGGACCGGCGGCTGCCCGCGGACCCGGTGCCGACGTACGCGTTCACGCCCTCGGCGCTCGACGACTCGCTCGCCCCCGCCGGCCGGCACACCGTCTACCTCGCCTGCCCGTGCGCGCCGTACGACGTGCGCGGCGGCTGGGACGCGGCCGCGGAGGGCTTCGCGAACCGGATGATCGCGACGGTGGAGGCGCGGGCACCGGGATTTCGCGCGTCGATCCTCGACGCCCGGATCCGCACGCCGGAGACGATGGCTCGGGAGCTGGCCTGGCCGGGGGCGCACCCCATGCACCTCGACCTCTCGCTCGACCAGCTGGCCTGGATGCGACCCACCCGACGGCTGGCCGGGCACGCCACGCCGGTCCGGGGCCTGTTCGTCAGCGGCGCGGGGAGCTCGCCGGTCGGTGGCATCGCCGGGACACCCGGCCGGGCGGCCGCCCGCGCCGTGCTCGCCAGCCGCCCCAAGCGTTGAGAGTCCTGCCACACTCGCCCGATGCCCGCCTACGACCTCGTCGTCATCGGTGCCGGCGCGGCCGGGCTGGCGGCGGCCAGGGCGGCCCGGCGCGGCGGTCGCCGGGTGGCGCTGGTGGAGCTCGCCCGACCTGGCGGGGACTGCACCCACTACGGCTGCGTGCCCTCGAAGACCCTGCTCGAGGTGTCCCGCCGGGTGCACGCGGCGCGCACCGGCGGCGACTACGGCTTCACGGTCGCCGGGCTCGAGGTCGACTTCGCCGCGGTGATGACACGGGTGCACGCCACGATCGCCGAGATCGAGCAGGACGAGTCACCGGAGCTGCTGGCTCGTCAGGGCATCGACCTGGTCGCCGGCCGGGCCCGGTTCGTCGCCGCCGACACCGTCGAGGTCGACGGGCGGCGGATCACCGGTCGGCGGTACGTGCTCGCCACCGGAGGGGAGGCCGCCGTCCCGCCGGTCGACGGCCTCGCCGACACGCCGTACCTGACGAACAAGACCGTCTTCGACCTCACCGAGCTGCCGGAGCACCTGATCGTCCTCGGCGGCGGCCCGATCGGTAGCGAGCTGGCGCAGGCCTTCGGCCGGCTCGGCGCGCAGGTCAGCGTCGTCCAGAGCGGCGACCGGCTGCTGCCCAAGGACGAGCCGGAGGCGGCCCGACTGCTCCGGCGGGTCTTCGAGCGCGAGGGGGTGCGGGTGCTGGCCGGGTCACGCGCCGTCCGGGTCTCCGCCGGCCCGACCGTGCACCTCGCCGACGGTACTTCGGTCACCGGCAGCCACCTGCTGCTCGCCGTCGGCCGCCGGCCGGTGACCGCCGGGTTGGAGCTGTCCGTGCCGGGGGTCGAGCTCACGCCGACCGGCCACATCCGGGTGGACGACCGGCTGCGCACCACCGCCGAGCACATCTACGCGGTCGGTGACTGCGCCTCGACGCTGCAGTTCACCCACGTCGGCGACGAGCAGGGTCGGCTGGCGGCCGGCAACGCGTTCGCCAGCGCCGGGCGCCCGGCGCTGGCCGGCGGCCCGGGGCGGTGGGACGCCTCCGTCGTACCGTGGGTGACCTTCACCGAGCCGGAGGTGGCGCACGTCGGGCTCACCGAGACGGCGGCGTACGAGCGGTACGGCGACCGGGCGCTGGTCACGTTCATCCCCATGTCGTCGCAGGACCGGCCGCGCTGCGCCGGCGAGACCGACGGCTTCGTGAAGATGATCGCGGCGCCGCGGGCCCGGCTGGTCAGCACCAAGGCGCTGATGCGACTGGTCGGGATGACAGCGGTGGCGCCGACCGCCGGTGAGCTGATCGCCGAAGGAGCACTCGCGATGCGGACCGGCATGCTGGTCGGGCGGATCGCCCAGACGATCCACGCCTACCCGACCTGGTCGCTCGCGACCCGGCTGTGCGCGGCGCAGTTCTACGCCTCGTACGGCGGTCGCGAGGCGCGCTCGGCCCGTGCCGACCGCTGACCCGGCTGGAGCCGGCGACTACTTGAGCAGCCGGGACAGCCGTCGGTCGGCGAGCGGCTTGCCGCCGGTCTGGCAGGTGGGGCAGTACTGCAGGCTCTTGTCGGCAAAGGACACCTCCCGCACGGTGTCGCCGCAGACCGGGCACGGCAGGCCGGTGCGACCGTGCACCTGCAGGCCGACCTTCTTCTCGGCCTTGAGCTGCCCGGCGGCGAGCCCGCTGGAGCGCTCGACCGCAGCCGTCAGGAGCGCGACCGTGGCGGCGTGCAGGCGGCTCACGTCCGCCACCGAAAGTCCGGCCGCCGGTTTGAACGGCGAGAGCCGGGCGGCGTGCAGGATCTCGTCGGAGTAGGCGTTGCCGACGCCGGCGAGCACGGACTGGTCGGTCAGCACACCCTTGAGCTGGGTGCGGCCGGCGCTGGTGAGCAACCCGGCCAGCGCGTCCGGGGTGAACGCCGGCTCGAGCGGGTCGACCCCGAGCCGGGCCACCCCCGGTACGGCGGCCGGGTCGCGGACCAGGTAGACGGCCAGCCGCTTCTGGGTGCCTGCCTCGGTGAGATCGAACCCGCTGCCGTCGTCGAGGTGCAATCGCAGCGCGAGCGGTCCCTTGCCGGGCCGCGGCGGCGCGGGTGGCAGCGACTCCCGCCACTGCAGCCAGCCGGCCCGGGCCAGGTGCAGCACCAGATGGAGGCCGCCGATGTCGAGATCGAGGAACTTGCCGAGCCGACGCACCCCGCCTATGGAGAGCCCGCCGAGCGCCGACGGCGGCGGGTCGAACGTCTTGAGCACATTGACCGCGACCACGTCGACGCGCGCGACCACCCGCCCGACGGCACGGGCGGTGAGGAACGCGGCGAGAGCCTCCACCTCGGGTAGCTCGGGCACTGTCGCATTCTCTCCCGCCCCTGCCGCCGTGCGGCGACCCGTCCGGCGACACCGTCCCGAACGGCTGCGGCGCCGCTGCGGGTCAGCCGGTCGAGGACGACGCCGGCGTCGACTCGCCCACGTCGATGACCTGACCGGACCCCTGGCCGGCCGCACCGTCGTTGCCGGTGCCGCCGGCCCCGATCTGGGTGCCGCCGCGGGCGCCCTGGGACACCTGCACCCGCCTCGGCTGGGCCGTCGCCGCCATCGGGATCAGCAGGTGCAGAACGCCGTCGTGGTAGTCGGCCTGCACCTGCTCGGTGTCGAGGCCCTGACCGAGCATGAGCTGGCGGCTGAAGCTGCCCTGGGGTCGCTCCGCGACGATGACCTCATCGCCCTCGCCGATGCTGGCGGCCCGCTCCGCCCGGATCGTGAGGGTAGCGTCGTCGACGGTGATCTCGACGCTGCCCGGGTCCACGCCCGGCAGGTCCAGCAGGACGTGGTAGGCGTCGCCGCTGCGGTAGGCGTCCATCGGCATCAGCGCCGGCACGCGGGTCCCGCTGACCATTTGGTTGGCGAACCGGTCCAGCTCGCGGAACGGGTCACGCCAGGGGTCGAAACGCAGAGTCGCCATGGGGCACCTCCGGCGAACAGGGGCCGCCCAGAATCCCGGAGCGGCCACGGGTGGACGCCGTCCAGAATAGCCGGAACTCGGCGTCGTCAATAGCCCGGCCGGACCTGCGGGACCGTGACAGCGCAAGGGTCGTCGGCTTCCTCGTGGTGGTCAGGCCGGTCAGCCGGGCAGCGGGCCGGTCGAGCCCGCAGGTCCGCTGGGGCGGTCCACCGGTGCCGAGCGGGCGGCTGCCCTGGTTAGTCCAGCGACGATCCGACTTGTCGCATTCACGCGGGTCCTGCCTGTGCCGGGAATGCGGGCAACCGGTTGGAGCCGGACCCGCTGGGCGACGTACTCCGGGGATCAGGCGCGACGCAGCGCGAGCACCGGGATCATGCGGATGCCGGCGGTCTTGTCGGCGTA